>DATFAZ010000128.1:0-5027 GCA_035254105.1 Noviherbaspirillum sp. | reverse complement strand
GATCCGGCCGCGCTGAATGCCTGTCGCAGCTCAGGCCGCGACATACTGGCTGATGTCGCGCGCTGCATCAGCGGCGATATGGAGGAACTCCAGACCGACCTTGAAATCCTGTTCGACGGTATAAAAACAGTAGATGACCTGTACGCCGGCGACAATCTGGCGCATGTTGCCGCCCGCTACAAGCGTAAAGCCAAGCTGGCATTCCTTGCCGACCGCGAGCTGCCTGTGCGAACGCACGCACATACCGCCCGCGGAGATATCGACCGTCCTGACATCGACCGGCACACCGTCAATCGTGAGAACACCATCCAACTCGACCAACTTGCGGTCCGACTGCCGCTGCTCGCCGCGCGGCATTGGCGCAGGGGAGTCAGGAGCGAACAGTGCGCCGTAGCTCTGCAGATCATCCAACTTTAACTGTTCAGCCACGATTTTCTCCGTCGACGATCTGGCACTGTTGCCATGCACTGGCCGGCAAAATGGCGGCCAGGATTCTCCGCCAACTTTACCATCAATGTTGTCCCACGAGAATATTTGAGATCAACATGTTCACATCAGACCGCACCGGGATGCGCCGCCCGGTGGATCCGGAGAAGTACTACTTCTTTTGCGGGGCTGTGGACTTTTTCACGCCAGACGCCGGTGCCGCAGGTGCCGCAGCAGCGGGCTGTGCCGGCGGCGCGGCAGACATTGACTCTTTCGCCAGTTCGTTTGCCTTGGCATTCAACGCGGCTTTGTCCACTGTATAGCTAGCAGGCACTTCGGCCTGACAACGGCTGACCGCATCCTGCGCATTCTGGTCGCTGCCCAACTCCGGCAGCGCGTCGGCGCCCTGCGCCGTCAAACCGAGCGAAGCGATCAGCCCGCCCATGGCTGCTTCCACCCGCGCGCGCGAGGAGGTCAAATCATGGCTGGCGTTGGTGTAGGCGCGGCGCGCCTGGAACAGCTCGTTTTCGGTATCGAGCAGATCGAGCAAGGTGCGCTGGCCGATATCGAACTGCTTGCGGTAGGCGTCGCGCGACTTTTCGGTTGCCAGCTGGTGCTGATCGAGGTACTCGATCTGTTCGGTCAGTTTGCGCACGTCGTTATAGGCAATCGCAAGCGTCTGGCGCAGGTCGCGGCAGGCTTTGTCGAGCAAATCCTGTGCGGCATTGATCTGCTGAGCGAGCTGGCGAGAACGCGCGAGGTCCGCCCCGCCGCTGAACAGGTTCCAGTTCAGCACCAAGCCGCCGCTGTGATTCGACTGGCTGCCGGCATAGCCGCTAACGTTCTGCCCAAACGCGCTGCGCACTTGGAAGTCGATGCGCGGCTGGTAGCTGGCGGAGCGAATGCGAGCCGCACTCTCGGTCGAACGGACGTTCTCAAGCGCTGCCATCAATGCAGGATTGCGTTTGATTGCCGTAGTCAGGGCGCCATTGACATCAGCCGGCATGCGGTCGGCAATGGCCGGCACCGTTCCAAGGTCCCGCGCCGGCAAGGTGCCGGTCAGACGCTGGAAACGTGCCGTCACATCGTGCAGGTTAGCCGTTTCGGTCAGCAGATTCGACTCTGCCAGTGCCAGGCGCCCGGAAGCGGTTTCCAAGTCAACGCGGCGCCCCACACCGGCTTGCGCTTTGCGCTGCACCTGCTCGAACAGGGCACGGTGCTGCACATAGTTTTCCTCGGCGAAGGCGACCAGTTCGCGATAGCGCAGCACATCGTCATAGGCACGCACCAGTTCCAACGTCGTGCTCTCGGACGTGTCGCGCAACTCGAAGAACCGAACCAGCGCAGCATGATCCAAGCGCTGCACATCGTTGCGCGTGGCAAAGCCGTCATACAGCATTTGCGTCAGCGTGAGAGTCGCGGTGTTCTGATTGTAGGTCGCCAGCGACAGCGGATCGTGGCGGTTTTCGCGGCTAGCGCTGGCGGACACGTCCGCGCGCGGGAGGTAGCCGCCGAAGGCGGCGGTGCGTTCTTCCTTGGCAGCCTGCCAAGCGTGGTAGCGCGACTGCACTTCGGGATTGGAGAGTAACGTACGCTGGGCAGTCTCCTTGAAGGAGCTGACTTGCGCTGTTGCGCATAAAGGGAAAAACAGCATCCCGACCCACCACTGCTTATTCATATACTCTCCGATACAAAAAGTTACAATATTTTCACTTATGAATTATATTGGTATATATCAAGATTTTCTGAAAAAAGCACAAATCGGTTGTAAATCCCCATCATTTTTTCCTATTGGCAACAATTTTTTCAATTTCACTGATTAGGAATCGACTGTGACGTAATGCTCCAGGGAGTGGACGCCACAAAATTTTTCACGCAATAACACAAATGCTTTTGCTATCGATGGTTCAAGTAGCGGATGGTATGATTGCCTCACAACAACTTATTGCGTGTTCCGCGCTTTGCCTACCTGCTTGCGTCCACCGAACTGGCTGCTTTGCCTGATGCTTGTCCTGACAGCCGGATGCATAGTGCTGTCATCCGAGCACGCGGTCGCAATTGATGTTGGGCGACTGTTAGCAACTTATACGAAATACCGCGGCGACAATCCGCAGCCTTTTCGTGACTGGCAGTTGATGATCAGGGAGGGCCAGGCGATGGCGGTCGGCGACAAGCTGCGCCGGGTGAACGAATTCTTCAACCGCCGCATTCAATTTGGTGACGACCAGCAGATCTGGGGCCAGAGCGACTATTGGGCCACCCCGATGGAAACCTTGTCCAAGGGCGCGGGCGACTGCGAGGATTTCTCCATCGCCAAGTACTTTTCCCTGCTTGCGCTCGGTGTACCAGTCGAGCAGCTACGGCTCATTTACGTCAAAGCCCGCATAGGGGGACCTTCCAGTTCGATCCAGCAGGCGCACATGGTGCTGGCGTTCTATGCATCGCCGGACGCTGAGCCGATGGTGCTGGACAATCTCGTCACCGAAATCCGCCCCGCCTCGCGCCGCACCGACTTGCAGCCGGTTTTCAGCTTCAACAGCCAGGGCATTTTTGCCGGCGTGTCAGGCAATGCCGAGGCTGGTCCGGGCGGCGTGGGCCGTCTTTCACGTTGGCAAGATTTGCTGCAGCGCGCGCATAGCGAAGGATTCGATTGATGCGGCACTGCATCTTCACACCGTAGGAAGAATTTATATGTCCATGTACCGCCAGCTTTGGCTTGCCTTGATTCTCAGTACGCTGTTGGCGCTGATCGGCAGCCTGCTTGCCTCCACCCTGAGCGCGCGCGCCTACCTGCAGGAGCAGCTGCGCCAGAAGAATCAGGACAACGCAACAGCACTGGCACTTTCACTCAGCCATGCCAACGTCGACAACATCGAAGTGGACCTAGCGGTAGCGGCCATGTTCGATTCCGGACACTACGAATCGATCCGCGTGCGCGACCCATTCGGCAAGCCGCTGGCGGAACGCGAAGCTAGATCCGAGCAGTCCGAAGTGCCGTCATGGTTCGTGCGTTATTTCCCAATCGTCGCGCCTGCCGGCGAAGCGCAAATTAGCGACGGTTGGAAGCAGGTCGGCAGAGTCACGCTGGTCAGCCACAGCCGCTTTGCGTATAACGCGCTGTGGAAGTCGACACTGCAGATGATTGCTGCGCTGGCATGCGCCGGCCTGCTCGGCGGCTATCTCGGCACCCTTATCCTACGCCGCCTGAAGCGCCCCTTGAACACTGTCATCGAACAGGCCAAGGCCATCACCGAGCGCCGCTTCATCACCTCGCCCGAGCCGTCCGTGCCGGAACTCAAGCAATTGTCGTCGGCGATGAACTTCGCCGTGGCACGCTTGAAATCGATGTTCGCGGAAGAAGCGTCACGTCTGGAAAGCGTTCGCAGGGAAGCCAATTACGATGCACTCACTGGGTTGGCCAACCGCGCCTACTTCATGGCACGCCTGAAATCGCTACTCGAGAGCGACGATGCACCGGCTGGCACGGTGATGTTCATCCGCGTCGCCGGACTGGCCGACATCAACCGCAACCTCGGTCGCGCTGTCACCGACCAGTTGCTTGGTGCCGTCGCAAAACTGGTCGGCATGCGTGCGGCGTGCCACTCGGACGCGCTGGCCGGGCGTCTGAACGGCGCGGATTTCGCACTGCTGCTGCCGGGCGAGGAACAGTCCCAGGCCGGCGCCAGCGAGCTGCTCGACGCACTGGTCGCGGAAGTCGGCACCTACACCGCCGGTAGCGCGAAAATTTACATCGGCTTGGGCGACTACGCATACGGGATGAACCTGGCCGGCGTTCTGTCGCGCATCGACACTGCATTGGCCGACGCCGAATCTGCAGGCGCGAGCAATGTGCGCACGACCGGCAGCACCGGCAAGCATCCGCAGGCGCACAGCACGGATCAGTGGGCCGAGATGCTGCGGCACGCGCAGCAACAGCGCTGGACACGGCTGGTTTCCTTCCCGGTCGTCGATTTTTCCGGCCGCCTGTTGCACAAGGAATGTCCGCTGCGCCTGAAATTCGAGGCCGAAGGCGAATGGATAACGGCAGGTCAGTTCCTGCCAATGGCCGAGCGCCTGGACCTGATGGCGGAACTCGACTTGGCCGCAGTCGGCATGGGCATCGACAGCCTGCGCGCCGACTTGAACCTGCACGGCTTAGCGATCAATCTGTCGGGCCGCTCAATCCAGCACGAGCAATTCCGCCAGCGCCTGCACGCGCTACTGAAGGATGCACAGGACGTGAGCCATCGCCTGTGGCTGGAAGTGCCGGAAAACGGTGCACTGGTCCACTTTGATGCATTCCGCGCGTTCTGCGACGAGCTGCGTGGCAGCGGCTGCAAGATCGGTCTCGAACACTTCGGCCGCCAGTTCAGCCAGATCGGTCGCTTCCACGGCTTGGCGATCGACTACCTGAAAATCGACGCGAGCTTCGTGCGCGACATCGACCACCACCCCGGCAACCAGATGTTCCTGAAAGGCGTGCGCTCGATGGCGCAGTCGATCGGACTGCAGGTGATCGCCGAAGGTGTCGGCAGCAAAGCGGAGCTGGAAACACTGCAAGAACTCGGCTTCGACGGCGTGACCGGACCAGCCATCGACGC
>DATFAZ010000127.1:0-41789 GCA_035254105.1 Noviherbaspirillum sp. | reverse complement strand
AGGTAGGTTTGTGCCTCGTCCCATTTATTTTTACCCGCATTTATTTCCGCTTTGGCAAATAAATCATCGCAGCGTTTGTGGTCGCTACCCAAGTATTCAGCAATGCTGGTCATAAATATTTTTCCGCTTAAATTGATGCTTATTGTCACATTGCGGCAAAATAGACTTCCTTAACTCATATTAAGTATTTCCAGACCGCGCTTAACTTAATATAAGCCGAGCTGCGGATAAAGCGCCGCTTGGGTGTAATTGACGTCAAGTCCGGAATGCTTGATTGAGATCAAACAAATTGCGTGTGGCATTTGCTACATTCGCACGTTTCTTAATGAAAATCGGAAGGGCTGCTGTGCTTGAGACTGCGTTTAAACCACTTATAGTCAAGGGCAAGTCCTTGCTTCCGATTGTGCAGGGCGGTATGGGAGTCGGTGTTTCTGCGCATCGGCTGGCTGGTACTGTGGCCAGACTGGGTGGCGTCGGCACGATCTCCAGCGTTGATTTGCGTCGGCATCATGCCGATCTCATGGCCCAGACCGGCAAGTCCCGCAATAAGGCCATGATCGACCGCGCTAATCTGATTGCCTTGGACCGCGAGATCAAGGCTGCCAAGGCGCTTGCCGACGGCATTGGCATGGTGGCGGTAAACATCATGCGCGCTGTCGCAGAATATGCAAATTACGTAAAGCAGGCCTGCGAAAGCGGCATTGATGCGGTCGTTGTCGGCGCCGGTTTGCCGCTGGATCTGCCGGAATTAACTGCCGAACACCCGAACGTCGCATTGATTCCTATCCTGTCCGATGTGCGCGGCATTGCGCTGATCATGAAGAAGTGGATGCGCAAAAATCGCCTGCCGGATGCGATTGTTATTGAAAACCCCCGTTATGCTGCCGGTCACCTCGGCGCGGCAAAGCCGGATGATGTATTCGATCCGCATTTTGCCTTTCCCACTGTGCTGGAAGGAACGCTCGAACTGTTCAAGGAACTGGGAATCGAGCGCGAGCGTATTCCCCTGATTACCGCCGGTGGCATCAACAGTCACGAGCAGGTGCGCGAGCTGATTGGAATGGGCGCCAGTGCCGTTCAGCTTGGTACTGCTTTTGCTGTGACCGAAGAGGGCGATGCTCATATCAACTTCAAGAAAGTACTGGCTGAAGCAAAGCCGGAAGATATCGTTACCTTCATGAGCGTTGCCGGCCTTCCGGCACGCGGCGTGCGCACGCCCTGGCTTGCAAACTATCTTGAGAAGGAAGAAAAGCTGCAGCGTAAGGCTGGAAAGAAGCCGTGCACTGTCGGTTTCGACTGTCTGGCGCAGTGCGGGTTGCGCGACGGTATCGCAAAGGCTGGCCAGTTCTGCATCGATACGCAGCTCGCATTCGCAATGAATGGTGACGTCAAGCGCGGCTTGTTCTTCCGCGGCTCTGAAAAGCTGCCTTTCGGTAGCGAGATCCGGTCGGCCAAAGAACTTATTGAATATTTGCTTAACGGCGTACGTCCGCTAAAGGCTGCCGGAACCTTGCTTTCTTCGCCTGCCGCCGTTGCGGCGGTGTGATTTTTTATTGATGCAAATGACAATAACTTCGCTTGATAACTCTTCTGGCAAGGGCGTGGTGGCAGATCTGAATTCGCGTATGGAGCTGGTTTGTCCAGCCGGGAGTTTGCCGGCCCTGAAAGCCGCCATCGATAATGGGGCGGACTGTGTCTATCTCGGTTATCGTGACACGACCAATGCCCGCAATTTTGCCGGCCTGAATTTTGATGAAAAGGCTATTGCCGAAGGCATTCAGTATGCGCATAGCAGGGGGAGAAAAGTGCTGTTGGCACTTAACACCTACCCTCAGGCCGAGAACTGGACGCCTTGGCGCAATGCGGTCGATCGCGCCGCCCAAGCCGGTATTGATGCCATCATTCTTGCCGACCCGGCATTGATGCAATATGCGGCAAACAAGTATCCGGAATTGCGATTGCATCTGTCGGTGCAAGGTTCGGCGACCAACTACGAAGCGATCAATTTCTATCGCGAGCGCTTCGGTATACAGCGCGCGGTACTGCCACGGGTGCTGTCGCTGGAGCAGGTTGAGCATGTCACGAAAAATACGCCGGTCGAAATCGAGGTATTCGGGTTCGGCAGCCTTTGCGTGATGGTTGAAGGCCGCTGCGCATTGTCGTCATATGTCACAGGCGAGGCGCCCAACACGCATGGCGTGTGTTCCCCGGCCAAGGCCGTTCGCTGGCAGCAAACGCCCAAGGGGCTTGAGTCGCGCCTTAATGGTGTATTGATCGATCGCTATGAGGATGGGGAAAATGCTGGCTATCCCACTCTCTGCAAGGGACGTTTTGACGTCAATGAAGAGAACTACTACGCGATCGAGGAGCCAACCAGCCTGAATACCCTGGAATTGTTGCCGCAACTGTTGGCGATGGGGGTTCGTGCGATTAAGATCGAAGGACGTCAGCGTAGCCCTGCATATGTTGCGCAGGTCACAAAGGTCTGGCGCGAAGCAATCGACAACTGCCTCGACAGTTCGCAGCGCTATTCTGTCAAGCCGGTCTGGATGACCGAACTGAACAAGGTTGCAGAAGGCCAGCAGCATACGCTGGGTGCTTATCATCGGCCTTGGAAATAAGCGCCGCATCACCGTTTTGTTGGAGAACATATTTTGAAGCTGGCATTGGGGCCTATCCTTTATTTCTGGCCGCGCGATACGGTATTTGAGTTTTACCAGGCCATTGCCAATACGCCGGTTGACATTGTTTACCTTGGCGAAGCTGTCTGTTCGCGCCGGCGTGAACTGCGCTTGACTGACTGGACCGATATTGCCGATATGCTGGCTGCAGCAGGCAAAGAAGTCTTACTGTCGACTCAGGCGCTGCTTGAGTCCAAGACTGACATGTCAACGCTGCACCGAATTACCGAAAACGGCCGGTTTGGCGTTGAAGCGAATGATATGGGGGCAGTACATTGCCTAGCAGGCAAAGTGGCTTTTACCGCTGGCCCGCATTTGAATATCTTCAATCCGCCAACACTCGAGTACATGGCCGGTCTTGGTGCTAATCGATGGGTGATGCCGCTGGAAATGAGCGGGGATAGCCTCGTTCACATGCAAAAGGGCCGCCCAGCTGGTATTGAAACTGAAGTGTTTGCCTATGGCCGCATGCCGCTGGCATTTTCAGCTCGCTGCTTTACTGCGCGGCACCATAACCTGCCGAAGGACGACTGCCAGTTCCGCTGCATGGAGTATCCCGATGGCTTGGCGCTGAAAACACGCGAAGGACAGCATTTTCTGACGCTGAACGGCATTCAGACGCAATCCGCGCTTGTTTATAATCTGATCGGCGAGTTGAAGGTGATGAGCGAGATGGGCGTGGATGTCGCGCGCATCAGTCCGCAGGCGCAGCATACCGACCGTATCATTGCATTGTTCCGTGATGTTCTTGACCAGAAGATTCCTGCTGCAGAAGCATTGAAGCAGATGGAGCCGCTGATGCCGGATCAACCCTGCAACGGCTATTGGTACGGTAAGCCGGGTCTTGACCAGATGGTTGCCTAGGCATTGTTCCGGGTTGTGGCGGGCGAATATGTTGTGTGGTTTTTACTGATTAGTGAAGGTTTTTCATGAGCCAAAGCCGTTTTCTGTTGCCCCAGCCAGTCGGCAAACTGTTGTCTCTGCTTCCGGTGTATCCCGGCTCGCTCCTGTTTGCAACCGGTCTCAATCTTGCGCTTAACGGCAGTTTGCCGGAAGACGTGCGACAGTCCCTGAGCGGCAAGAAGCTTCGTATCAAGGTAACGGACGCGCAATTGTCATTTGACTTTCAATGGACCAATGGCCGCTTCGCTGCATGCGGCAGCCAAGGTGAGCCAGATTTGACCATCAGCGCCAGTGCCCATGACTTCCTGCTGCTGGCGCGTCGTCAGGAGGATCCTGATACCTTGTTTTTCAGCCGACGACTGGCGATGGAAGGGGATACCGAGCTCGGCCTGCTGGTGAAAAATACCCTCGACGCAATTGAATTGCCTGTCTTTGAACTCGGGAAGCTCGCTCCGGCGCGCGTGCTCGGGCGGATACGGCCCGGTAGCGGCCAGGAATAATAGACGGACGAAAGATTGTGGGGCGATTCCAAGCGCCCCACAGATTTTTTTGCGCTGCAGATTCGCGGAATTCGCTTGTCGGTATGCCGCCATGGCTGGTTATTTTTCTGGCCTGTTTGTCAAAATCTTGTAAAAACACCATTGCGGGCACTCCAGCGGCTTCTTCAATTTTTCCCTGTTTCCCCGTAAAACAACGTCAAACTGGACGAGGTAATCTAGCAAGCTACGCTGAGATTCTCCGCATCTCCCTACTGTTTATTCTGCAACCCAGCGCTCAATCTCGGCGCTACACCTCCTTTCTTGGAGGCCGACCTACGCCGTCAACTCGTTTATTGCCAATAAGGCATTTTCTGATAATCCCGACCTCTTTTGAAATCTTTGATCTGAATCATTTATTTTCTCTGATGTAAGTTTGAGAATGCGCAAGGTGTAAAAGGGTGCGGCAAATTGCCGCATGCGTATTTTGATAACAGTCCTTGCTGGAGAAAATCTGAAATGGACAAAGCTAAAAAAACAGAGGTCAGCCAAGACGCACCGCAGGTCGAAAACCGTCGGCGTTTCCTGGGTAAAAGCGCGTTATTAGGGTTGGCTGGTGCCGGCGTCTCGCTCGGTCTGTCCGGCTGCAAGGAAGACGTCAAAGCCCAGCAGGCAGGTGCTCCTGCGGCTGCGGCTCCTGCCGGAAAATCGGGTGGTGGCGATCATGTGGCTCCAGGCCAGCTTGATGACTATTACATCTTCTCTAGCGGTGGTCACTCTGGCGAAATGCGGGTTATCGGCCTGCCGTCCGGTCGCGAACTGCGTCGTATCCCGGTCTTTAATATCGATCCGATGGTTGGTTGGGGCATTACCAACGAATCCAAGGCGATCATGGGCACGAAAGCTGATGGCACCCTGAAGTACACCACGGGCGACACCCACCACGTACATGGCAGCTACAAGGATGGCACCTATGACGGGCGCTATCTCTGGGTCAACGACAAGATCCATGCACGTCTGGGACGTGTTCGCATGGATACGATGGAATGCGACAAGATCACGTTCTTGCCGAACGTGATGGGCTTCCATGGCATGTTCCCGGACAAGCGCGACCCGGTCGACGAGAAAATCAACTACACGACCCGCGTATTCTGCGGCGCCGAGTTCCATATTCCGCTGCCGAACGATGGTCGTGATCTGAACGATCCGAGCAAGTGGGGTACGCTCTTTACTTGCGTTGACGCGGAAACGATGGAAGTGCGCTGGCAGTGCCGCGTTGACGGCAACATGGACCTGGTTGCGACTTCGTACGACGGCAAGCTGGCTGCATCCAACCAGTACAACGTCGAGAATGGCGCTGACCTGGCCGGCATGATGTCTGCTGAACATGACGCCTGCGTCTTCTTCAACGTCGAGCGTATCGAAAAGATGGTCAAGGACGGCAAGTTCGTCACGATCGGCGATTCCAAAGTGCCGGTAGTCGATGGCCGCAAAGCAGCCAATGGCGATCCGAAGACCGCCCTGACATGCTACGTTCCGGTCGGCAAGAATCCGCACGGTGTGAATGCTTCCCCGGATGGCAAGTACTTCGTCTGCTCCGGCAAGCTGTCGCCGACCGCAACCGTCATCGAAGTGTCATTGGTTCAAAAGTGGTTTGGCGGTGAACTGGCCAAGGAGCGCGATGCTGTCGTTGCTGAGCCGGAAATCGGCCTCGGACCTTTGCATACCGGTTTCGACGGCAAGGGCAATGCGTTCACGACCCTGTTCCTCGACAGCCAGATCGTCAAGTGGAATGTTGACAAGGCGATTGCGCACTTCAAGGGTGATAAGGCTGCCAAGTTCATCGTTGACCGTATCGATGTGCATTATCAGCCGGGTCACGGCTTTACATCGATGGGCGAAACGAAGGAAGCCGATGGCAAGTACTTCAACTCGGGTAACAAGTTCTCGAAAGACCGCTTCCTGCCGGTTGGCCCGCTGCACTCGGAAACCGAGCAGCTGATCGACATTACCGGTGAGAAGATGCGTCTGATCGGCGACCATACCGCTTATCCGGAACCGCATGACGCCATCATCGTCCGTCGCGACCGCGTGAAGACCCGTCAGGTCTATAACATGGACGACTTCCCGAACAAGGTTACGGCGGAAAATGCCGGCATCGAGCGCAAGGGCAACAAGGTCCATATCCGCATGATGTCGCAAGCACCGAACTTCAGCCTGCCGATCATCAAGATCAAGAAGGGTGACGAAGTTACGCTGACGCTGACTAATCACGACAAGGTTGAGGATTTGACGCACGGTTGTGCAATTCCGACGCACAACGTCAACTTCATCGTGAATCCGCAGGAAACCAAGTCGGTCACTTTCAAGGCCGATAGGGCAGGTGCATACTGGATTTACTGTACGCACTTCTGCCATGCGTTGCACCTTGAAATGCGTAGCCGCCTCCTGGTAGAAGGCTAAGCAGATGTAGTTGGGCTGCGGAGTGCAAAACACTCCGCAGCATCAGAGTTTTTTCCGCAGTGTTGATCCACTCTCAAATTTCTGTTGTTAGCATGGTATCCGCATGCAAGCTGCAGAGCGCCTGTGTCGACAGGCCATCGCTGCCTGTCGATCTTGCAGAATTTATTCCCTAAATACTCCCGACACCGGCCGAATTTATGAAATAAGTTCAGTAACTAATCGTACGGCTGACTGAAGTCTTCACCGCCATTTGTGGTATTTATTTCCATTAGGAACTAAAATCCCCTCGTTTTGTCAAGAAAGGGGAAGGAGGAAGGTTCAGGTACCGACAGGACTTTCAACTGGGTTTATGACACACATTCATTTTTCCGCTCGCCTGTTGTTCCGTTTTCTGGCGCTGATCGCCACTTCCTTTAGTCTGATGCTCGCACCGCAATTGGCGCAAGCGTCAATGTACGATTCGAATCTGACTGCCGAAGCACTGAGCGGCCCCGATCTTTGTGCTTTGGCGCCGTGTGCCGATGTCATGCCGGGTGCCCAGCAGTTCTCAAAACGCAAGGGCATGCCGTCCTATGTCGAAGCCTATGCGGTAGAGAACGGACAGAATCGCCTGCTCGGTTATGTATTCCTGTCTACTGACATCGTCGATATTCCTGCTTATTCAGGCAAGCCGGTCATTACGCTGATTGGCATGGATACGCACGGGATCATTTCCGGCGTGCGGATTCTGAAGCATTCTGAGCCGATCCTGTTGGCCGGCATTCCCGAATCGACGCTGGTTGAATTCATTCGCCAATATGTAGGCAAGGCCGCCGACGCCAAGCTGGAAATTGGTCAGGGACAGGCTGATGGCGGCTCGATCAGTCTCGATGGCGTGAGCGGCGCAACTGTTACCGTGATCGCCGAGAACCAGGTGATCATGCGTAGCGCCTATGCGATTGCCAGCCAGGTAGGAATCATCAAGAGCGTGCCAAAGCCGCCAGCGCGCTTTACCGCCGTAGACGAGAAGCTGAACTGGGCGGCACTCCTGAAAGAAGGTGCAATCCAGCACCTGCAGGTTGCAGCTGAGGAAGTCGGCGTCCCGGATAACGGACAGCCTTATATCGATCTGTATTTCGGTTATCTCAACACCCCGACAATCGGCAAGAGTGTGCTGGGGGATTATGGCTATGAGCGCCTGATGAAGGACCTCGGGCCGAATGACCATGCGATTTTCCTCGTCGCTAACGGGCAGGGCTCCTTCAAGGGCTCGGGTTTCGTGCGTGGAGGTATCTATGACCGTGTCCAGGTCAAGCAGGATCCGGACTCGTTCACTTTCCGCGATACCGATTACCTGAATCTTTATCACCTTGAACCGGCGGATGCGCCGGAATTCAAGGAAACCGGTATTTTCATCGTCCGTTCAAAAGGCTTCAATCCGGCCTGGCCTTGGGGGCTGACATTCCTCGCCAACAAGATCGTTTCGCAGAATGGCACACGGGTTTTCACGCGTTTTGAGCAGGAATACTGGCTGCCGGCACGCTATTTGGAAGGTGGCAGGCCGCATGTGGAACGGCCTGAGCCGACATGGAAAAAAGTCTGGACCGGCAGGAAGCTTGAAATCGCCTTTTTCGTACTGATTCTTGCCGCCAGTGCTGTGCTGTACTCGCAACGCGACCGGCTGGTGCGCGCTTCGAACCGCAAGAGCAAGCCGTGGATTTCGATCCCCCGCATCTCGCTATGGATCGCCAGCGTTGGCTTTATCGGCTTTTACCTGAAGGCGCAGCCGAGTATCACGCAGATCATGACCTGGTTCCATTCGCTGATCCATAAGTGGAAGTGGGAATTGTTCCTGTCCGATCCGTTTATCTTTATTTTCTGGTGGTTCATCCTGATCACCGGGCTTCTTTGGGGCCGGGGATTGTTCTGCGGCTGGATCTGCCCGTTCGGCTCGCTGCAGCACCTTGCATACAAGCTGGGCGAGGTGATCGGCCTGAAGCGCTTCCAGCGCCTGCTGCCGAAGAAGCTGCATGACAAACTGAAGTGGGTCAAGTATGGTGTCTTTGCCGTGCTGCTTGGCGTGTCGTTCTACTCGATGGAAATGGCGGAAACGCTGGCTGAGATCGAGCCGTTCAAGACCACCTTCCTTGTTGGTGTATGGAACCGCTCCTGGCCGTTCGTGCTGTTTGTTATGACGATCCTTGGTATTTCGATCTTGAGCGAGCGGCCGTACTGCAAGTATGTCTGTCCGCTGGGTGCAGGCCTCGCAATTCCGACCAAGTTCCGGTTGTTTGGCCTCAAGCGCAAGAGCGAATGCCAGACTTGCCATGCTTGCGCAGCCGGTTGCGGCTCGCATGCGATCGATGCAAAGGGCAACATCGACCAGAAGGAATGCCTGCTGTGTCTGGATTGTATGGTGATGTACTACGATGACCATGCGTGCCCGCCGCTGGTGAAAGAACGCAAGAGCCGCGAAAAAGATGGATTGCCGCTGACGCCGATTGATGCCAAGGGCTATTTCATTCCCCTGGAGAGCGTACGTCGCAATCTGTCGGAAAAAAACGCGGAATTGGCCGGAAAGGCTTCTAATTGAAGTCTGCGCAATATAGCGAGAGCAGCGTGCACTGCGTGTGCCGCTGCTGCGTTGTTTGTGATTGTGGTGTGCACGGCCCGCCTGCAGATGCCGATTCATGCAAGTGGCGATAAGGATAAAGTAGTGAAGAGAGTAATACCGTTAGTCTTGATCACCGCACTGGCCGGATTTCTTGGAGTGCCCGGCAAGGCGGCCTGGAGTGCAGTACTGACGGTGCAACCCGGACAGTCGATTGCCGCCACTATCCGTGCCGCCAGTCCGGGCGATACAGTGCGCGTCCTGCGCGGCGATTATGCCGAGCGCCTGCTGATCGACAAGCCCCTCATCTTGCAGGGTGTCGATCGTCCCACCATCAGCGGACAATTCACCGGCGACGTCATTCGTGTACGCGCCAAAGATGTCACCATTCAGGGTTTAATCGTACGCGACAGCGGCATCGACCAGACCGCCCAGAACGCCGGCATCTATCTTGAGCCCGGTTCCGATCGGGCGACCGTTCAGGATTGTGATGTGGTGTTCAACCTGTTCGGCATCTGGATGGAAGGCCTGAAGGACGGCCGCGTTATCCGCAACGTCATTACCGGCAGGCGTGACCTGTTGTCGGCCGCACGCGGCAATGGCGTGCAGGTATATAACGTGAAGGGCGTGGAGGTCCTCGATAACAACATCAGCTATACCCGCGATGGCATCTATGTCGATGTCACCAAAGATGCGATCTTCCGTGGGAACAAGATCCATCATTTGCGCTACGGTACCCACTACATGAATACCGACAAGAGTACGTGGGAGAACAACGAGACCTACCTTAACCGCGGCGGATTGGCGCTGATGGAAGTGCGCGAACTGAGAGTGCGTAACAACAAGGCATGGGGCAATACCGATCACGGCATCATGCTGCGTACCATTCAGGATTCCGTCATCGAGAACAATATTGTGGCCGGCAACGCACGCGGATTCTTTATTTATGACGCGGAATTCAACACACTAAGCAATAACCTCGTAATCAATAATCAGGTCGGTGCACATATATCGGCGGGGTCAGCCAACAATAAGGTTGATGCCAATGATTTCATTGGCAACCGTGAACAGGTCAAGTTCGTCGCCTCACGTGACGTCGAGTGGGGCAAATCGCAGGGCAACTACTGGAGCAATTACAGTGGCTGGGATCAGAACGGCGACGGCCGCGGCGATGTGCCATATGAAGCCAACGACGTGGTGGACCGTTTGAACTGGCAGTACCCGCTGCTCAAGCTGCTGCTGTCGAGCCCGTCGATACAGACATTGCGTTTCGTGGCCCAGCAGTTTCCGCTGCTGCGTGCGCCCAGCATCGTGGACAAGCAGCCACGCATGCTTCCTTGGAATCAGGATTGGAGAAAGTGGAGTGACAAGCGATCCCATACAGGTGACTGACGTCACCAAGCGCTTTGGCGACATACAGGCGCTTGGCGGTGTCAGCCTGTCGGTTGGCCGGGGCGAGATGTTCGGCCTGATCGGCCATAACGGCGCCGGCAAGAGCACGCTGTTCAAGTTGATGCTGGGGCTGATGCCGCCTTCCAGCGGTGAAATCCGCGTGCACGGCGCACTGACCGGCGGCGGGGATTTTCGTCAGGCGCGGCGACGTATCGGCTACCTGCCCGAGAGCTTCGTCACCTACGACAACCTCACCGGGCGCGAAGTGCTGCATCTGTTTGCCGATCTGAAGCGGGTGCCGCGTGACGAGTGCGATGCCACTCTCGAACGCGTAGGCTTAGCTCATGCAGCCGGCCGGCGCGTACGTGGCTATTCGAAGGGCATGCGGCAGCGCCTGGGCTTTGCGCAGGTCTTGCTGGGCAAGCCTGATCTGATCTTTCTGGATGAGCCGACCAATGGTCTCGACCCGGAAGGCATTCACGAGTTTTACGGCATTCTTCGCGAGGTGCAGGGGCAGGGCGCAACCATCATTATCACCTCGCACATCCTGGCTGAAATTCAGGAGCGGGTGGACCGTCTGGTGATCCTCAACTCCGGTCGTATTGCCGCGCAAGGAACGCTATCGCAACTACGTGCACAAATGGTGCTGCCATCGGTAATCGAGCTCGGGCTGCGCGCCGGATACGGGCAGAAAATAGAAAGTGCACTGGCACAAGTGCCGGGGCTCGAAATGGAAATCGACGAAGACCGGGCGCGCATCGCCTGCCCGCAAGGGCACAAGCTAGCGGTTCTCGGCATCGTTTCCTCATTGGCCGATGCTGTGCATGACATTACCGTGCATGAGCCGTCGCTTGAGGATCTGTTCCTGGGTTATGGAGGCGGACATGTTTAATGGTTTTGAACTCGCGCAGGTCCGCATCATCGCCGGCAAGGAATTCCGGGATCGCATTCGTAACCTGTGGGTGCTGGCAGTGGCGGTAATTTTTTCGCTGTTTGCGTTGGCGATTGCCTATTTCGGCTCGGCGCAGCAGGGCGCGGTGGGTTTTCGCGGCATCGATGTTACTGTCGCCAGCCTTGTCAGCCTGGTGATTTATCTGGTGCCGCTGATTGCGCTGATCCTTGGCTACGACGCGATCGTCGGAGAGCGGGAGCGTGGTTCAATGGAGTTGCTGCTCTCAATGCCGATTACCCGCTTCGAGATTTTGCTTGGCAAGTTCATCGGCTTGTCGGCGGCTCTGGCGTGTTCCACCGTAATCGGTTTTGGCGCCGGCCTGCTGCCGATGGCGTCGCAGCTTGGCATTAATGACCTGTATCACTACCTCGGCTTCGTATTCACCGCAATCCTGATGGGGATGGCTTTCCTCAGCCTGTCGGTACTGGTATCGGTACTGACTTCGGACCGGATGCGCGCCAGTGGTCTTGCTATTGCGCTCTGGTTCTTTTTCGTCCTGATTTTCGACTTGCTGCTGACCGGCGCGCTGGTCGTCAGCCAGGGAAATCTGAGCAGCAGCCTGTTTGGTACCTTGCTGATGCTGAATCCGGCGGACGTATTCCGCCTGCTTAACATCTTTAGTTCCGAGCAAGTACAGACCATGTATGGTCTGGCCACTGTGATGCCGGAAAAACTGACTAATCCCTTGGTACTGACAAGCATCATGCTTGCCTGGATCGTAGTGCCGTTTTCGATTGCGAACTGGAGATTCAAATGAGAATGGAACATCTCGTCAAAAAACTGGCCGGCAGTCTTGCATTGCTGGTGCTGATAGCCGCATGCAGCAAGTCCGTTCAACAGGCTGGGGCGCTGGAGCCGGGAAATGACACTTCCTGTTCTCTCGATGGCATGATCCTCAAGGATTATCCGGGCCCGAAGGCACAGATTCATTACGCCGAAGGCGAGCCGGACTTCTTCTGCGACCTGATGGAGCTGTTTGCAACCCTGCACGCGCCCGAACAAAAACGTCCGATCGCCGGAATGTACGTGCAAGACATGGGAAAAACCGCGTGGGAACAGCCGGAAAAGAACTGGATTGACGCGAAGACCGCTATTTATGTCGTCGGCAGCAAAAAGCTCGGTTCAATGGGACCGACCTTCGGATCCTTCTCCAGCATGCAGGATGCCGAGGCATTTATTGCAAAAGAAGGCGGCAAAATTCTGCGTTTTGAGGCAGTCACCCCGGACATGGTCAATATGAACACCGGCGCCGCCCACGATAACTCGATGCATTGAGGATTAGTAGTAATGAATCAAGATCAGAATCCAGAACTGGAAATGTTCGACGACCTCGAAAACATGAAGAAGCTGTACGCGAGGACGAACTACATATTGCGTGAAGCCCGTAAAGCCGTCCTTAATCAGTACGAAGTCCCGGATGAAGCGGCCTTGCTGGAAAAAATCAAAAGCGGACAGGCGGGAGAACACCCCGCCTATAACCATTATTTGAGTGCACTGATTCTGGAGCAGACGCGTCAGCACATACGTAACGATATGCTGGCCCAGCTTGGCAGTCGTACTGCGGAAGAGGCGCCGGGGAGCGTGCATGTAATGCTGCAGGAACAGGTGGAAAAGCATTACGGCGACCGCCTTTCCGAGCCGGTGCGCATGGCACAGGATGCCTTGATTCTGTCCTTCGACAGCGGGCTGCTGATGGAAGTGCGCTATTTCAGCCCTGACGAGTACATGATCCACTGGAGTTGGGGGGAGGCGGAGCTGTACATCGATACAGCGCCAGTCCATCCGGAATGCGACACATTCCCACACCACCTGCATGGAGATGACGGGACTATCCAGGCGGATTCTGTTACCCTTCCGGGCACAGATTGCTGGGCCAATTTTTCCCGGTTACTGGAAATTCTGTTGGTCAATCCGCTGCTCGACCCGGCACAGCCGGCATAGCCCAGGTGAGGACCTGAACCCCATTTTTAAATCAGAAGGAGAAGTAAGAAATGAAGGCTTTGAAATTTTTGCCGTTCGTGCTTGTAGCAGCCTTGGCTGCATGTGGTGAGAAGAGCGCACCGCAGGCCGAAGCACCTGCTGCATCCGCACCGGCACCTGTAGCGGAAGCCCCGGCAGCTGCGCCTGCTCCGGCTCCGGCACCCGCCGCTGAAGCTCCCGCTGCTGCGCCTGCCGCTGCCGCAGCTCCGGCCGCCGCAACCGCCAGTGCTGGTGATCTGGCCAAGGGCGAACAGGTATTCAATGCCAATTGTGCTTCCTGCCACGCTACCGGCGTCATGGGCGCACCGAAGCTGGGTGACAAGGCCGCATGGGGACCGCGTATCGCCAAGGGCAAGGACGCTCTTTATACGAGTGGACTCAATGGCCTCAAGTTGATGCCGCCTAAGGGTGGCAATGCCAGCCTGAAGGACGAGGAAGTGAAGGCTGTTATCGACTTCATGGTTAGCAAGGCTAGCTAATGTAGTCGATAGGGGAGTGCCAGCAAGATGGCGCTCCCCTATGGTTTTCGGTTTTTTGCTCTACCCATCGCATTTGGCGATATCTGCGTTCCACCCTTTCTGTTATTGATAGGCCGTAGCTGAAAGCATCCACCGGCAGCCTCATGCGCCAAACCCCTCGCTTTCTTCTCCATTATGTAATTCCCTTTGTGCTGTTGCTGGCAGTGCTGAGCGGATGCACTCGCAACGAAACCATTCACCGTACTCAGGGACACGTATTCGGCACCCGGGTTGAGGTCAGCATCTACGGCGAGTCACAAGAGCGCGCGAACGAACTGAGCGCGAAGGTGCTGAGCGAGTTTGATCGCCTGCATCATAAATTCCATGCCTGGCAGCCGAGTGAGCTGACCGCGCTAAACGACGCAATTGCACGAGGCGAACCCTATCAGGGCGATGCCGAGATGGTCAATATCCTGAAAGCTGCCACCATGCTGGCCGAGCGCTCGGATAATCTGTTCAATCCCGCTATTGGCCGCCTGATCAGGTTGTGGGGCTTCCAGACCAGCGAGATCAAGCCGCAGGAGCCGAGTGCTGAGGAAATCAGGCACCTGGTTGCTGCAAATCCCCGTATGACAGACCTGCACTTTGACGGCACTGTAATTTCCAGCAGTAATCCTGTTGTGATGCTTGATCTGGGCGGTTATGCGAAAGGCTATGCGCTAGACCGCGCCGCACAGATACTGCGTGCACAGAACGTCAAGGCGGCACTCATCAATGTCGGTGGCAACATGCTGGCAATCGGCCGTCCAGGTGCCCGGCCATGGACCGTGGGCATACAGGATCCACGCGGGGAAGGTTCGATTGCGGCAGTGGAGTTGAAGGATAACGAAGCGATCGGAACCAGTGGCGATTATCAGCGTTATTTCATGAAAGACGGCAAGCGCCGTCCGCACATCATTGATCCGCGCACCGGCGAAACAACCGATCTGGTGGCCTCCGTCACCATTATTGTCTCGGGTGGGACGGATGCCGGTACCCGCTCTGACGGACATTCTAAACCGCTCTTTGTCGCCGGCCCCGCGCACTGGCGAGAGATGGCCGATCGCCTTGGCTTGAAAGAAGTGATGTTGATCGATGCGAACAGGAACGTGGAGATGACGCCAGCCATGCGTGAAAGGCTGGCATCACGACAGGCGCGTTAACCCGTTAACCGTTACGCAGCGTGAAGTCGCGGAACAGCCCGGACACGCGGTGCACCAGCGCATCGCTAAGGACGCCCGCACCGGGTACTGCTTTCAAATCCTTGTTTCTGCATCCCTGCATCCGAAAACTCTGCAGCGCGTAGTTCTGCACGCCCATGCCTGCCAGCGTCTGCGCCAGCTCCGCGACGTCATTCTCGGATAACAGAGCCTGATGAACGGTTGTGCGGAATTCATGCCGTATCCCGGATTCCAGTACGGCTTGGGCACTGGCGTGTGCAGACTGGCCGCTGTCTGCCACACCGGTTACGCACTCATAACGGTCGAAGGGTGCCTTGATATCCAGTGCGATCCAGTCAAGCAGTGGCAGGACTGCCTTCAACTGTTTTGGGTAGATGCCGCCGCTATGCAGACCGACTTCAAAACCGAGTTTGCGCACATCCGCAATTGCCTCGGGCAGGGCAGGGTCCAGTGTCGGTTCGCCACCGCTGAACACGACCGCATCGATTAGGCCAACACGCTTTTCAAGCAGACCCAGCACGCGCGACCATTGCAATGGGCTTTGCTTCAGACGAAGTTGCAGGTGCGGGTTGTGGCAGTAGCCGCATTGCCAGGCACAACCTTGAACGAATACGACGGCGGCCAGTTTGCCGGGATAATCGGTGGCGGTGAACGGCGTGATGCCACCCACCTTCAGCGAGCGGTGATTCGTTTCAGCCGCAAAGCTGCGCGGACTGCTCGCTAAAGTACTTGCGTGCATGGAATTCTCCTTTTTTTCCAATATTAAACGAGGAGAGCGGTCGGTGGTAGCCCATTACGCGGGTTCATATCTTGCAAGGCCGGCATTCTGCAGTGGTGGAGATGATTCGTGAAAAATATTTGCACGATGTTCGGAGCTGACGTTTGGTATACGGGAACAGACCGTTGTCCCGTTGCCTAATGACGCAGGATCAGCTTAGGCCCAAGATGAGTGCCGAACGACAGGTGTGTGCGGTAACAGTCGCACCGGCATGTCGTTTATTGCGGTGATAAGAAGTGTTAAGGCCGCCGGCAAAATTCACCGGCGGCCCACAGGCGTGACTTGCTATCAGCGTGGCTCGCCACTCTTACTGGCTTGTACTCCCGGATGGCGACGTTGTGCTTGGAGAGGTAGAGCCTGTCCCGCTGGATGAGCCTGAACTAGGCGAGGTGGTGGTTGTCGAGCTTGAGTCGGACGGGGTAGATGAACCCGAACTGGACGGAGTGCCAGTAGTCGAACCGGTGCTCGATCTGCTGCTCGAACTATTGCTGTCTGGCGTGCCGGTTGCGGACGTTCCGGATGTAGAGCTACCGGTGCCCGATGGCATATCGCTGCTCGAGCTTCCTGGCGATGAACTTCCCGAAGTCGAGCCTTGCGGTCCTGTCGTGCCGTAACTTGAACCCTCTGTTCCGCTTGTGCCCGCTCCGGAAGAACCGGTTCCCGAAGTGCCCGAAGTACCCGAAGTTGAGCTTCCGCCGGAAGAATCACTCGTGCCACCATAGGTTGGTGTGGGTGGCACGCTCAGGCCGGAGCTTCCCGTGCTGGAATCGGTGGAGGAGCCGGATGTGCCGGTGCTGCCGCCGCTGGTACTACCGCTTGTGTCTGATGCGCTTCCTGGGGAGGTCGTCATACCAGATCCACTACCAGAGCTACTACTGCCCGTACCAGAAGAGCCGGAGGAGGAACTGCTGCTCGATGGCTGATCGATTGTGGTTGTGGTGGTAGTAACTGCTTCGCTGCTTCCGGAAGAAGACCCGGAACTTGGTGAGGCCGCATTGTCAGTTGCAGGTTCTTTCGTGATGGTTGTCGTAGTGGTGGTTTGTCCGAACGTTGCTGTCGCCGTACCTAGTAGCGACAGAAAGATGGCTAAAGGTAATTTCTTCATGCCCACTCCTTCATTTGAATTGATGACGATTTTTAAGGAACTGCCACGTAAGTTTTAGACATGGATTTGTTAGCAGGTTCTCACTTTTTCGTCATCGAAAGGCCGTATAGAAGATTCAAAGGCGCAGAAACAGAAGTTGCTACCTTGGGGGAAATAATATTTTTGTATTTCTTAACTCAAGTTAAGCAGTCGCGTTGACCTCCAGCAACCAGAGATTTACGATTTTCCTGTCTGTCTAAGCTCGTTTATCAAAATGTCGATGGCAAGGCACGCCGACGTAGACAGTGCAGGCGTACGGCACGGAGGCGGCAACGCTGCAGGCGGCATGACAGGAGCAAAAGAGTCGGGATGATGAATTCGTCGGAATCTTCAAAAGGGCCAATGTTAAGCGATCGCTTTGGTCGATCTATCGACTATCTCCGGTTATCCGTGACCGACCGATGCGATTTGCGCTGCACTTATTGTCTTCCCAAAGGATTCAAAGGATTTGAAGAGCCGAAGCACTGGCTGTCCTTCGACGAAATCGAACGCTTGCTGGCCGTATTTTCCCGGCTTGGTACATCGCGTGTGCGATTGACGGGTGGAGAGCCGCTGCTGCGACGGAATTTACCGGAACTAGCCGCGCGGATCGCCAGCCTGCCCGGTGTTCGTGACCTTTCCTTGTCCACCAATGCAACCCGCCTGGATCGCCACGCCGAAGCACTTAAGGCTGCAGGGGTGTCGCGCATTAATGTCAGCCTTGACTCTCTGGATCGCGGCTGCATGGAAAGGATTACCGGGCGTGACAGCCTGAAGCAAATCCTGGACGGCATCATGGCCGGCAAGGCAGCCGGCTTTCAGCCGATCAAGATCAATATGGTCGCCATGCGCGGTGTAAACGATGGCGAGATCGATGCAATGGTGGAGTTCTGCATCGAGAATGGATTCATCTTGCGCCTGATCGAGGCCATGCCGATGGGGGCGACCGGAAGAGATACGTCATATCTTGCCCTGGGACCGATCCAGTCACGCCTGCAAGAAAAATTTGGATTGGTACCACAGGCTGTCGAGCTAGGTGGCGGCCCGGCGCGTTATCTTGCGACGAAGGACGGACGCGCAAGCGTCGGATTCATTACGCCGATGTCACAGCACTTCTGCGCCACTTGTAATCGAGTGCGGCTGGCCGTCGATGGCACTTTGTATCTCTGCCTCGGGCAAGAAGAGAAATTCGAATTCCGGCCACTACTGCGCGACGGTGCGAGCGATGAAGAGCTTGAAGCAGCGATTCGCCAGGCGATCGAACTCAAACCGCAACAGCATGAATTTCGGGAACGTCCCGGAAAGGTCATTCGCGTCATGGCGCAAACCGGTGGTTAGGCCGAACTGCCATGGATGCGGTTCATGTCTGCTCGCACAAATGCGGGGGACGGCATGATGTTTATTTTGGAACAGGAATAAATGAACTCGTCGCTCAGTCCAATCAGTGTTCTGCTGGTGGACGATCACACTTTGTTTCGTAGTGGCATACGTTCTCTGCTGCAGAGCTATTCCGGGTTCACCGTGGTCGGGGAAGCCGCCGACGGGCTCGAGGGAATTCAGCGCGCCAGGGAGTTGCAGCCGGACGTGGTGCTTCTGGATATGAACATGCCGGGTATCTCGGGCTTGGCCACCCTGGAGTTATTGCTTGAGGATTGCCCGAGCCTGGTGGTGATTCTGCTGACTGCATCGGAAGCGACAGAAGATCTGACAGCAGCCCTGCATGCCGGTGCACGCGGTTACCTGACCAAAACGATTGATGCAGCTTATCTGGCGCAGGCGATCCAGCGTGCGGTGGTGGGCGAGACGGTCCTGGCGGAAGCAATGTCTACCAAACTGGTGAACAGTTTGCAGGTGAGCATATCGAAAGTGTTGCCGACTTCCCATGTCAGCCGGCTTACCCCGCGTGAAAAGGAAATACTTGCCTGCCTCGCATGTGGCGGGAGCAATAAGACCATTGCGCGCACACTCGATGTGGCCGAGAGCACGGTCAAGATCCACGTGCAAAATATCCTCAAGAAGCTGAACGTGGCGAGTCGTGTGCAGGCTGCGGTATTTGCGGTCGAGCACGGGATGGCCGGCTTGTCTGGCCGGTAGTGGCGTTGCGGCAGGCGGTCAGGCAAAAGAAAAACGGGCCGAAAGCGGCCCGCAAGACAAGTGTTAAATTGCCGTAGATTTGATTAGCCGCCGCATCCGCCGCAGCAACCGCCGCATGATTTTTCTTCCGACTTCTCGGCTTTGATTCCGTAGCCGGCTTTGGCGAGGACTGCCTGCATTTCCTTCGTGGCAGTCAACTGTTCGTCGAACTGCACGATGGCGCGGCTTTGGGGATAAGAGACACTCACGTTGCTCACACCGTCGATGGTCTTGAGCGTGCGCATCACCGTCTCGGTGCAGTCCTCGGATTTCATTCCCGTCACATTTAGGATTTCGGTTTGCATGGTACTTCCTTTTAGAGCTGATTAAAAATGGAGCAAGGAGTGCGGAAACAACGTGCGACGATCGGTGACGACCGCCGCTGGCGGGCGACGGCCCTTCGATTCGTCAGCCGATGCTAATCGAACGCAACCACTTGATTAAATGATTGGGATCAAGGTTTTTGGAAATACGAAGCGCATTGGATTGCGCTTCCGGAGAATGCATTTTCACAAACTGGAGAAAGGCGTATTCCTGTATCGGTCGTGCGGCTGCGAACCGCACGAGCTGAATGGATCAGTGCGCCATCAGGACGGGCACCGTCATCGATTCCAGAACGGTACGCGTGACACCGCCAAGCAGTATCTCGCGGAAGCGCGAATGGCCGTAGCCGCCCATGATGAGCATGTCCGAGCCAAGATCGGCGGCAATCGAAAGCAGCGCATTGCCGACATCGATGTTCGTCTTCTGGCGCACCACATTGACCTTGATTCCATGACGTGCCAGATACAGGCCGATATCAGCCCCAGGTTGCTCGCCGTGCGCCTCGTTACGCGAGTCGGCATTAAACACCACCACATCGACATTCTCCGAGCGGCGCAGCAGAGGAATGGCGGCGGTCACGGCACGCGTGGCACTGGTGCTTGCGTCCCAGGCAATGAGTGGGCGTTTGGCGACAGTGTCGTACTTTCCGGTATAGGGGACGACGAGTACCGGGCGGCCTGAGTTCATGATGACGAATTCAGGAAAATCCGGCAGCGTCGTGGACGACGTTTCATCCAGATCGGTTTGTCCAAGTACCACGAGGTCACAATATCGTGCCTGAAGGCTGATGCCGCCGCCGGCTTCATCATCGACCTGGCGCGCTTCGTAGGAGCGCACCCCCATTTTCTTTGCTGTGGCTTCAAATGCAGTCAGCGCCTTTTGTGCATGCTTGCGCAATTCATCCAGATGACTGTCAAGATGCGTCGCCATCCCTCCGCCTTCATAGATAAATTTGGACTGGTAAATGTAGCGTGACAGGCCGGACGGGGCGGCGCCGACCAGATGCGCGTCTTCGGCCATGGCGATGGTTGCAGCAAACTGGATGCGCTCACTTGCATGTTTGTCATTATCCACATGGACGAGTACGGTTTTATACGGCATTTGGTATCCCTTTTTATGATTGGCTGAGTTTTGGTCAGAGCAGACTGTTTGAAAATCTGTGGCTGAAAAAGCGCTCTCTGCAATCGTTGCGTCATTAGCGTAGAGCGTTGCCGCAAGGCAGTCCAGAAAAATAAAAACAGCTCAAACAATAATATTGGGCTTTTTGATTCAGATCAAAATTATTTGGTCAGCTGATTCCTGCTATGGGGCATAGGGAAAAATGTCGTAATTGTTCCCCAAAACACTCTGTCGTAACGCAATCCGCAAAGCGCTTACACTGTCAGGCTGAACGGCCCTGCGGTCACACCCGGCGCCATGAATTGCGAAACGGCCGATCAACTGCTTGCAATCATTGCCGGCGTGTTGGTGCTGCCAGCGGTTTTGCCAAGGACGTGGCGCATTTGCTGTATAAGACGAATTCCGAGGGAGTCGAATCCATGAGTGTCAGAAACCTGAAGCATCTTTTTGATCCGGCATCTATTGCCGTCATTGGTGCTTCCGAAAAACCCCATAGCGTGGGCTCAACCGTTTTGCATAATCTTCTGACGGGTGGATTCAGCGGACCGATCATGCCGGTCAATCCGAAGTACGACGCTTTATCCGGACTGAAGGTGTATGCGAGCGCAGCCAGGCTGCCAACGCCCCCGGATCTTGCTGTTATCTGCACCCCGCCTGCGACTGTGCCTGACATCATCAGCGATCTTGGCAAGCTCGGCACCAAAGCGGCCATTGTGCTGACTGCAGGCTTGAGTACGGTGCGCGATCTGCGCGGAAGGAATATGCGGGACCTGATGCTCGCAGCTGCGAAGCCGCACCTGCTGCGCATTCTCGGGCCAAATTGTGTGGGCCTTTTGGTCCCTGAAATCGGTCTTAATGCCAGTTTCGCGCATACCAGCGCTCGGCCAGGCAAGATTGCTTTCGTATCGCAATCGGGGGCGATGGTGACCGGTGTGCTTGACTGGGCAAAATCGCGTGACATCGGTTTTTCCAAGTTCATCTCGCTGGGCGACAGCGAGGACGTGGACTTTGGCGACGTGCTTGACTATCTGGCGAGCGATCCGGGAACCCATGCGATTTTGCTCTACATGGAGTCGATCAAGGATGCCCGCAAATTCATGTCCGCTGCCCGCGCCGCAGCGCGCAGCAAGCCGACCATCGTCATCAAGGCGGGCAGGGTGCCCGAGGGTGCGAAGGCGGCTGCATCGCATACCGGGGCGCTGACCGGCTCGGACGATGTGTACGACGCGGCAATCCGTCGTGCCGGCATGTTGCGTGTCTTTACCACCATGGATTTGTTCGATGCGGTGGAAACCCTCGCACGTTCGAGGCCTGCAAAGGGCGACCGGCTGGCGATCATCACCAATGGCGGCGGCCCCGGTGTACTGGCGACCGATGCGCTGATCGGCAAGCAGGGCTGCCTGGCGACCTTGTCGCCGCAGGCATTGCAGCAACTGGACAAAATTCTTCCGGCTAACTGGTCGCGCGGCAACCCCGTCGACATCATCGGCGATGCACCGGCCGAACGCTATGTCGCTGCCATGGAGATCCTGTTGCAGGAAACCGATGTGGATGCGACTCTTTTCCTTCATGCGCCTACCGCCATCGTTCCCAGTGCGGAAATCGCGGCAGCCGTCGCGCCGATGGCAAAGTCCGCATCCCGCAATATGTTTGCCTGCTGGCTTGGAGGGGATTCCGTCGCGCAGGCACGAAGTATCTTCTCGGATGCCGGCATACCTACCTTCGATACCCCGGAAGAAGCGGTGCGTGGTTTTATGCAGACCGTGCAGTATCACCGCAACCAGAAATTGCTGATGGAAGTACCGGCGTCGATTTCCGGCGCTCCTGCGGAGGATCGCGCTACTGTCCGCGCAATCGTAAGAGATGCGCTCGCCGCCGGGAGAACTTCACTATCTGAGCCCGAGGCCAAGCAGGTGCTGGGAGCTTATGGCATTCCGGTGGTGCAGACGCGCTCTGCCAGCACGGTGGAAGACGCTGTGAAGTTCGCCACCGAGATCGGCTTTCCGGTTGCGCTGAAAATACTGTCGCCGGATATTGTGCATAAATCGGATGTCGGTGGCGTCGTTCTTGATCTGGCTGATGCCGAGTCGGTTGCGGTGGCGGCAACAGCGATGAACAGGCGTTTGCAGGAACTTAAGCCAGACGCGCGCCTTGGCGGTTTTTCGGTGCAGTCGATGGTACGTCGGGCCGAGGCATACGAACTGATTGTAGGTGTGGCCACGGATTCCTTGTTCGGCCCGGTGATCCTGTTCGGGCAGGGTGGTGTCTCGGTGGAGGTGACTGCGGATCATGCAGTCGCATTGCCGCCGCTGAACATGGTGCTGGCACGCGATCTGATTTTGCGCACGCGCATATCGCGGCTGCTTGCCGGCTTTCGTCATCGTTCTGCCAGCAACCTTGATGCGATTTGCCATACGCTGATCCGGGTGTCGCATCTGATTATCGATATTCCGGAAATTGCAGAGCTGGACATTAATCCGTTGCTTGCTGACGCAGACGGCGTCATTGCTCTCGATGCGCGCATCAGGGTGACGAAAGCGGATAGGACAGGCGTTGATCGGCTCGCCATTCGGCCCTATCCGGAAGAGCTGGAAGAATGGCTCGCATGGAACGGCGAGCCGATTCTGCTACGGCCGATCAGGCCAGAGGATGCGCCCCAGTACATCGAGTTCTTCAATTCGCTCGATCCGGAGGATGTGCGCATGCGTATGTTCGTACGCATGCGCGAAATGTCGACCACGCAACTGGCGCGCATGACGCAAATCGACTACAACCGTGAAATGGCGTTCGTAGCCATCCGAACCGGTGAGGACGATGCGCCGGAAGTGTTGGGCGTGGCTCGTGTAATCTTTGATCCCGACAATGTTAGTGCTGAATTTGCAATCAGTGTGCGTTCAGACTTGAAGGGCAAAGGACTTGGTCATGTGCTGATGAATACGATTATTCGCTATTGCCGCGAACGGGGCACCCAGGAGATCATCGGCGAAGCTCTTAGCTACAACCAGCCGATGATCGGCTTGGCGAAAGAAATGGGCTTCGAGACCCATCGTTCCAGCGACAACGACACAATGCAGCTCAAACTCGATTTGCGGAGCTTGAAAGAGGGCGAGGGACGACGATAGCCGGCGCGGCCAGCACCATGGTCATTGCGCTCGCTGCCATTGCACTATAAGATTCATGTTAAATGAATCTTTAAGGAGTCGAGATGAGCCTACTCACGATCGAGGAGCCGCATGCTCAGGAGCAGGGGAAGCAGACCCTGGCGCACCACCCGGTGTTTCGCCTGGGGTTTCGGCCGTTCTACCTGTTGGCTGCGTCCTTCGCCGCCATTAGCGTGCCGCTGTGGATTGCCCGTTATTTCGGCATGGCGCAAATCTTGTCGCGTGTCGATCTGAACTGGCACATGCACGAAATGGTGTTTGGTTTCGCAATTGCCGTCATCATTGGTTTTCTGTTTACGGCGGGCCGCAACTGGACCGGACTGTGGACGCCCCGCCAGGGGCACCTTGCTGCGCTCGCCGGTCTTTGGCTTGCCGGCCGCCTGGCGATGCTGCTTGCTCCACCGTTGCTGGCAGCCGCGGTTGACGTTCTGTTCATTCCTTTAGCCGCATGGCCGCTTTATCGTGTGCTGCAACGCACGGGCAACAAGCGCAATATGTTCCTGGTGGGACTTCTGGGCCTGCTCACGACGGTAAATGTATTGTTTCATGCTGCGGTACTGGGCTGGCTCGCTCTTTCTTCCGTCACGCCGATTCATGCGGCGATCCTGATTGTCGTGATGATCGAGTCGGTGATCGGTGGGCGCGTGATTCCCGGATTTACTGCAAATGGCGTTCCTGGAGTAAAACCGGTCACCAATGAAAAACGTGATCGTATTTGCATTGCGCTGACTGCCCTGGCATCGCTTGCATGGATATTTCATGCGCCGGCGCCGCTGGTGGCAGCGCTCGCTTTTGCTGCAGGCAGTGCGCAAGTAATGCGTATCGCCGGATGGAAGCCGCACCGCACGCTCAGCAATCCTTTAGTGTGGATCCTGCACATTTCGTACGCCTGGATTCCATTCGGTTTCTTCATGATGGCTTTGGCTGCCCTGAGTGTTGTAGCGAGCACTGTGGTATTCCATGCGCTGGCGGTTGGTTCGATGGCAGGCCTGATTATCGGCATGATTACCCGTACCGCGCTCGGGCACACTGGACGGCCTCTGGAAGCAGGAACCAGCGAGACCATCATGTACCTGCTGGTCGAGGTCGGCGTCATTACCCGTTTGCTCGCCAATGTAGAGGTAATGGGTTTGCGCTCCAGCATGCTCGTTGTCGCGGCAGCCTGCTGGGGCGGTGCATTTCTTCTGTATGTTACGGTGTATGGGCCATATCTGATGCGTCCACGCATTGATGGTCGCGAAGGATAGGTCCCTGACTGGCAGGACAGCACCTTCGTTGCATCTGTAGCTTTTTATGTAATTGATCTCGGCGTCCATTCGTCGCAAGCGATGGATGGACGCCGAAGTTCTTTTTGGCTAATTGCGTCAAAATTCCAGTGGATTGACAAAATCCTTCCTTTGCGCTAATCCATTCAATTTTGGCCTTTTTGACCTAGATCAATGTGTCTGCTTGCCCCGCCTCTGTAAACTGCACCCCAGTAAAAGTGCCCCGTTTTGGGCGCACGACAGCAGGAGTGAATTACATGGCAGTTCCCGCAAACGCAGTTCCGTCCCCGGCAGTCCAGTTCGATGCCGCATTGATTCGCAAGCTGAGCCAGCAAGGGCCGCGCTATACGTCTTATCCGACTGCGGATCGTTTTACCGAAGAATTTCGGATGGGCGACTATCTGCAGGCGGTAAACAACGTGCGGGCGATGGGTGCGCGTAACCCGTTGTCGATCTATGTTCACATTCCGTTTTGCGACAAGCTTTGTTACTACTGCGCCTGCAACAAGATCATTACAAAGAATCACAGCAAGGCAGAAGTCTATTTGACTTACCTGAAGCGCGAGATTGAAATGCAGGGCAAGTTGTTCGCCGAAATGAATCAGGTCGAGCAACTGCATTTCGGCGGCGGCACGCCGACCTACCTGTCGGACGAGCAGATGAGCGACCTGTTGGCGCATCTGCGCAAATGGTTTCGCTTTGCCACCGACGATGCTGGCGAATATTCGATCGAGATCGATCCGCGTACCGTTTCGCCGGAGCGCGTTCATACGTTGCGTACGCAGGGCTTCAATCGCATCAGCCTTGGAGTGCAGGATTTTGATCCCGACGTGCAGAAAGCCGTCAACCGCATCCAGCCGGAAGAGCAGACATTGGCCGTGATTAAGGCGGCACGCGAGGCCGGTTTTCGCTCGATCAGCATCGACCTGATCTACGGCTTGCCGAAGCAAAACCTGATCACGATGGGGCAGACGCTGAACAAGGTGATCGCAGCCAATCCGGATCGCATCTCGATCTACAACTACGCGCATATGCCTGCCCTGTTCAAGCCGCAGCGCCGCATCAATGAAGACGAGTTGCCGAGCGGTGAAACCAAGCTGGATATGCTGGCGCTGTGTATCAAGCGCCTGACCGATGCAGGCTATGTGTATATCGGCATGGATCACTTTGCCAAGCCTAACGACGATCTCGCGGTGGCGCAGCGCCAGGGCCGGCTGCATCGCAACTTCCAGGGCTACTCCACTCACGCAGATGCGGAAATGGTGTCCTGTGGCGTATCGGCGATCAGCGCGGTTGGCTCTACTTATAGCCAGAATGAAAAGACGCTCGAGGCATATTACGAGCGGATCGAGCAGGGCGAACTGCCTATCGTGCGCGGAACCAAACTCAGCGTAGACGATCTATTGCGTCGTATCATCATTCAGATGCTGATGTGCAATTTTGAATTGTCTATTCGTTCGCTGGAGCAGGCGCACCCAATCACCTTTGCCAATTATTTCGCAGCCGAGATCGAAAAGCTGCGCGAACTGGAAGCTGACGGTTTGTTGACCCTTGATTCCGAATGGCTGACCGTAACGCCGAAAGGCCGTCTGCTGATCCGTAACATCTGCATGGTGTTCGACCGCTATCTGGGCATGAAGCGGGCGGTGAAGATGGAGCGGATTCCGTATTCAAAAACGATCTGACGAAATCGGCGATAATGTCGCTCCTTTCCGCCGGGGCGACTGCCAGCCGGCGTCAACGATATTTGTCAATAAGTGACTGATTTACATCTTCTTTCCGTCTTCATGATTGGCCTGCTCGGCGGTGTTCACTGCGTCGGCATGTGCGGCGGAATCGTAAGTGCATTTTCGGTTGCATCAAGCCGGCGGCCTTTCCCGGTCGCCGTTACCAATGGTTCCGGTGCAATAGCCCAAGCGCCTGTGCTCGGCGATGCATTGCGCGTAGCTGCCTATAACACAGGCCGCATTTCAAGTTATGCAATTGCCGGTGCTATCGCCGGCGGCGTCGCAGAAGGGGCTCGCACCCTGTCTTTCGTGTCGTCCCTGCAGATCGGCGGGTACTGGCTGGCCAACCTGATGCTCGTTGCCCTTGGCTTGTACCTCATGGACGTCTGGCGTGGACTGGCGCGGCTGGAGAACGTGGGGCAGCTGGTATGGCGCCGCGTGCAACCGCTGATGAAGCATCTGCTTCCGGTTGACAGTGCTGCCAAGGCTTTTGCCCTAGGCGGCTTATGGGGTTGGGTACCTTGCGGCATGGTGTACAGCGTATTGTTGACCGCCATGATGACGGGATCGGCAAGTTCCGGTGCGATGGTGATGCTGGCCTTCGGTGCCGGCACCTTGCCGGTACTGCTGACCATGGGCATGCTCGGTACGCGGTTGCAAACATGGACGCGCAAACGCTGGGTTCGTGTGGTCAGCGGCGGCATCATTGTCGCCTTCGGCCTGCTTGGGATTGTGCGCGCAGCCAATGGCTTGTCGCTTGGCTGGCTCGATGCGATTTGCCTGACGCCCCCCGCGGCGGGAAGCCATTAATGAATACCTCTCTCGCGCAGCATGTTGATGCTGCAGCCTCCTGTTTTCATTGCGGTTTGCCTGTGCCGCCGGGCTCGCACTGGAGCGTCAAGATTGCAGACACCATGCAGCCGATGTGCTGCCCGGGCTGCGAAGCGGTGGCACAAGCCATCGTCGATAGCGGTTTGTCCGATTATTATCAGACCCGTAACGGATACTCCCCAACTGCCGATCAGGCATCGCTTGTCCCCGAAGAACTGAAACTCTACGATGCACCCGAAGTGCTGGGGCAATTTGCCAGCGATACCAATGAAAACGCGGAGTGCAGCGAAGCAGTCTTTTCTGTAGATGGTATTCGCTGTGCCGCATGTGTTTGGCTGATCGAGCGGCGGCTTGGCGCGGTGCCGGGTGTGCAGGCGCTTAATCTGAATGTGGCGACCGAGCGTTTGCAGGTTCGCTGGAATAAAGAAAAATGCAAGCCGAGCGACATCCTTAAGGCGGTGCGTGAAGTTGGTTACACCGCATTTCCGTTCGACGCCGTAAGACACGGCGACCAGTTGCGCCGTGCCAGCAAGACGCTGTTCCGGCAGGTATTTGTCGCTGGTTTGTCAATGATGCAGGTGATGATGTACGCAGTTCCTGTCTATCTTGCCACCGACGGCACGATGGATGCGGACATGGAAGGCCTGATGCGCTGGGCCAGCCTGATTCTGACCCTGCCAGCCGTGTTTTATTCGGCAATTCCCTTCTTCAAGGGCGCGTGGTCGAACCTGAAAAGCCGCGCGCTGGGCATGGATGTACCGGTTGCGCTCGGCATTGTGGCCGCTTTCGTCGGCAGCGTAGTCGCGACAGTCACCGGCAAGGGCGAAGTGTATTTCGACTCGGTGACGATGTTCATCTTCCTGCTGTTATGCAGCCGCTATTTGGAACTGGTTGCGCGCCGAAAGGCTGCCGCTGCACTGGAAAGGTTGCAACACGCGATGCCTGCATCGGCGGCGCGCATGCCGGGCTACCCCGGCGACCGCACGCCTGAGGTCATCCCGGCCGCGCAATTGTGCGAAGGCGACATGGTACTGGTCAAGCCGGGTGAGGCCGTGGCTGCCGACTGCGTAATTGTCGAGGGCAGCACCTCGATCGATTTATCGCTTCTGACGGGTGAGAGCAGGCCGCAGCCCAAGGGTGCGGGCGATATGCTACCAGGCGGGGCAGTTAACGCGTCACAGCCAATTGTGATTCGGGTGACAAAACTTGCACGGGACAGCACCTTGTCCACCCTGGTCAAGCTGATCGAACGCGCAGGTCAGGCCAAGCCACAGTTATCGCTCTGGGCGGACAAGGTGGCCGCGTGGTTTGTGGCCACGCTGCTCCTCTTCGCAGTTATTGTGTTTTTTGCATGGCAATGGATCGATCCGTCGCGTGCATGGCCGATCGCGATTGCTGTGCTGGTCGTGTCCTGTCCTTGCGCGCTGTCACTGGCAACGCCGAGCGCACTGGCTGCGGCAACAGACCGACTGGTGCGGCAAGGAGTGCTGGTAGTACAGCCACATGTGCTCGAAACCCTGTATCGAACCACGCATATCATTTTTGACAAGACGGGGACGCTGACGCTGGGCAGGCCGGCATTGCGACATATCGAAACCTTCGCAGCAGAGTCGAGTGCGTGGTGCCTGAGCGTGGCGGCCGCAATGGAAGCATCCAGTGCGCATCCTCTGGCAGCGGCGCTCATCGAGGCGGAACAGCAGAAGAATGCCGGGATTGCTGCCCCGGCGATTACCGATATACAGTCTGTGGCAGGCCAGGGGCTAACAGGGCTGTTCGGCGGTGCACCATACCGGCTGGGCTCGGCAGCCTTTGTCGAGGAAATTACCGGTCGTCCGGCGCCGCAGACGGCGGACAGCGGATTGACGCCAGTGTATCTGGGCACGGAGCAAGGCTGGCTGGCGCGTTTCGATTTTGCGGACGCAATTCGTCCCGATTCAAAACAGGTGGTTGAACACTTTCTCTCTCGCGGTAAAAATGTCATCCTTTTAAGCGGTGACCAGCAGGGTGTAACGCAACGGGTCGCTCAGGAATTGGGTATTCCAGCGGCGTACGGCGGCTTCCTTCCGGACCAAAAGCTGGAATTTGTGCAGCGTCTGCAAGCCGAAGGGGCGGTTGTAGCAATGGTGGGTGACGGTATCAATGATGCGGCCGTTCTGCGTGCAGCCGATGTCTCATTCGCAATGAGCAGCGGCGCGGTACTGGCGCAAACCCATGCAGATACCGTACTTTTGTCGGAGCGGGTGGGGGCGGTTTTTGAAGCAAGCGAAGCTGCATCGCAGACCATGGCGGTCATCAAGCAGAATCTTGCATGGGCAACGCTTTATAATGCGGTTGCGATACCGGCGGCAGCGCTGGGTTGGCTCAACCCCTGGCTCTCTGGTATAGGCATGTCGCTCAGTTCGGCGATCGTTGTCATCAATGCATTGCGACTGCGGCGCATCCCTCGGGAGCGCGCCCTTAACGTCAGGCCGCAGCAGCAACTCAAAGGCCGGAACGCCTGAAAGCCTATCGAATATGGAAGCACTTTATTTACTTGTACCGATGAGCGTTGTGGTCGTCTTCGTGGCGGTCTGGATATTTTTCAGGGCATCTGACAGCGGCCAGTTTGACGATATGGTGGGTCCGGCCATGAGAATCCTGCAAGACAATGACCGGACCGAAGAGACTGCATCTTCACTCGCGAAAACCTCTGCGGACAACAAAGCCAAAGACTGATATATTCCCCGTTTTTTTTAAACTAAAAGCCCTATTGGTGTCGGGGTTTGCTTGATTTGAGTCAATTTGATTCAGGTCAAAGTTTTTCGAGCCCCGAAATTTTACCCTCGCCTCATTCGTGTTACTAACCCTGGGAGATCGTACGTGGATACATCACTGAACTACAACTACAAGGTCGTGAAGCAATTCGCGATCGCAACCGTAGTGTGGGGCGTGGTGGGTATGCTGGTCGGCGTTTTTATCGCCGCTCAGCTTGCCTGGCCCGCTCTAAACTTCGATATCGCGTGGTTAAGCTATGGTCGCTTGCGACCGTTGCATACCAACGCCGTTATTTTTGCTTTCGGCGGATGCGCTTTGTTTGCCACGTCATATTACGTGGTCCAGCGTACCAGCCAGGTACGCATTTTCAGCGACGGCCTCGCTGCATTTACCTTCTGGGGTTGGCAACTGGTCATCGTCTCCGCTGCCGTGTCCCTGCCGCTCGGTTATACCTCCGGCAAAGAGTATGCGGAACTTGAATGGCCGATCGACATCCTGATCGCTCTGGTGTGGGTGTCCTACGCGATTGTGTTCTTTGGCACGCTGGTCAAGCGCAAGGTTGCGCATATCTATGTGGCTAACTGGTTCTTTGGCGGCTTTATTCTGGCTGTCGCCTTGCTGCACATCGTTAACAGCATGGCACTGCCGGTTTCTGCAATGAAGTCCTACTCCGCCTATGCCGGCGTGCAGGATGCGATGGTGCAGTGGTGGTACGGCCACAATGCGGTGGGCTTCTTCCTGACCGCTGGCTTCCTTGGCATGATGTACTACTTCATTCCGAAGCAGGCAGACAAGCCGGTGTATTCCTACCGTCTGTCGATCGTGCACTTCTGGGCACTGATCTTCACCTACATGTGGGCGGGTCCGCACCACTTGCACTACACCGCGTTGCCTGACTGGACTCAATCGGTCGGTATGGTGTTCTCCCTGATTCTGCTGGCGCCTTCTTGGGGCGGCATGATCAACGGCATCATGACTCTGTCGGGTGCATGGAATAAATTGCGCAATGACCCGATCCTGAAGTTCCTGATCGTTTCCCTGTCCTTCTACGGCATGTCGACCTTTGAAGGTCCGATGATGTCCATCAAGACGGTCAATGCGCTGTCGCACTACACCGACTGGACCGTTGGCCACGTGCACGCTGGTGCTCTGGGCTGGGTCGGCTTCATTACGATGGGTTCGATCTACTACCTGATCCCGCGCCTGTTCGGCAAGACTCAGATGCATAGTGTTCGTCTGATCGAGGTCCACTTCTGGGTTGCGACCATCGGTATCGTGCTGTACATCGCTGCGATGTGGATTGCGGGTGTCATGCAGGGTCTGATGTGGCGTGCGGTGAATGCCGACGGCACGTTGACCTACACCTTCGTTGAGTCGGTCAAGGCAACGTATCCGTACTACGTGATCCGCTTTACCGGTGGCTTGTTGTACCTCGCTGGCATGATCATGATGGCTTACAACACGTTCATGACGGTTCGCGGTGGCAAAGCCGTCGAGGCACGCATTCCGTCGCTCGCGCCGACACACGCTTGAATCAAGGAGCAGCAATGAAGAAATTTACTCATGCAATGATCGAAAAGAACCCCTGGCTGCTGATCGCCCTGATCGTGCTGGTGGTGAGCGTTGGCGGTCTGGTCGAGATCGTCCCGCTGTTCTTTCAAAAATCGACTACTGAGCCGGTAGCAGGGCTGAAGCCGTATTCGGCACTGCGCTTGGCTGGTCGCGACATTTACGTCCGCGAAGGCTGCTACAACTGCCACTCGCAGATGATTCGTCCGTTCCGTGCGGAGACAGAGCGCTATGGCCACTATTCGGTGGCTGCCGAGTTCGTCTACGATCGCCCGTTCCAGTGGGGATCCAAGCGTACCGGCCCGGATCTGGCACGTGTCGGTGGCCGCTATAGCGACGAATGGCATCGTACCCACCTGAACAATCCGCGTGATGTGGTGCCCGAGTCGAACATGCCGGCATATCCGTGGCTGGCAAAAAATCAGCTTGACCCGCAATCGGTAGCGCCAAAAATGCGCACTCTGCAGAAACTCGGCCATCCGTATACGGAAGAAGAGATTGCAGCTGCACCGAAAGAGCTGGAAGGCAAGACCGAGCAGGACGCGGTTGTTGCTTACCTTCAGGGCATGGGTGTGTTGATTAAGGCGAAGAGGTAATCATGGGTATCGAAAACCTGATTACGGACGCACGCAGCGTTATTACTGTACTGAGCTTTTTGACCTTCATCGGCATCGTCTGGTGGGCATACAGTGCGCGTCGCAGTGCTGACTTCGAGGCGGCAGCCAACCTGCCGTTCGCCGACGAACCCAATATCCAAGTTGCGGAGAACAAACAACATGGCTGATTTTACAAGTGAATTCTGGAGCTTCTATATCTCCGTACTGACACTCGTCGGTATTGCAGGTTGCGCGCTCCTGCTGTGGGCACAGTCCAAAGCCAAAGTGACGGTATCTGGCGATGGCAAGGCCGAGGACAAAACTACCGGCCATACGTGGGACGAAGGCCTGGCTGAGCTGAACAACCCGATGCCGCGTTGGTGGATGTGGATGTTCTATATCACCATCGTCTTTGGTCTGGTTTATCTGACGCTGTATCCTGGCCTTGGTTCATTTGCCGGGAAACTGGGCTGGAAGTCGACCGGCCAGTACCAGGCGGAATTGGAAAAGGCGGATCAGGAATTTGGCCCGATCTTTGCCAAGTTCCAGCAGCAGGATATCAAGACTGTCGCCCAGGATCCGCAAGCACGCGCGATCGGTGAGCGCCTGTTCCTGACCTACTGCTCGCAGTGCCATGGTTCTGACGCTCGCGGCAACAAGGGCTTCCCGAACCTGACCGACAATGACTGGCTGTATGGCGGCGATCCTGAAGTGATCAAGGCTACGATCATGTCTGGCCGAAATGGTATGATGCCTACGATGGCGGCAGCAGTCGGCTCCGACAAGGACGTGGAAAATGTTGCACATCACGTTCTGAGCCTGTCGAACTCCGCTTCCGATCCGATCAAGGCTGCTTTCGGCAAGGAGAAGTTCGGTGCGTGTGCAGCATGCCATGGCCCGGAAGGCAAGGGTAATCAGGCAATTGGTGCTCCGAATCTGACCGACAAGACCTGGCTGTACGGCGGTAGCGTTGACACCATCAAGGAAACCATTACCAAAGGCCGGACTAATACTATGCCGCCGTTCAGTGAGTTCCTTGGCGAAGCAAAGGTTCATGTACTGGCTGCATATGTGTGGGGTCTGTCCAACGACCAAACAAAAGTCACTAACAAGTGACAACCTAACCGCATGGCGGCGCGGAGACGCCGCCATGTTTTTGGCGGATAAAATTTAATGAATGAACCAGCACCAAAGGTTTCAGTAATCAAGATGTACCAGGCGCGTGAGGAAATCTACGCGCGTGAAATCAAGGGCTGGTACACAAGTTGGCGCTGGGTCTGCGTTTGGCTGACCCAGCTCGTTTTTTATGGGTTGCCCTGGTTGTCATGGAACGACCGGCAAGCCGTCCTGTTCGATCTTGGCGCTCGCAAGTTTTATCTCTTCGGTCTTGTTCTATGGCCGCAGGATTTCATCTATCTTGCCCTGCTGCTGATTGTCTGCGCTTTTTCGCTATTCCTTTTCACTGCAATTGCCGGCCGCCTCTGGTGCGGCTATGCCTGTCCGCAAACGGTCTACACAGAAATTTTCATGTGGATCGAGAGCAAAATCGAAGGCAATCGTAGTGCGCGCATGCGGCTCGACAAGCAGCCGATGTCCGTCGAAAAATTTGCCCGGAAATCGCTCAAGCACCTCGTGTGGGGTGCTGTCGCGCTTTGGACTGGCTTTACTTTCGTTGGCTATTTCACCCCGATTCATGAGTTGAGCCAGTCGGTCATGACGCTTGGCCTCGGCCCGTGGGAATGGTTCTGGATTCTATTTTACGGCTTCGCCACTTACGGCAATGCCGGCTGGATGCGTGAGCAGGTATGCACATACATGTGTCCGTACGCACGCTTTCAAAGCTCGATGTTTGACAAGGATACGCTAACCGTCACCTATGACAGGGAACGCGGCGAGCCGCGCGGCTCGCGCAGCAAGTCGGTGGTGAATTCTTCCCTGGGCAGTTGCATTGACTGCTCGATGTGCGTACAGGTCTGTCCGACCGGTATCGACATCCGCAACGGCCTGCAATATGAATGTATCGGTTGTGGCGCCTGCATTGACGCGTGCAATACGGTCATGGACAAGGTCAATTTCCCGCGCGGGCTGATCCGCTATACGACCGATAATGCCATGCTCAACAAGCTCTCGCCGAAGCAGATATGGCGGCGCACGTTGCGGCCGCGGGTGCTGATCTATTCTGCAATTCTGCTGGTGATCATCGCAGCGTCTGTCGGTTCACTCATGACACGCACCGCACTCAAGGTGGACGTGATTCGCGATCGCGGCGCAATGGGTCGCGAGGTTGAGGACGGCATGATCGAAAACGTGTATCGGCTCCAAGTAATGAACACCGAAGAGCGTGCGCATCGTTACAAGATTACTGTTTCCGGTATTGAATCGATCGCACTGGAGTCGCCGGATGTGGTGGAGCTTCAGGGGACGGAGTCGCGCGCAGTTCCGGTTCGGGTTCGGGTCGGGCCGGGCAAGGGCGAGAAGGGCTCGAACAAGATCGCATTTGAACTGCAGTCACTCGATGACGAGAGTGTGCAAGTTAAGGAAAAAGCCGTATTTATCGTGCCGCGCTAAACGGTCGTAAATCCGCAGTTATTGGAGATTGCCATGCAAATCAAGACATCAATTCCCGGTCGGGCTGGTGATGAAAAACCCTGGTACAGGCATCCGTGGCCTTGGCTGGTGATGCTCGGCCCGTTCATTGTTATCGTCGCCGGCATTCACACTACCTGGATTGCTTTTTCCGGGGCCGATGCCCTGGTCGTGGATGACTACTACAAGCAGGGCAAGGCGATTAACCAGGATTTGCATCGTGACCGTGTTGCCAGCGGCATGAAACTTGAGCTGGCAGCCCGGTACGATGCAGCTGACGGCAAGCTCATGGGGACAATTCTCAGCCACGGCAAGCCGCAATCCGGATTGCTTACTATTAATCTGGTTCATTCCACACGCCCGGAAAAAGATATCAAGCTGCAGACCGAGGCTGATCAGGACGGTAATTTTTCGGTGGCTTTGCCGATGCTGGATAGGGCCCGCTGGCAGGTGCTGGTTGAAGGTGCAGGGCGAGACTGGCGTCTGAATGGGGTCTGGGCTTGGCCCCAAAACCAAAATATTGAAATCAAGGCAGATCTGCCTGCTGCATAAACTTTCCGTCAGCTATCACTGCTATCAGGAGCGTCCAAGCAGAAATCGTTGCGCCGTAATAATATAGACAGGCACGCAATTCTCGGAATTTCAAAAAACATTCCCGATTCCGGGACTGCGGGCTTGTGAAAATATCATGTTACAGCCCGTTCGGATGCCCTTGCTTTCAAGACATCCGTTCAGTCTAAAAGGAGGGTAGGTTGATGGCGCGACTTATGATGGTCATCCTGTGGCCGTCTTTTCTGGTGGCGATAGTCGCGGAAGGCTTCTTCTTCTCGATATTCGATCCGAGCGATTTTTCCTTCGTGGGTAGCGGTATCGAGGTAACGCCCCTGGCTGCTTATACCTTGGGTTTTTTTATTTTTTGGTTGTTTTGCTCGTTGGCGAGCATGTTGACGTGCTATCTGGCTGGCATGCCAGGCGACCGCAATCCCCAGAGCTAGTTTGATACTTCGCTACTCTGGCACTTCTGTCACTACCCGAAGAAGCGCCAGAGAGAATCCTGCTCAACTGCAGGTTTGGGTTCCGGCAGCGACCGCTTTCAGCGTGGTTGCGTCGAGCAGTTCAAGTTCGCGGTTGTTTACCTTGATCCAGCCCTGTTTCTTGAATTTTGAGAGCAGGCGGCTGATGCTTTCAATCGTCAATCCGAGGTAATTGCCGATTTCTTCACGGGTCATGCGCAACTGGAAATTGGTTGAAGAATAGCCTCGCGCGGAATAACGTGATGAAAGGTTGGCAAGGAATGCGGCAAAACGCTGCTCCGCACGCATGTTCCCTAAAAGCAGCATCACATTCTGTTCTCGCGTGATTTCCTGGCTCATCATCCGGTGAAAGTGACGTAACAGGATAGGCATCTCGCCAAACAGCCCTTCCAGGCGGGCAAACGGAATTTCGCACACTTCGCTGTCCTCCAGCGCGATCGCATTGCAGTGATGCCGGTCCGTGCTGATCGCATCCATTCCAAGCAGTTCGCCAGCCATTTGAAAGCCAGTGATTTGCTGAAGGCCGCTTGGATTGATCTGGTGTGTCTTGAAGTGGCCAAGCCGTATCGCATACAGGTTGGTAAACGGATCTCCTACCCGGTAGAGGTGCGCGTCTTTTTGCACCTTGCGACGGCGGCCAATGATCTTGTCGAGCTTATCCATATCGGAGGTATCCAGACCCATCGGCAGGCAGAGTTGGTGCATGCTGCAGGCGGAACAGCGCGCGCGCATTTCCTGCATATTCACAGGGGTGGCGGCAGGAAGCGGGACAGTCTGGGTCATGTCGGAAAAATTCATGCGATGCAGGATCATGGTTTGCTCGTTATCCAATTCACATCATTCGGATTATTTTCATCCGGCTCGAAACTTGAGCTAGATCAATTTTATAGATGCAAATCTTGTACCAGCATGAGCATTAAGGAAATAGGCGGCGAAAAAGATGTTTGCAGGTGCCGAAATCTCTTTTTCTGTCTTAAAAACAGACAGGGTCAGACCAATTCCCCCTGTTTACCCTTCCATTTTAAAAGGAAGCCGGCCATCTGGCGGAATCGCACACCCCTACGTGGAAATCGATGGGCTTAGGCGACCAGCGGCCGTGATGCTGATTCCCGGATTCAGGAAGTTCGGTGAGAAACCTTGCATGCCATTCAGGAAATCCTCTCTTCTGGTAGAGTTCCGCCATGACTAAACTGACGCTCGACCGTATCCTGCAGTCGCAGGGCTTTGGTACAAGAAAATGGTGCCGTGAACTGATCTCCGAAGGGGAAGTGAGTGTAGCCGGCGAGGTGGTTACCGATTATCGCTCAAGCTATGAAACCGCTGGTTTTTCCTTCTCCATCTTCGATGAGGTCTGGCCGTATCGCGAGCATGTCTATATCGCTCTGAACAAACCTTCCGACTTTGAATGTTCGCGCAAACCAAGCCACCATCCGGGCGTGCTGACACTGTTGCCGGAACAATTCACATGGCGCGACGTGCAACCAGTTGGCCGTCTCGATCATGACACCACCGGGCTGCTGCTAATGTCGGATGATGGCGCGTTTATTCATGCGCAATCATCACCGCGGCGCCATGTTCCCAAACTCTACCTGGCGACGACGCACGCACCGGTAACGGAGGCACTGGTGGCGCAGTTGCTGGGCGGCGTGCAGTTACATGACGAGCCGGCGCCGCTGGCCGCGCAGTCCTGCCGAAAGACGGATGACTACCGCATCGAAATCGTCCTCGAACAGGGCAAATATCACCAGGTCAAGCGCATGCTGGCCGCCGCAGGTAATCATTGCGTAGCTTTACAGCGTACGGCAGTCGGCAAGTTAACTCTTGAGATGCTCGATCTGGAAGAGGGCGAATGGTGTTATCTGGAACCGGAGCAGCTGGATTTGCTCGCTCCCGAGTAAACGATCAGGCATAAAAATACAAGTCGGGAAAACCACTGCTGTTTCTCGTATTAAAAGCTGCTTCAGCAAACGGAATTACGCATAAGATATAGCCATTGCGATCCACCTTTGCAAACTGTATGCAGGCTACCGAATACCAACGTCTTATCCAATTGGCGAAAGAGCGCGCGTCTTCGGGGTTTCTCGGATTGGTGCAGCGTGCGATACAGGATGCCGACAAGGGCATTGGCGATGCACTGACGAATGGCAAGTCCGCTTCGGAACAGGCAGGGCTTAACGCTACGCGATATTTTCTGCGGCAAGAATCCGGCGCTTTTTTGCGGCGCATCGATATCCTGTACCGCGCTTATCTGGATCGCGCGATGCAGACAATGTACATCGATCTGCGACAAGGCATGCGCAAGCTTTCCATTGATGAGCTGGCATTGATCGATGATGAGGTTGTCAATCATCAGATCGAGGTGGGCCGCCTGACCGGCCGCATGCGTGATGCAAACGAAGAATGCATAGGCCGGCTGAATGTAATCGTGGCCCGCATGCATGGCAATCATGAAGCACGCGAACGGGAAAATCCGTTTCGGCCTTATCTGCTGGCCCGCTCCTTGTATGAGGCGATAGGCGAGTTCGCCACCGACGAGCCAAAGACCAAGGCCCTGTTCGAGCATCTGGCAAATGCGCTGATACAGCACTTGCCTGCCTACTATGCCGCGATACGCGAGGTCTTCGAATCTTCGGGGGTGCATGGCGAATTCCGGGCGCAGCGATCGCGGGCTGCACATAACCAACGCTATTTCGGCGCACCACAGGCCGATACATCGACAATCAGTTCGCGCGTCCTGCCCGGACTGGAACGAATGCTGGATGCGATGCGAGATCTGCCCACGGGAACGGCTGTCGCACCGGTTGCCGGCCAGATTGAGCAGGACGCTTCCGTGCATGACGTGATTCGCCGGATGCTGGCGCCCTCCAGAGGATTCGGATTTTCGCCCGCAGGAGCGGCTTCCCGGATGGCTCCGCCCGCAATTGCACCGGCCAGTGCCCTCATCGCAAAATTGAGCGAGTATCAGAAGAGTTCCGCAAAGGCGGCCGCAGAGGGGCTGCCGCTCAATGAAGATATATCGTTGGGGCACAATCGCTTATCCGCCATATGCGAACAGCAGAATCTTGATGCTGCTTCGCCAGCTGAGCGTATGACGGTTGACGTGCTGTCGCTGCTGTTCGAGTTCATCCTTGAAGACTCGTTGATACCGCAGGAATTGCGCGGACATATCGCCTCCTTGCAGGTTCCGATTCTCAAGGCGGCATTGCTTCAGCCGGACTTGCTGCATGACGAAACGCATCCGGCGCGACGGTTGTTGAACCGCATCGGCAGCGCGTCTATCGAAGCCGACAAGGTGCTGGCAGATGAAATTGGTCGCACGGTAAGAAAAGTGCTGGAGAATTTTGATTCCGACACCTCGGTATTTTCCCAAAGCCTGAAAGAGTTCGAGACATTCTTTGCCAGCCATCTCCGGCCGCATGATGCGCAGACTGAGAGTGCCATAGCAGCTGTCGAAACGGCTGAAAGATCCAGCGTACTGCTGACCAATACCACCGATGCGCTTTGCGAAATACTGCTTCCCTTAAATATCGACAAGCGCATTTCCGACTTCATCATCCACGCCTGGCCGCAGGTGCTGATGCGTGCTGTCTTGGCGGATGAAGACAATAAACTTTCCGTCGATGCCGCCGCGAGCATGTACCGGCAAAACCTTGCCGTTCTGCCGGAGTTGGTCTGGAGTATTCAGGAAAAGCCGGATCCGCAGGAGCGTTCAGCGCTCATACGCATGCTGCCGGATTTGGTCAAACGTCTGCGCGCGGCTTTGCAACTGATCCATTTGCCTGAGGAAGAAAGCAAGCGGATCCTGGATCAGCTCGTGGAGCTGCATACCTCGATCCTGCGCGGCGTGCTGGGGAACGGCACGAAGACGCAACTTGGTATTGACGCCTTGCGAGAACAGTTTTCCCATGTGGCGGTATGCGCGCAGCAGCCGACATGGAAGCGGAGTGAACCACCGCAAGCACGTTCAGCCCTTATTGACGAAATATCTAATCGGCGGGCCATTCCGGTAGAACGAAACCCGGATGAATGCGCTGTAGCTCCATCAACTGCGGACCATCAATTTCTGGAGCAGGATTGTCTGCCAGGAATGCGTGTCGAGCTTTGCGGGGCTGACGGGGTTCGCGTTCCAGCCCAGCTCATCTGGATCAGCACTTACCGCTCGCTTTACCTGTTCAAACGGGCGAGTGGGACAGGTTTTGCGTTGTATACCTGCGCTTCGCTGCTCAAGGGGTTGCAGGAGGAATCAGTTGTTGCGCTCGAATATGCGCCGTTATTCGAGCGGGCGGTGGATGGGCTGTTGTCCGATGCGGAAAACATGGCGGCGGCGAAAACATAATCGCCTGGCCGCCGCTTTCCTTATTTGACAATGCGATAGCAGGGGTTGTATTTCGTCCCCGGCAGCTTCATGCGATGCTGTACGACGAAGGATGCGAGCAAGTTATCCATCGGCCCCATGATGCTGGCGTCGCCGTGAATTTCGAAGGGGCCGTGCTTCTCGATTGCACGGATGCCCTGATCCTTGACGTTGCCTGCCACCACACCGGAAAACGCGCGGCGCAGGTTGGCAGCGAGCAGATGGCGTTCCTGGTTCTTATGAAGGTGGAGATTGCGCATTGCTTCATGTGTGGGGGCAAATGGCTTCTGGAATTCATGATCGATTTTCAGTAGCCAGTTGAAGTAATACGCATCACTGCGGTCCTTGCGGAATTCGCGCACCAGCTTGACTCCTGCTTGCATCTCCTGCGCCACGCGCTCTGGGTCATTGACGATGATCTTGTAGCGGCGTTGCGCTTCAGCTCCAAGGGTCTCACCGATGAACTGATCGATCTGCGTGAAGTAATCCTGCGATTCCGGCGGGCCAGTAAATACCAGCGGAAACGGCAGTTCGGCATTGTCCGGATGTAGCAGTATGCCCAGCACATAAAGAATTTCTTCCGCCGTACCGGCGCCGCCTGGGAAGACAACAATGCCATGGCAGGCGCGCACGAAAGCTTCCAGGCGCTTTTCGATATCGGGAAGAATCACCAGATCGTTGACGATGGGGTTGGGCGACTCTGCGGCAATAATGCCCGGCTCTGTCAGGCCGAGGTAGCGGCCGTTGTTAATGCGCTGTTTGGCATGGGCAATGGTCGCGCCTTTCATTGGCCCCTTCATTGCGCCCGGGCCGCATCCGGTACAGATGTCCATCCCGCGCAAGCCGAGCTGATAACCAACTTTCTTTGAGTAATCGTATTCTTCCCGCGAGATCGAATGCCCGCCCCAGCACACGATCAGGTTTGGGTTGAGTTGGGGTTTTAATATGCCGGCGTTGCGCAGGATATGAAATACCGCATCGGTAGTCCCTTCGGAAGTAGAGAGATCAAGTTTTGGGTTGTCGTTGATTTCATCACTGACAAAAATCACATCGCGCAACACGGCAAACAGGTGCTCGTGTATACCCTTGATCATCTTGCCATCGACAAAGGCATTGGCTGGTGCACCGTGGATATCGAGCTTGATCCCGCGTTCACGCTGGATGATGCTGATCGCGAAGGATTTGTATCGCTCCAGTAGCTCCTTGCCGTCGTCCAATGGATTGCCACAATTTAGTACGGCGAGAGCGCAATTGCGGAAGATTTCGTACAAGCCACCGTGGCTGGTATCCAACAGTTTGGCGACTTCAGCCTTGGTAAGG
>DATFAZ010000126.1:0-20612 GCA_035254105.1 Noviherbaspirillum sp. | reverse complement strand
GGGATTTTTTGCGGATCGGTTGTTGCTAAGATGAACTTCACATGTGCAGGCGGTTCTTCCAGCGTTTTGAGCATGGAATTGAACGCATGGTTCGTCAACATGTGGACTTCGTCGATCATGTAGACCTTGAAGCGCGCATTGGACGGGGCGTAAATCGCCTGCTCCAGCAATTGCGCCATTTCATCGACGCCGCGATTGGATGCGGCATCCATTTCAATGTAGTCAACAAAGCGGCCAGCATCGATTGCCGTACAGGCATCGCAGGAACCGCATGGCTTTGCGGTGATCCCTGTCTCGCAATTAAGCGACTTTGCCAGAATGCGCGACAGCGTAGTCTTGCCCACCCCGCGGGTTCCGGTAAATAGGTAAGCGTGATGCAGTCTTTGCTGTTCCAGCGCATGCGTGAGCGCTCGCACGACATGCTCCTGCCCGACAAGCGTTTCAAAGCTCTTCGGACGATATTTGCGGGCGAGGACTTGATAAGACATGTTTACGCTGGAGATTGACGTTAGCTCGCATTTTACCTGACCTGCTGCAAGTTATAGAGCGAGGTTTTTAAACAGGCAAAAGAAGGGCTTCCCGCACGGAACGACACAAGGACACGAACCGATATGTCCGGCTCGTCACGTTGCGACTCGGGAATGCACTGCAATATTTCAGGGAGTTTAAAAAGACAGGAGGCGAGCCTGATCTACGGCACTTGCGGGAAATGGCTGTGGCTGCTTCGTTCCCGACCTGACCAGGTTGGCCATGCCACAATGCGTAGGGGCCCGCCCGGTCGTCATTTTAACAGCAAAGGCTGGAATGCGGGCGCAGGATATAACCGAAGTGAAAAATAGTCAGATCCCCAATTCCTGCCAAATACCGTCTACCCTCGCTTTCACCTCATCCGTCATCGTAATCACTTGCCCCCATTCGCGGCTGGTTTCCCCCGGCCACTTATTGGTCGCATCGATACCCATCTTGCTGCCCAGACCACTGACGGGCGAGGCGAAGTCCAGATAATCGATCGGCGTATTATCGACCAGCGTGGTATCGCGCAAGGGGTCGACTCGGGTGGTAACCGCCCAGATCACTTCCTTCCAGTCGCGGATATTGACGTCCTCGTCGACCACGATGATGAACTTGGTATACATGAATTGCCGCAAAAAGCTCCAGACGCCGAACATCACCCGCTTCGCATGTCCCGGATACGCCTTTTTCATCTGCACCACCGCCATGCGGTAACTGCACCCCTCGGGCGGCAGATAGAAATCGGTGATTTCCGAAAACTGCTTTTGCAGCAGCGGAATAAAAACTTCATTCAGAGCCACGCCCAATATTGCCGGTTCGTCCGGCGGTTTGCCGGTATAGGTCGAGTGGTATATCGGATCGCGCCGCATCGTGATGCGGTCGATGGTAAATACCGGGAACCAGTCCTGCTCGTTGTAATAGCCGGTATGGTCGCCGTACGGACCTTCGAGCGCATGTTCATAGCCGCTCGGATGCGCCTCATCCGGGTAAATATGGCCTTCAAGGACGATCTCGGCAGAGGCAGGAACCCGCAGCTCACTGCCAATAGCCTTCACCAACTCAGTACGACTGCCGCGCAGCAGGCCGGCAAACTGATACTCGGACAGACTGTCCGGCACTGGCGTCACAGCGCCAAGGATAGTTGCAGGATCGGCGCCAAGCGCGACGGCGATCGGATACGGCTTGCCACGGTTAACGATGCCATGTTCACGGAAATCGAGGGCTCCTCCCCGATGGGCAAGCCAGCGCATGATGACTTTGTTGCGACCAATAACCTGCTGACGGTAGATGCCAAGGTTCTGGCGCTTCTTGTGAGGGCCTTTGGTAATCACCAGCCCCCAGGTAATCAGCGGGGCGACATCGCCAGGCCAGCAATGCTGAATAGGCAATCGTGAAAGGTCGACATCGTTCCCTTCCCATACGATTTCCTGACATGGCGCCGAACGGTGCTCCTTCGGTGCCATATCCCACAATGCCTTTACCATCGACCCGAGGCCGAGCACATCCCGCAAACCCTTTGGTGGCTCGGGTTCTTTCAGCATCGCAAGCACCTGGCCAATCTTGCGCAGTTCGCTTACATCCTCCGCTCCCATGCCAAGCGCAACGCGGCGAGGCGTCCCGAATAGATTGCCGAGCACTGGTATGTCGTACCCGGCAGGCTTATTAAACAGCAGCGCCGGCCCGCCCGCACGCAACGTCCGATCACAGATCTCCGTCATTTCAAGATTCGGAGAAACCGGCACGGAAACCTGTTTTAATTCGCCTAAATGTTGCAATTTGGAAATAAAATCCCGCAAATCAGAATATTTCATGATTTTTCACAAGAACAGAAACTTGCTTCTGTTTGTAGAATGCAAGGCCAAGTGGTTGATTTTATTGATTATCTGTTGCGGTGCAGCGAATTTTTAAGACTTAAAAGTTATAGAAAATCAATTTGATAGTGTTGACTTGATATAAACACATCCCTAAAATTCGCCTCAACTTGATGAGGCAGCGCAGCCGGTAATGCAGGTAGCGCCAAAAACTTCATCACTCACGGGATCGGGGTCCCATATGACATTTTAAGGAGTGTTTTCAAAAGGCGTCCGCCTTCTCCCCCGAAAAAGTTGTTTGCCACTGATCCGGCGCCCTTGAGCAGCCGCCAGTCCAAAGCAAGCAATTCCGACGTCTGCCGGTTGCGCCACGCAATGACAGACGATGTTCGATTCACGGCAAGTACAAGAATCTACAAGTTTATTAGTGGGCTCTTCGCATGCCGCGACGATTCAGGAGGTTCAATGTTAAATCGATTCATCCGGTCGACGTCCGACTTCGCTCGAAAAAAAGCCAGCCAGTCGGCAGCTTGGGCAGTATTTGCCCGCGACACGATCAGCGGCTTTATTACGACAGCCCATCACACGCTGATGGTTCTGGGCGTCATTGCCATTGGCGCGCTGACCCTCATGTTCGTCAAGCCGGAGGTTGCCGACCAGCTTCTGGCGCTTTCTCCGTTTGCGGATGCGCCAGCCGATCAGACAGACGACGCCAATCCACCGCTTGCCGATCTTATGGACATGCCCTCGCCACTTGCTCAAGCCAGCACCATCAGCGAGGCACATACAGCCATCAAAGCGGAGAATAGTTTCTTGGCCGCTGACGCGCGCCAACAGCAAAGGGTGACGACCTGGCTGTCCAAACGTTATCGTGTTGCCCGGGATGCCACCAATATGCTGGTATCTGCCGCTTACCTGACTGCCAATGAAATCAAGCTTGATCCGCTGCTGATCCTGTCGGTCATGGCAATCGAGTCCCGCTTTAATCCATTCGCAGAAAGCCCGGTGGGCGCACAAGGCCTGATGCAAGTCATGTCCAAGGTGCATCGCGACAAGTTCGAAGATTTGGGCGGCGTAAAAGCAGCCCTTAATCCGGTCGCCAACATCAAAGTCGGCTCCCTGATCCTGAAAGACTATGTGACGCGCGGCGGCTCAGTGGAAGCTGGCCTGAAGCTGTATGTTGGTGCCGGAGCTTTTGACTCGGATGCCGGCTATGGCGCCAAAGTGCTGGCGGAATACGAGCGTCTGAAGGATGTTTCTGCAGGCAAGAACGTGCCTATCTATTCCACCTCCGCGAGCTCTGCCCCCCCAAAACAGCGCCCGCAGGAAGGCAAAATGGAAGCTGCGGCTGAGGAATCCAGCCCGGTGCAACCGTTGACCAAGCTGGATCAAGTAGCATCACTGTAAGAGTCAGTGCATTCCAATAAAAAAGGAACCGATCGGCTCCTTTTTTATACATCTTGCACTCACCTCTTAAAGAAATCCCGCATCCGAACGACAGCCTCGTGAAGATTTTCCAGTGAAGTCGCATATGACAGGCGGATATACTGACTCGCCGTATACGGCCCAAAATCAAGTCCCGGCACCAATACCACCCCTGCCTGGTTCAGCATATCGATCGTCAGACGAGCTGCATCATCCGAGAATGCACTGCAATCCGCATACACATAAAATGCCCCATCGGGCGTTACCGGCACCTTGAAACCCAGTTCGCGCAAAGCAGGAACGATATAGTCACGGCGACGCCTGAATTCGGCCTTGCGCTGTTCGTAAATTGCAATCGACTCTGGAGCAAAACAGGCAATGCCTGCATGCTGGGCAATACTGGAAGCGCAAATGAACAAGTTCTGCGCAAGCTTTTCGATCGCCGGCACCATGAACTCTGGCACAACCAACCAGCCGAGACGCCATCCGGTCATGTTGAAATACTTCGAAAAGCTGTTAATCACGATGACGTCCTCACCCAAGGACAAGGCCGAAAACGGCGTTTCGTCGTAAGTCAGCCCTTGATAGATTTCGTCAACAATCGTAAAGCCGTTCCGCTCGCGCACGGTCGCAACGATTTTTGCCAGCTCATCATGTGCAATCGACGTGCCGGTCGGATTCGACGGTGATGCCAACAGTACGCCACGGACCGCGTCGGTCCACTGCTCGCGAACCACAGCATCGGACAGTTGGAAACGTTGTTCCGGGCCGCTCGGAATCATCTTCGCCACTCCATCAAAAGCGGCGACAAAATGACGGTTACACGGATAAGACGGGTCAGGCATGAGTACTTCCGTGCCTTTTTCCACCAGCGCGGCACATGCCAGCAAAAGCGCAGCCGAGGCGCCTGCAGTCACAATGATGCGCGACGGCGCAATCTGCAACCCGTACACACGCTGGTAATGCGAGGCAATCGCTTCACGCAGCTCGGGGATGCCGGTCGCGGGCGTGTACTGCAGACGCCCGTCCGCCATCGCCCGTGCAGCGGCTTCCACCACCGGTGGCGCAGCGGTGAAATCCGGCTCGCCAATACCCATATGAATAATGGAACGCCCCTGCCGTTCCAGTTCGGCCGCCATTTTCACCAGTTCCATTACATGAAACGGTGCGATATTTGCTAGGCGTGAAGCAAGAAGGGGATGCATCGTACTGTACCGGCTGATGATCGGATGGTGCGCCTCCTGGCAAGACGCGCCGTTATCTTGATGGGTTATTAGCGCTTTTTAGCGTCGTCGACTTCGACATCGCGGACTTTGGCGGCAAACTTGTCCAGCACGCCGTTGACGTACTTGTGCCCGTCAATGCCGCCGAATGACTTGGTCAGCTCAACTGCCTCATTGATGACCACCTTGTAGGGAATCTCGATATGACTGCCAAGTTCATATGCGCCAATCAGCAGTGCGGCATGTTCGACCGGAGATAGCTGGTCGATTGGGCGGTCGATCAAGGGCGCCAAGCTTTCGCGCAACGCCGCAGCTTGACGAATCGCTCCGTGGAGCAGCGCATTGAAATGTTCGGCATCGGCCTTGTCGAAACCATGGGCTTCGCGGATATGCGCATCGATTGCACCGGCGTCTTCATTATTCAACAGCCATTGATACAGGCCTTGCAGTGCAAATTCGCGCGCGCGATGGCGTGGTGTGCGATTCTTGCTCGGATTCGCATGTACAGTCTTTTGGGTCATTACTTACTCTTCATCAGTTGCTTCGGCGAGCTCTTCCAGCGCGATCGCAAGATTGGTCATTTCGACCGCGACCCGCGCCGCATCGGCGCCTTTTTCCGCCATACGCGCTTCAGCCTGCTCATCGGTATCAGTGGTCAGCACGGCATTGGCAATTGGAATGCCGAAATCGAGTCCGACACGTGTAATGCCTGCGCCGGACTCATTGGATACCAGCTCAAAATGATAGGTTTCACCGCGTATGACCGCGCCAATCGCGATCAGTGCATCAAATTGCTGGGTCTCAGCCATCTTTTGTAGCGCAAGCGGAATTTCCAGCGCGCCCGGCACTGTCACATGCAACACATCTTCATCCGCAACGCCAAGGTGTTTCAACTCCGCGAGGCAGGCAGATAACAGGCCGTGGCACACGTCTTCATTGAAACGAGCCTGCACGATACCAATGCGCAATCCTTCGCCGCTCAGATTCGTTTCATATGTTCCTACGGTCATGATGGTTCCTTCATGCGCGATGCGCTCGTTGATTTTGGCACCATGCATCACTCTCTCCCAATCAGTTGAAAGAAAGAAAACGCATGATGTGGTTATTTAATGCTGCTAATGATGCTGCCACCCGCCTCATTAAAGGCGGAGATTCAATTTTTCGGCTTATCCTGATAGCCCGTGACTTCCAGGTTGAAACCTGTCATCGACGGCATCTTCCGCGGGCTTGCCAGCAATTTCATCTTGCCAACACCGAGATCTTTCAAAATTTGCGCGCCAATCCCATAAGTACGCAAATCCATGCGCGATTCGCGCGACTGATGCCTGCGTTCCGGGGTATTCAGTGTCTCGAATTGTGCAAACATCTGCTCTGCCGATTCTTCGCAATTCAACAACACCATCGCGCCACGTTCGGATGCCTGAAGTGCGGCCAAGGCAGATGCCATGTTCCAGGAATGCGTGGTCACTTGCGTTTCCAGAAGATCGAGAATCGATACCGGCTGATGGACCCGTACCAAAGTCTCCAGGGAAGGTGTGATGTCGCCGTGAACCAGCGCAAGATGCGCACCGCCGCTCGGCTTGTCACGATAGGCAATTGCCTTGAACGGACCGTGTGCAGTATGCATCGTGCGCTCAGCCATGCGCTCGATAATGCTTTCATTCTGGCTGCGGTAGTGGATCAGGTCGGCAATCGTGCCGATCTTCAGGCCATGTTCCTCTGCAAATTCCATCAGGTCCGGCAAGCGCGCCATCGTGCCGTCATCTTTCATGATTTCGCAGATAACGGCTGCCGGCGTCAATCCAGCCATTTCCGCAAAATCGCATCCTGCTTCGGTATGTCCGGCTCGCATGAGCACGCCGCCCTTTTGTGCCTTCAACGGGAAAATATGACCCGGCTGCACGATATCGGATGGCTTGGCATTTTTTGCGACCGCAACCTGTACCGTGCGGGCGCGGTCGGCCGCCGAAATCCCGGTCGTGACTCCCTCGGCAGCTTCGATCGATACCGTGAATGCGGTGCCGTAAGACGTCCCATTGCGAGTGGTCATCATGGGCAAATTCAGCTGACTGCAACGCTCTTCCGTCAGCGTCAGGCAGATCAGTCCACGACCGTATTTGGCCATGAAGTTGATTGCTTCGGGCGTCACGAATTCGGCGGCGAGCACGAGATCGCCCTCATTCTCGCGGTCTTCCTCGTCAACGAGAATAACCATGCGGCCGGCGCGCAATTCGGCAACGATTTCTTGAGTTGTTGAAATAGCCATGATTGAAATCCTATGTAGCCCGGTATTTTAAAGGATTTACGCAGGCTTCAGCTTTCAGGATTGAAACTATTCCGCAGCCAGAAATCCGGTTCAGGACTTTATGCTTAACATTCGCTCTACATAACGCGCGATCAAGTCGATCTCCAGATTGACTTTGGCGCCAGCCTTCAAATGCTTGAGCGTAGTGACTTCGACGGTGTGCGGAATCAGATTGATGGAAAATTCACAGCCCGCCCCGGTATCGGCGACGCGGTTGACCGTCAGCGATACGCCATTGACCACGATCGAACCTTTATAGGCAAGATACTTCGCCAGCTCCCTGGGTGCTTCGATGACCAGCTCCATAGATTCGCCCACCGGCTCGAACTTGCTCACCACACCTAAGCCATCGACATGGCCCGATACGAGGTGCCCGCCAAGACGATCTGCGAGCGTCAATGCCTTTTCCAGATTTACCTCACCGCACGCATCCAGTCCGGCGGTCCGGTTCAGACTTTCGCGCGACACATCAACAGCAAAACCAGCATCCGTCTTACTCACGACAGTCATGCAGGCGCCATTGAGCGCAATCGAGTCACCCAAGGCGACGTCAGCCATTGGCAGGCCGCCAGCATCAATGCTCAGGCGCACACCAGCGTCAGCTTGATTTCCCAACGGGGTAATGGATGTTATTTTTCCGACAGCAGCGACAATACCTGTAAACATGACTGAATTCCGATCAGATAAAACGGGCAAGAATACGCAAATCAGGGCCGATTTGCTTGACTTCGTGAAAGTGCAGAGCCTGCTTGTCTTTCAAATCCTCTAATGCCGGCAGGTCGAACAGCCCTTGCGCCTCACCCAACAGGTTGGGCGCAAGATAAAGCAGCAATTCATCCACGCACTTTTCGCGAATCAGCGAGCCATTCAGCTTGAAACCTGCCTCGACATGCAGCTCATTGATTTGACGTTTGCCCAACTCCAGCATCAGCGCAGGCAAATCAACCTTGCCGTGTGCGTTCGGCAGCATAATGATCTCCGCACCGCAGTCGCGCAATTGGGCTTCTTTCTCCGGATTGGCTTGCGCTGCAATAATCCATGTTCCGCCGCCGGCAAGTATGCGTGCATCCGGGCTGATTTGCAGTCGGCTGTCAACCACGATACGTCGTGGCTGGCGCGGCGTATCGACGGCCCGCACATTCATTTGTGGATCGTCTTCCTGTACCGTACCGATTCCAGTTAAGACGGCACAAGCGCGTGCACGCCACCAGTGCCCGTCGTCACGCGCAGCACCCGAGGTAATCCACTGGCTGCGCCCGTTATGCAGCGCAGTTTTACCGTCGAGGCTGGCGGCCGCCTTCATTCGCAACCAAGGCGTGCCGCGCTGCATGCGAGACATGAACCCAATATTCATCTCTCTGGCCTGGTCCTCAAGAACACCACACACCACCTCAACGCCGGCCGATCGCAGCTTGGCAACGCCCTGCCCGGCAACCAGCGGGTTAGGATCAGCAATCGCCGTAACCACTCTTGCGATCCCGGATCGGATCAGTGCATCAGCACAGGGCGGTGTGCGGCCGAAATGGCTGCACGGCTCCAAGGTGACATACGCGGTAGCACCGCGCACATCGAAACCTCTGCGTGCCGCATCGTTCAATGCCTGCACCTCGGCATGCGCCTGCCCGGCAGGCTGCGTATATCCTTCGCCGATTACTTGAGTGCCCTTGACGATCACGCATCCTACCCGGGGGTTGGGCGAGGTGATAAAAAGCCCTTTCGAAGCCAACTGCAACGCCAGTTCGATGCCCTGTGTATCGCTGAAAATTTCCACGGAATTTTAAATTGGGTATTGGGGCGCGGCCCCAGTTCATAGACGCAACAAGAAACGCCATTTTATCGCCGCTACGCATACTGAGGCAGATCTGTTTAACAGTCATCCTTATCGAAGGCCGGATTGCAGACGCGCGCCCTGCCCAGGAAATTCAGTTTGATCTTGCGGACGTGGCTATCCAGCCTAAATGTAAAGCTGCCAAATTGCGTTCTTTCGCTGCTCGCATTGGTGCGCGTTCTTCCTGTGCCGTTATAGGCCAGATAAGGCACCGTCGAATCGGTAAGATTTGCCGTGATGCTGATACCCTTGGGAATAGCGCTCTGCGCAAATATCACCCTTTCCCCGGCATCCGGCCTTTGATTGTTATTTCCATCGACAAATACGACCCAGCCCTTGGCCCAGTCACCGTTCCTGTCGAAAGGCACCAGGTCGACACGCATACCACGCTGGATAGCTTCCGAGCGCGCCAGATTCATCGACGCAAAAAACTCGTTTACCGTAGTCGTAATCCTTTGACTTTGCATCGAATTTCGCAATAGAGGCACTCCCGTCCCAAGCAGGGCCACAACAATGGCGAGCACCACCATAAGTTCGATCAGCGAAAACCCTGTACGTTGATGGCCTTGCCCCAGGAACCGCGCCCTCATGCTATTAGTTCCAGCAGTCTGGATGCATTGCATCCTTGATGCCTGTGCTGCTTATCTTCAGATTGCCACAAACAGGATCCTGGTAATTTCCACCGACATTCTTTGTGCCCGGCATGGCTGTCAGCTGCACACAATTCTGAATGGTTTCGTTTTCACATGCTTCAGCCCTGATCTCATATGCACTGCCTTTAGGGCTTGTACCGGAAAACCATTTGAACTTCTTCCCGTCATCATCGGTTGAAGAAGACGAAAACGCGATATAAGTATTGTGCTGGGAATAAAAACGCTCCTGCTGCTGGAGGAGCAGGAATAACGCAGCCCGACCTTCAGTGCGTTTCCCCTTGCGTACCGATTCAATGTAAGTTGGATAGGCAATCCCGGCCAGTATCGCGAGGATGGCAAGGACCATAATTACCTCAACCAGCGTAAATCCTCGTGCATGTATCAACCACGCTTTACTTGTTCGCACGCGCATTACGCAACTCCTGCCAGTTCAATATTTCGCGCCAACCGAAACGCCCTTCCGGTACTGCAGCCTGTCGGTTCGCCCCATCATTTTTCCGGTAATAAGACTGCAACACGACCCGAGTACTGTCCCGCATGCCGAAGCCAATCGCAGTAATCCGATAAAAGTACACAGAGTTACTTTTAGTCTCATCCTCATCAGTTTTACTGCTCAGGTCATGCGACATCAGTTCAATCACATATCTTGGATATCTGGCCGTTAGCATGCCCTTCCCGCTCTGAAATGGCCGTCCGGTAAAGCGCCCGTAAGGCACAGTCACATTATCGTCATGACTCAGAAAGTCGACCGTCAGCCAGACCGGTGCGAGCCCATCGCCTGCACGGCGACATAAGCCAAGATAGAGACCGATCTGCCCGCCATTGCATCCAGCCACAAAACCGTCGCTCTTGTCCTGCGCAAAGATATGGCTACGAGAGGAATGCTCCAGATCCTGTTCGGCGTCCGCTAGTGCCGCTTCTGCTGCCTGCAATGCAATCTGCCGATCGCGGTCATTTCGCGCCGCCTTTTCGCCATGCAATGCGATATATGCAGCCGACATGCCCAGCATTAAAACCGCGGTCAGCATCAGCAGCAATACGATAAGAGACGCACCTCGCTCGCTGCACGGCACTCCCGCTAGGTGCGCATGACCTCCAATGTGTTTTCCTGGTGTCATGTCCGATTTTCAGCAAAATGGTTTCGCAACCAGATAGTCGTAGTAAAAATTCTTCGCTCCCTGCCCCGCACGGCTTTCGGCAAATCGGCTTCCGTGATGCGTGTCCCAACATCCAGCACACCATTCCCGCTAGCGTACCCCTTGCCAAATAAGTGATACTCCGTCGCCCCTTCCACAGGGCGAGTGACGTGCGAGCCGCGGACCAGCAGCGCGAGCTTGACCACCACCACTTTTTTCCAGTGTGTTTTCTTGTTTTTGTCAGCGATTCTTTCCGCTGCATTGACACCATTAAGTACCAGAGAATTATCCAATGCATTAATGGCGGTTGCATTCAGCAGGCGATTGGGGAAACCATCCGCATCCGTATCGAGCCCGTACAGCACCTGGAAAGATTCAACACCGCGCGCAATCGATTGCGATGCCCAACTGGTATTGCCGCGATATTTGCAATATAGCTCCGGCTCCCCTGTCGAATCTTCCGCAACATAGAAAATGCTCCAGCCGCGACTTTCTTCCGCGGCTTCCGCTGTAGGTACTGCGCCCACACTGAATCCAGCACAGTTGAGCATCGTGCCGTCCCCGTTTTCTTCGGTGCCTGCGCCGAAAAATCGTATGGCAAGCACATCGCTGCCATTGATGGCTTTGCTTACCGGCGCTTCGATTCCGACTGACCTGCTTTTCAAGCTTCGCGAATCGAGACCAAAAACATTAGGAGTCAAAAATTCGGTGCTTACCGCAGGCGCCTCTGCCACATCCCAGTTTTCATAAGCAGCTTGCCGAACTGCTCGCGCCAATATCTCGACCGCATATCGACCGGTATCCAGTATCTGGGTACTGTCATCTTGTGCGAGGTAAGCGGATTTTGTTGACAAGAACAAGGCGGTCGCAGCCATGACAACAAATAAGCTCAGCGCGAGGGAAATCATCAATTCAACCAGCGTGATGCCCGTCTGTTTGCGGGACATGTAAGTCACAAAGGAATTGTTGTACTTATGCAGATATGGCTTCATTTCGCCCTGCTGTTCACGGCAATTGCAACACTCGGCGGGTACTGTTTGTGATCGTCTCGAATCAGGCTCCCATCAGGATTTTTCGCCTGCCAGCCGAGCTTGATGACCAACGGCGCATTCGCCGCGGAACCGCTATCGCAGTCCCATGACAAGGCATTGGCGGCACTGCTCCATGGTTCCGCATCGCGACAAATCAGTACTCGCCCGCCAGGCAATGCCGCCTTGATGCGCTTTTTCCATTCGTAGATTTCGAATTCGGCGAATTCTGTTCCATCACACGCCGTTTCATAACAAAGCCTGCTTGGCAGGGCCGGCTCACTTCCATCGATAGCTCGATAATTCATGCCCGCAAAAGGGTTCACTTCCCAATTACCGCTCATCTGTCTTTCACTAGCCCTGATCGCATCGGCGATCTCGGCAGCCAGCTGCAGCGAAAATGTCTGAAAAGCCGCCTGCTGGGTAGTTCGAAGTGCCGCCAATTGCATGCCGGCCGCACCAATTACACCAAACGCCAGAACGATCATCGACACAAGCACCTCGACCAATGAAAAACCGGCTTTATTAGATATACACATGAAATGAGTTTTATTATATTTTTGACAACATTTGGAACGCAAAAAAATCGCTGTTTCCTGCTTCTTCAGGTGAACTTTACTTTGACGGGGATTTGCGCTCGCTGCCGACTTCTTCGATCGCGTCCTGAAATTCAGCGACGTCCTCGAAACTTTTGTAGACGGAGGCGAAGCGGATATAAGCAATCTTGTCGAGGCGCTTCAATTCGCGCATCACCAACTCGCCGACATGACCGGAAATCACTTCCCGTGCACCGCTGGAGAGGAGCTTTTCTTCAATGCGGTGAATAGCCGCATCGACTGCTTCTGCGGATACCGGACGCTTGCGAAGTGCAAGCATCAGGCTGGCCCGCAACTTGGCCGGGTCGTATTCGGTACGACTACCATTTTTCTTGACCACCACAGGCATGGAAAGCTCGATGCGCTCATACGTGGTAAATCGCTTGTCACAATGCGCACAACGACGGCGACGGCGTATGGTATCCCCTTCCTCGGACACGCGAGTATCAATTACCTGGGTGTCTTCATGGTGACAAAAAGGGCATTTCATAATGATGTCTGGAGGTCAGGATCATGCCGCCGAAATTCAGGCACACCGGATACTACAACAGGAGAATTGCAAAATCACCAATTTTCCTTCTGAAGCCCGGAATAGTTCAAAAGCGCACCGTGCACTTGATCGACCCATGCACGGTGCGCTTGTCGTTTCTATCAGCCGTATACCGGGAAGGCTTCGGTCAATTTCTTGACTTCCGCCTTTACGCGCTCGATGGTCGCCGCGTCATGCGGATTGTCGAGCACATCAGCAATCAGGTTGCCAACCTTGGTCGCTTCCGCTTCCTTGAAGCCGCGCGTAGTCATTGCGGGACTACCGAGGCGGATGCCAGAGGTGACGAACGGCTTTTCCGGATCATTCGGGATCGCATTTTTGTTGCAGGTCATGTGAGCCGAACCGAGGATCGCTTCAGCTTCCTTGCCGGTGATTTTCTTGGCGCGCAAATCGACCAGCATTACATGCGATTCGGTACGACCGGACACAATGCGCAGGCCGCGCGCGATGAGCGCCTTGGCTAGTGCGTCGGCATTCTTGACGACCTGCTGCTGATACGCCTTGAATTCCGGCGACAGCGCTTCCTTGAACGCGACAGCCTTGCCAGCGATGACGTGCATCAACGGGCCGCCCTGGATGCCGGGGAAGATCGCGGAGTTGATCGCCTTCTCGTGCTCGGCCTTCATCAGGATTACGCCGCCGCGCGGGCCGCGCAGGGACTTGTGCGTCGTCGACGTGACAAAGTCGGCGAACGGCACCGGGTTCGGATAGACACCAGCAGCGATCAGGCCGGCATAGTGCGCCATATCGACCATGAAGTAAGCTCCGACATCCTTGGCCACCTTGGCGAAACGCTCGAAGTCGATGCGCAGCGCATAAGCGGATGCGCCAGCAATAATCAGCTTCGGCTTCTTCTCGTGTGCAAGACGTTCCATTGCATCGTAGTCGATCTCTTCCTTGTCGTTCAGGCCGTAGGAGACGACGTTAAACCATTTGCCGGACATATTGAGAGCCATGCCGTGCGTCAGATGGCCGCCTTCGGCCAGCGACATCCCCATGATGGTATCGCCCGGCTTGAGCATGGCGAAGAACACGCCCTGGTTAGCCTGCGAGCCGGAGTTCGGCTGTACGTTGGCAGCCTCCGCACCGAACAGTTCTTTCAGGCGGTTGATTGCCAGGGTTTCAGCGATATCGACAAATTCGCAGCCGCCATAGTAGCGTTTTCCGGGATAGCCCTCGGCATACTTATTGGTCAGTTGCGAGCCTTGTGCCTCCATCACTGCTGGCGAGGTGTAGTTCTCCGAAGCGATCAGCTCGATATGATCTTGCTGACGCTTGTTTTCCTGCTGGATGGCAGACCAAAGTTCGGGATCGACTTTGGCAATGGTGTGGTCTTTTGCGAACATGAAAAACTCCAATCGATTAAGGTTGCAAAGTGGGTTTGCCTAAATCGAATGAGGGCCGAAGGAAAAGACAGGCAGCCTCAGTCGTGCATTCCATTTGGGCTGCCCAGGCGAACGGCTATGGATATCTCACGTTCCCCGGTGGATTTCCACCTTGAGCCGGAATTGCAGACCCGGTTTTTCGCCAGTTACGTGAGACGAAATGGAGCTAAATTGTAAGTTAGGTACTTGAATTCAGCAAGGATGGTCTGCGGCATGGCCGTCCTTTCGGCTACAATTTTGCTCATCTTCACCGCCCCATTAAAAGGAAATCATGATGATTGTCTTGATTACAGGAGCAACATCCGGCTTTGGCGCCGAAATGGCGCGGAAATTCGCTCAAAACGGTCACAAGGTAATCGCTACCGGTCGCCGCAAAGAACGCCTAGACAAGCTTGCTGCCGAACTGGGTGCTGCCTTGCTTCCTATCGAGATGGACGTTCGGGACAAAAGCTCGATCACGAATGCGCTTGCCGCTTTGCCGGCAGAATGGTCGGAAATCGATATCCTCGTGAATAACGCCGGCCTTGCGCTCGGCATCGAACCGGCACACAAAGCGTCACTCGATGAATGGGAGACGATGATCGACACCAACTGCAAGGGTTTGGTCACAATAACCCGTGCATTGCTGCCGGCGATGGTGGCGCGCGGCCGAGGCACCGTCATTAATATCGGCTCGGTCGCCGGCGCCTACCCTTATCCGGGCGGAAACGTCTACGGGGCAACCAAGGCCTTTGTGGACCAGTTCACCCACAATCTGCGCGCAGACCTGGTAGGCACCGGCGTACGCGCAACAAATATCGCGCCGGGCCTATGCGGCGGCACCGAATTTTCCAATGTGAGACTCAAGGACGACGCTGCCGCGGCAAAAGTCTACGAAGGCACAGTGCCGCTGACGGCAACAGATATTGCTGAAACTGCCTATTGGATTGCAATGCTGCCTTCGCATGTAAATATTAATTACATCGAGATGATGCCGACCTGCCAGGGATTCTCGCCGTTCGCTATCAAACGCAATACCTAGCCTGATTTATGAATGCTGATTTTGCCTGGCCGACCCGGGTTTACTACGAAGATACCGACACGGGTGGCGTAGTGTTTTACGCGAACTACCTGAAATTTTTTGAACGCGCGCGGACCGAATGGCTGCGCACGGCGGGAATCGGACAACAATTATTATCAGAAACCCATCATGTGATGTTCGTCGTCAAAAGCACTGCGGTGGATTATCATGCACCTGCGAAATTAGATGATGAACTGAAACTCACTGTTGTTGTCGAAAGGCTAGGACGCGCTTCGGTTCAGTTCATTCAGGAAGCGTGGCGCGTCAATGGCACGAAGCCGCAACTGCTTACCAGTGGACGCATCAAGGTTGGCTGTGTAAGTACCGGAACCTTTCGTCCGAGTCCAATACCGGATGAGGTATTGGAGCGTATAAAAAGTACAGGGCCACTTCCCGCATAACATTCCGCGGCGCTCCAACAATGCAGCGCCATTCATTTTCAATGTATAGAAACAGATGACTGTCACACAAGATCTTTCCTTCATTTCCCTGATCGGCAATGCCTCGATGCTGGTGCAGCTCGTCATGGCCTTGCTCCTGCTGGTCTCCATCATGAGCTGGACCTACATTTTTCGAAAAATGTTTGCCATCAAGAGCGCACAGACCCAGACCGAGGAATTCGAGCGCGCATTCTGGTCGGGCGGCAATTTGAATACGCTGTACGAAGAAGCCGCGTCGAACCGCCGCAGAAGCAGCGGCGATAGCGGTGCGCTGGAACGCATTTTTGAAGCCGGAATGGGCGAGTTCGGCAAGGCCAAGGCTATTTTCGCAGGCAAAGGCACCGACCCGAACGGCATGATCGACGGCGCCCGTCGCGCAATGCGTGCCGCATATCAGCGCGAAATGGATGCGCTGGAATCACACCTTGCCTTCCTAGCATCGGTCGGTTCGGTATCGCCTTATGTCGGATTGTTTGGCACCGTATGGGGCATCATGAATGCGTTTCGCGGATTGGCCAATGTGCAGCAGGCCACGCTCGCTTCCGTTGCGCCAGGCATCGCCGAAGCGTTGATTGCCACTGCAATCGGTCTGTTTGCCGCCATTCCGGCGGTAGTCGCTTACAACCGCTATTCGCATGACATCGACCGTCTGGCGATTCGCTTCGAAAGCTTCATTGAAGAGTTTTCCAATATCTTGCAACGGCAGGCCCGATAAATGGCATTCAGTTCGATGCGCGGCGGACGCGGCCGCAAGTTCAAATCAGAAATTAATGTTGTGCCGTATATCGATGTGATGCTGGTGCTGCTGGTGATCTTTATGGTCGCCGCACCACTGACCAATCCGGGGGTGATCAATTTGCCGACTGCAGCCAAGTCCTCACTGCCTCCAACGGAATACATCCAGATTTCGCTGCAGCCGGACACCAGCGCGACAATCGGCATCAACGGACAAAAGAGTGGAAGCCAGCCCGAGAAGGTCGGCGGTCGCAGTGCCTTGGTACAGAAACTGCGCACCATGCATGACGCCAATCCGGAGTTGGCGGTGATGATCTCGGCCGACAAGGACATCCGATACGATGATGTGATCCAGGTAATTTCCGAAGCGAAGAAGATCGGCATCAACCGCGTGGGGCTGGCGACCAAGCAATGACTGGCGCATCTCAGTACACCGTTCCGAAGGAGCCCGGGCTCGGACGCGCGTTAACGCTTGCGGCACTCGTCCATGCCGCACTGCTCGCCTTTCTGTGGATTGGTGTGCAATGGCAAAGCAATACGCCAGCCACGATCGAAGCCGAGGTATGGGATCCGCAGCCGCGCGAAGCAGCGCCGCTGCCAGAACCATCACCGCCCAAACCGGTCAAGACACCGCAACCGGAACCTGTTGTCCAAGAACCACCCAAGCCAAAAGTAGTCGAACCACCGCCCGTCATTAAGCCGGACATCGCACTGGAGCAAGAAAAGAAGCGCAAGGCACTGGAAGAGAAAAAGCGCCTTGAAGACCTGAAACTGGCGAAACTCAAACAGGAAGAAGAAAAACGGCGGGAAGCAGAAAAAGCGGAGAAGGAAAAAGCCGAAAAGGAAAAAAAGGAACTGGCGGAGAAGAAGCGCAAGCAGGAAGAAGCCGACAAGAAAATGCTTGCGAAGATGCGCGAAGAAGACATGCGTCGTCTTGCCGGCACCGGTGGCAGTGGCGACGCACCAAAAGCGCAAGGTGGCCGTGCCAGCGCAGAATATGCGAATAGAATTGGTGCGAAGATCAAGTCGAACATTACCTTCATCGTTCCGGAAGGTCTGCAGGGAAATCCGCCTGTAGAGTATGAGGTAAGGTTGCTGCCCGACGGCTCTGTTGCCGGTATGCGCAAGATTCGTTCATCTGGCCTGCCGGGCTTCGATGACGCGGTCGCGAGAGCGATCGAAAAATCGCAGCCCTTCCCGAGAGACACCAACGGCAGCGTGCCTTCAAGTTTCATTGGAACTCACAAACCGAAAGACTAATTAAGCGATCATGATAGAAAATCTCTTTTTACGCGGATTTGTTTTGCTCCTGCTGCTCTTTACCGGAGCAGTGCATGCACAATTGCGTGTTGAAACCTCCGGGGTGGGAGCAACACAGATCCCGATTGCGATCGCCGGCTTTGTAGGCGAGAACATAGCTCCCCAGCAGATAACGGCAATCATCAAGTCCGACTTGGCGAACAGCGGCTTCTTCCGGATTATCGACACGGGGAACGCTATGTCGGAGACCACTCCATTGAATTACGGCGAGTGGAAATCGAAAGGTGCGGATGCGTTAGTGGTTGGTAGCGTGCAGCGTCTGGCCGATGGTCGCTTCGATGTGCGTTACCGGCTGCTGGACACAATGAAATCGTCCAACATTTCCGGCTTTGGCCAGGTCGCAGGCCAGGACCGCATGCGCGTGGCGGCACACAAAATCGCCGACGACATCTATGAAAAGCTGATTGGCGTGCGTGGAGCCTTCTCTACGCGCATCGCTTATGTCACCAAGGCTGGCCGTGAATATCGACTGGAGGTTGCCGATGCTGATGGTGAAGGCACGCAGGTAGCCTTGCGCTCGAACGAGCCGATTATTTCGCCAGCATGGTCACCTGATGGCACCAAAGTCGCCTATGTGTCGTTTGAACATAAAAAGCCGGTGGTCTATGTGCAGGACCTGACTAAAAGCCAGCGCACCATCATCGCCAATTACAAAGGCAGCAACTCGGCGCCATCATGGTCGCCAGATGGCCGCAGGCTGGCGCTGGCCTTGTCACGCAATGGTTTCACGCAAGTTTATATTACTAATGCGGATGGCACCGGCCTGCGTCAGTTGACCAATACCAGCGGTATCGAGACCGAACCGCAGTTTTCCGCCGATGGCCAATATATTTATTTCACCAGTGACCGCAGCGGTGGCCCGCAGATCTACCGAATGAGCGTGAATGGCGGCGAAGCTCAGCGCATAACCTTCAACGGAAGCTACAACATCAGCCCTCGCGTTTCTCCTGACGGCAAGACGCTGGCATTTATTTCACGCCGCGAAGGTCGTTTCCAGTTGTATACGCTCGATCTGGCAAGTGGTCAGGAACTTCGTCTATCCGACACCACGACGGACGAATCGCCCAGTTTTGCGCCGAATGGCAAGTACATCATGTATGCCACCGAGTCAGGCCGCCGCGATGCCCTTGCAGTCGTCTCGGTCGATGGTCGCGTCAAATATCGCTTGACACCCCAAGCGGGCGACATTAGGGAACCCACTTGGGGCCCTTTCATGAAATAATATGGATTCGCGGAAATATTTTTACTTTTTAACAAGGAGAACTTTGAATGCGTAATACCACGACTTTAGCCCTCATTCTTTCCAGCGTGCTGGGATTGGCCGCTTGCGGTTCGTCGGTCAAGCTGGACGACAAAGCAAAAGTTGAAGAACGTTCCACGACGACTGCCGATTCACGCACTGTCGCCCCGGTCACCACCGGCTCGACCGATCCTCTGAACGATCCGAAAGGCGTTCTTGCAAAGCGCAGCGTCTACTTCGATTTCGACAGCTTCATCGTCAAGGATGAGTTCAAGCCGGTCGTAGAAGCACACGCAAAATATCTGTCTGCAAACAAAGGCCGCAAGATTGTCGTCGCTGGCAACACCGACGAGCGTGGTGGTCGTGAATACAATCTGGCATTAGGTCAGAAACGTGCAGAAGCAGTGCGCAAATCGCTGTCCGTACTGGGTGTATCCGAAGCACAGATGGAAGCCGTTTCTTTCGGTGAAGAAAAGCCGAAGGCAACCGGCAGCGATGAGGCATCCTGGGCTGAAAACCGCCGCGCCGATATCGTCTACCAATAAGCACTATGCTTAGGTGAGGGCGGTTCCCAAACTCACCTTCTGCCCTCTTCGGCCATTGTGTCGAAGAGTGGAGTCTCAAGACGGAAACACTCCTTCGTTTCCGTAAAGTTCAGGAGTAAGCATGAACAAGACCATTCAAGCATCACTCGCTGCGGCCATCATGGCCGCATTTTCTTTTGCACCTCTGCAGGCACAGGCTGCACTGTTTGAGGATGATGAGGCGCGCAGGGCAATTATCGACATCCGCGCCCGACTCGACAATATGCAAAGTGAGATCAATGCCAAGGCCGATAAAAGCAACAATTTCGATCTCAACAATCAGAACGAACAGTTGCGACAGGAAATCGCCCGGCTGCGCGGTCAGATCGAGGTTCTGACCAATGAATTAGCCAATGCGCAAAAACGTCAGAAGGATTTCTACGTTGACTTGGATAACCGGCTGCGCAAGCTGGAACCCCAACAAGTCACGATCGATGGCAAGGAAGTCAGCGTGGAGCAGGCCGAACAACGTTCTTATGATGCCGCTCTCGCCTATTTCAAAGCAGGCGATTACCGCAACGCAGGCACAGCGTTCTACGATTTCACTCGTCGCTACCCACAATCAGGCCTTGCCGCGTCTGCGCAATACTGGCTAGGCAACAGCTATTATGCGCAACGCGATTACCGTAACGCCATCGCTGCACAACAGGTAGTAGTAAAGACATATCCTGATAGCCCCAAAGCAGCAGACGCCTTACTCAACATTGCCAGCTGCCAGATGGAACTCAAGGAAAAGCCAGCCGCTAAAAAGACCTTGGAAACGCTCATCACAAAATACCC
>DATFAZ010000125.1:0-11441 GCA_035254105.1 Noviherbaspirillum sp. | reverse complement strand
CTCTTCAGTGCGATCTTCTATGGCATCGCGATCATTTGGGAGCGTGATCTGGGCATCGTCCACAAGCTGCTGGTCACCCCGGCGCACCGCAGCGCGCTGGTGCTCGGCAAGGCGCTGGCAGCGGGCTTGAGGGGGCTGGTGCAGGCAACCGTGGTCTATCTCGTGGCGATTGCCCTGAGCGTGGCCGTGCGTTGGGAGTTGAAGCAGATACTCACCATGGCCGCCGCCGTGTTTCTCGGGTCATGCATTTTCTCGACGTTCTCGCTGGTCATCGCCTGCATCGTCAAGACGCGTGAACGGTTCATGGGTATCGGCCAGGTGCTCACGATGCCCTTGTTTTTCGCGTCGAATGCAATCTATCCGCTGGAGCTGATGCCGGCCTGGCTGAGATCGATTGCCGCATTCAACCCGCTGACCTATCTGGTGGACGCATTGCGCGGCGTGATGATCGTCGGCGGAAGGAGCGCCTACGCTCAAAGCACAAGTTTCAGCGTGATGATGTTGACCTTCGTCGTGCTTCTGGCCATTGCGTCCAGACTTTATCCGGGGCTGGCGCGCTAGCTGGAAAATTTATACTCAGAACGTGTGCGCCGCTCGGTGTCGCTGACAGCAACCTGATTGTCAAACAGGTTGCTGTCAGTTGCTCCGGCTTGCCGTTGTGCTTGTTGGCGGCAGCGTCCATCGGGGCGTATTCAAGGCTTTTTGGCAAGCAATTTGTCGATCCAGCCTTCACCCTGGGGCGACGTCACGCGAAAGAACCCCTCCCGCTCCTCGCCCATGTAGATCACTTCTTCACCCTTACCCAGCGCCAGCAATCTGGGGCTGGTCTTACTGGCGCGCACATATACCTGAACACCGGGAATCTTGCCGATCAGCGCATCGCCCGCTTGCAAGCCTACACCCGCATGCACCGTTTGATTGGGCGTCACCGGTGGGTTGACCGATGGACTATTGGCGGCCGCTTGCGTACGTTGAAATTCTGCATAGTTCTGGTCAACCGCCTCCGGTGCAAAGCCAAGCATGGTTTTTCTGCCAAAAACCATGAAAGGTACCGGCCCTGTGCCGCCAAGCAGACGGTATTCCGCCTTGTAGGCGCTATTGGTTTCGATGTCGCGTTCGACGAAAGGAATATTTTTTTGCTGCATGTAGGCGGCCGCACGTTTGCAGTAGCCGCACCAGGATGTGCGATACAAAATGACTTTGCCTGCTGCGTCCTGCGGGGCTTGTGCGCCGCCGACGATTTGTCCAAACGAGACATCGGATACCGACTTGATGACATCGAGGAGGTCGCCGGATTGCGCTTGCAGGCCGGTCTTTGCCTGGATGATTCCTTTCAGCAGTCCACCAAAATTTTGCGCGGATGCGCTTGTCATGCCCAGACAAGTTAGCAGCGCCAGCATCTGAAACGTGTGGCGGATGATTTTTATTCGCATGGTATTTTTTCCTTTCTTATATTCTGTGGCGATGAATTTCATAACGATTGGGAGGCCGCCGCCATTCCTCGCAGCGTGGTGGTTGCCTTCCACGGCTTGTGTATCCAAGCGGTGGTAGGCGTCATTTCTGTTTTTGTCACCGGGCGATCTCTGAAATACATGTAATGCGCGACAATGCGGCCTTGCGCATCAGCTTCGGCAGCCAAACGCTGGGCCGAGGTTGCAATTAATGTCCTTCGCAGGATTGCAGACACGCGTCCGACCTTTCGCTGCAGAAGGAGCCGGTCCGGGACGAATCGAATGGCTTGGCTTCCGCAGGATTTTTTCAATTTGTTTATGGCCTAACACCTGGCTCTGCGCTGGGCCATGGCCGTCGCAACATCGAACGAAATTCGTTATTGCGATCGATCAGCGAGCTCTTGTCGTCCCAGGCATGCGCCAGCGCTTTGATGCCGTAAATTCGATTGTTTTCGGCGATGACATTTTTGCTGTCAATGAGGGAAATTGCTGCCTTGGGTGCCTCATCGCCTGTGCTTTCGATAATGATGTCGTTGTTGCGGATGATGGTGCCGTCCGCTTGGTGCAGCTTGATGGCGGCGGCACTTTCTACGGCTGCTTTTCCCTTGAAGATGATGATGTTGTTTTCGATGAGTTGATTTGGGCCAAATAGGTAGATTGCCGCATGGCCGTCGGTTACTTCAATGGTGCTGTTACGGATTATATTAGCGGCTCCTTTCATGCTAACGGACTTACAGTATGGGCAAATATGACTAGTGTTAATTCCCTCCGATTGAACTCGCATTCTCTCCACTAAATAGTTCGTTCTTTCATAATCACGCGCACTTTTTGGCAATTTTTCTAAAATTCCCCGAAATTTCTTTGTTGCAAACGCCTGATCCTCATGAATTGCGAAATCCGAAATCAAACTTCCGTCGGGAGCGTTGAATGCAATTGCAGTCCGAGTTCGGCTTCTAACTATTCCATTCCGAATGGTGATCCTTTTTTGCGATGGTGGTTTTTTCCAATCTCCAGCACTTATCCCCACCATCCCAACTGCTTCTACATTCATCGCATGTTCGTGTAAGTCAAATACGACATCAGATGCCTCAATACGCAGCATTTCGCTATTGGGAAATCCTCGCTCTCCAAAAACTCCATATACACGTGGAGCTTCGATGTCATGCGAAAGACAATATTCTCCAGATTCCTTGATATTCTCTGCGGTAATCCAAACATCCGTTTTCGGATCCGTGGTCCGGAGTACGCGGCAATTCTCTTGAGCCAACGTCAGAATCGAAACTGCCATCGAAGATACGATGAATAACATAATTCCGATCTTCATTTCGGGCACTCCGTTTCAGGTAGGATCGTCCCCGGATAATCCATCGGTCTTAACCGCGTGTTGTTCTTGTCGCACAAGTACTTGTCACGGTTTGTTGCTGCCCGGTTCTTGTCATATTTATCCTCAATAAACAAATCGATATCCCGCATCGTGCCATCAGCATTGATTGCTTTATATTCCCACCCGATCTGGTTAAGAGTTTCATTTAAAAGGTTAAATTTCTTCGTAAAATTCTTTTCATCACCTTCACTTTCCTTGAATTTATTGAACTGCTCCACCACCACCTTCACCTCCTCCCAACTCCTGGCCTTGGTATTATCGCCATATAGATTCTTGAGCTGATCGAACACCTCTTCCTCCATCTTGAGAGTCCGTTCTGCACGCACATGCCAGGACAAGGGACCGGTGACATCCGGTGCGTCATCATAGGTGTAGTCGGGATTGGAACCTGCCGATAAGCCATGCCCGAAGCCGTTGTTCACGCCATATGGCACATTGTTCCTATCCCTGTGCGCGAAGGTGTCTTCAAAGGCGTGCAAATATTCACCAAAGAACTGCAAACGCGCACATTTTGTCGGCGCCTTTTGTGAAGCATCAATCAATTGCCCAAGTTGAGTGCTGCTGTGCTGAGTAATGTCTGTGCTGCCGCTGAAGACGGTCTGTCCATCGCTTCCTGTCTCCCATAAAACGAAGTGATACCTCGCCAATTGATTCTGGTTCCAGAGAGGGCTAAGCATCGTGGTAAAGAGGGTGGAGTCGTCCAACGGTCGGGTTTGCGGGTTGTTATCCACATACTGTGTTGCCAGCGCAATCGTGCGCGCATCGCTGTAATCGACACCGGCAGCCATTGCCAGAAAGAACGTCATGTAGTAATGGATGTCACTCTGATACAACCCCAGAGGATCGATATTCGTCAACGGATTATTCGCCACATACGCATATGGATTCATCCCGCCACCCAGTCCCATCGGGTCCGGTGTGGTATAGCGACCCTGGCTCGGGTCATAGTCGCGGTAGTAGTTGTAATGCAGCCCCGTCTCCCGGTCATACACTTGCCCCGGCAGACGCAGGTTCAGCTCGAACGCCTTGCCTGCCTCACCGGTTGTAGTCTGCATCGCGGCATAGGTGACTTGCGCCTTGCCGAATGCATCCGTCTCGGCTTGCCACACCACACGCTGACCAGCATCGGTCACCACTTGCGGTGTGCCAAGATGATCGGTATGAATCGCATAGACTGCTGCCACGCTGTCTGCCGCATCCGGTTCGCCGTCAGGCCTTGTTCCACCCAGCGTCACCACAGACTTCCATAGCACGTGCATCCAGCCGGTGTTCGGCGTCATTTCAATTTTCGCGACTGGTCGGCCGGCGAGGTAAATGTAATGGGCAATGATATGGCCTTGTGCATCGGCTTCGGCGGCCAAGCGTTGGTTGCGGTACAGGTTGTAGGTGGTGTTTTCCTCCCTTGTTTGCTTGCCGTACTGCTGGTCGATTGCCGCACGCCGGAGAGTGGGGGTGTCGCTGTATGTGTAAACGGTCTTCGCGATGCGCTCGCCTTGCAGGTTGTAGCGATAGCGGGCAATCAGCCGGTTGTGCTCATCGTGGACGGCGATCGGCCTCCTGAGGCTGTTGTAAATGATGCGCCGACTGCCGGTGGTAGTGTTTCCGTCTGGACCGCTGGCGGCTTTGGCGAGTTGCAGTTGCGCCAGCGGCACACCGGTCGGATGGTAAAACCAGGCCGCACGAATTAGTTGCGCAACATCATGGGAGTGAAGGGGGACGCTCATTGCCGCAATATCGCCCTGCGCTGACTGCGTTACAGCTGTCAAACGGTTAGTGCCGAATGTGTAGCGATAGGTGTATTCCCTGATGCCGCGTACTTCCGCACCCGGTGCCGCATTCGTGTGCAATACCGTGGTCGGCTGTATCGATTCTCCGATGCGGTTGCCGCCACGGTCGTATCGCAGGTGGGTCACGCTGCCGTGTTCCGTCTCCATCTGCGTCAGGCGGTCCTGATGATCATATTCGTAGTATTCCTGAACGGGTTGCGCAAGCATGCCTGTCCCGGGATTGAGGCGGCTGCGGGTGATGCCAATGAGCCGGTCGGCTGCATCGTAACGGTTGAATTGGCTGTAAATGGTCTGTTCTGTTGCGTCGCGGCGCTCGGCAAACCATCCCTTGATACGCTGCCACCAGCGTTGATTGGCGTTGTTGCCTTGCGCAATGATCTGCAGCTGCTCGATGCGGCCCCGGTTATCGATCTTGATCTGTTGCCGGATGCCGTTGCCGTTGAGATAACCAGTTACACCTGTTAGCGCGCTTTGTTCAATGTCGCTGACGACGACCTGATCGTCAAACAGGATCGCACTTAGTTGTCCCGACTTGCTGTTGTGCTTGCCGGCGGCAGCGTCCATCGCGGTGTAGCGATAGCCTAGCCTGTGACCGTCGGGCAGCACCTGCCATTGCAGTCGCCCGATTTGGTCGTAGCCGTTGCGCGTGACAAAGGTGAGGCCGTCAGGAGCGTTTTTTTGTGATGCAGGCAGCGCCGCATCCGATTGGGCCAGCCAGCGGGTTTCCATGGTCACCTGGCCCCAGGCGTCGTACAGGTATTGCATGCGTTCCACGGCATGCTCGGCTTTGCCGTCTGTCGTGCCGATCACTTCGGCCAGACGCATGCCGTCGTATCGGTACTGCACCAGTTCGGGCTGCTTGTCAGCGCCAACCGCCATCAGCCGGTTGGCATGATCGTACCGGTACCGGGTGGCGCTCTGGCTTTCGTCAATCCTTGCCACGATGCGGCCGGCCGGGTCATATCGAAAGAGCTGAATGCCGCGGTCTGGGCTGATTTCGGCGATCTTGCGGCCAAAGTCGTCGTAGCGGCGTTCGGTGGCGACATGATTGGCATCGACAATGCGGATTGGCTGCCCGTGCTCGTCATAGGCAAGTTGCAGTGAAGCTGCATCCGGTGTGTCGGCAGCCAAGGTGCGCACGCGCAGCAAACCGTGGTCGTCGTAGGTGAACTGGGTGGATGTGTCTAGTGCATTGGTGAGTTGGGCAATCTGCCCAAATCCGGTGTATTGGAATCGACCACGCACGCCAAGCGTATCGCGTACTTCGCTGATGTGATTGAAGCCGTCGTACTTCAACTGAACGGATGTGAGCGCCGTTGTGTTGTCGTGCGCGTCGGCAAAGCCGGCGAGCCTCTCTAGGCGTCCTTCCGTGTTCTGCTGCCTTGCGATGCGGCTGCCGTCGGGAAGAATCCAATCGATGAGACGACCTGCGGCATCGTAGTGCAGACGTGTGACGAAATTGCCGGGAAGCGTCACGACGGTGGGGCGTCCCTCCGCATCGTACTGGTAACGCAGCACGCGCACCTCTTGCGTCGCCGTATCGATTGCCTGCGTTAGATCCACTTGTTTATAGCCCGTCTTGAGCAGGGCCGCGTCGATACGGATTTCCTCCGGTTGACCGCGCCAGTTCAAGCGCAGCGTAACCGTCTGCACGCTATGGCCATCGCTGGTGCGAACTTTGACCGGCCGCAGGGCATCATCACGCTCGAGCACTTCGGTGATGACATTGCCAGGCGCAATGATGCGAGTAGCAAGTTTGGTGTCCTGGTCGTATTCTTCACGCGTAATATCACTATTGTCCGGGCCCGGCTTTTCCTTGGCATTGCTCAACGGACCGTCGGTGTCAATACGCTGACCGTTCAAGTTATAGCGATAGCGGGTGGTACGGCTGATTTGTTCAGCGACGCTTTTTCCGTCCATCGACGGTACATAACCGTTCTCGGTAATCTGTACGGGCAGATTGCGTGTCGCATCACTCTTGCCGTAAACAATTTTTGTCAGATATTCCTTGCCCGGAACAACGCTGGGCCGGGCCATGAGCACCGGCTGCATCGCATCACCCTCGTATTCGTAGCGTTGCGTCCATTGCCACGGCCCGACCGGCTTGCCTGTCTTGAGGTCGTAGCTGCGTCGTGCCTGCCAGGTCAGGCGCCCCAGCTTGTCATATGCATAGCGCACCGAGTCGCGCGGCATGGCCTGCTTGTCCTCGCCGAGCCTGGTGACCATCACCAGTTGCCCGTTGCTGTCCCAGCTGTAGCGCACATTGGTCTGCCCGCACAACGCGCAACCCGGACCGATCGCTTCCAGCAGCCGGTATTCGCCGGCGACAATGGCGTGACGGTACACCGTCTTCTGTCCCAGGCTGTTGGTCAGCACCGTCCTGTCGCCTTCGCTGTAGTCGAGCGTGACCTTGTCGACGTTGTCGGCATGGGTGGACAGGATCGCCTTGCCGTTGAGGTGGTAGCCCCAGGTGGCGATGCGCTGCGCCACGGCCTTGCCGTCGCTGCCGGTGCCTTGCACGCTGATGCCGGTCAGCAGGTGCGGGTTCGGGTGCAGGTAGCTGATGTCATGGCTCTTGCCTTCCTTGTCCGGCTCTTGCCGCGTCTGCGGTTCGGCATCGCTGTAGTGGTAGGAACGGGTTACCGCTCCACCTGGGTATTTGACCTGGGCGAGGTTGCCGATGCCCTTGCCTTGGAGGGTCTGCGAATACAGAAAGCGGCCGACCGGGCTTTCGATGGCGACGATGCCGCGCCAGCCTTGCGGATCGGTGCCGTAGCGCATGACGAGGCTGCGGTGCTGCGGGTCGGTCACGCTGAGCAGTTCACCCTTGAGGCCGCGCTGCAGGGTCAGTACTTGGCCTTCGGGGGCGGTGATGGCGTCGAGCTTGCCGTGCGCGTTGAAGGCGAGTTTCTTGCCGTTGTTCCAGGTCCAGGTGAATTCTTCCTGACCGCGTGCATTCTTCCTGACGTCGATCTTGCCATCGGCCGGATTGGCGCTCTGGCACAAGCTGGGGTTCTTCGGGTCGCGGCTGAAGATGATGCGACGGCCGTCGGCCTGCAGCACTTGCAGAGAGGTTGGGCCGGGATAGAGATCGGTTTCGTAGCTCAGTTTCCAGTTCCAGCCAAGCTGGCCCGCATCCCGGCTAAGGCTGTTGTAATGACGGACGATCTCGATGCCGAGTGTGCCGGGCAGCGGCGGCAGGTCAACCTCCTGTTGATACTTGTTGCCGGTGATGAGGTTGATGGGATTGCCGGCGCCGACATCGACGCCGCCTTGTCCGCTCTGGCTTGCGGTGCCGCTGCTCCCGCCGCAGGTGCTGCCGTTAGCGCTGGGCGTGCAGGCGGCCGGGCCGCCCGGCGTGGTGCCGGGAAAGGGGCCGCCGGGTGTGTTGCCGCCCGGCGTGCAACTCATGGTCACGCCGCAACCGCTGTTCTGCGTCCCGCCAATCTGATCAAGCAAGCCGCCATGGGCGGAAATTTGCGGCAGCAGCGTCAGAAGGGCAATGATGGTGCGGACTGCGGGGCGACGAACAAACCGGGAAAGCGGGCGTGGTGGCATGGGTTGGTATGACGACAGGTTGTTAAAGACAGGCGCTGCACTTATCCGGCGGCGCAAAACGTTTGAAGGTTCCATATCCGCGCTTCAGCCTTTGGTCTCCTTGGGGCATAAATCGTGCGGCGGAGTCGGGTTGCAGTTCGGGTCGGTCGCAGGGTCACATGCCTGGGGACTGCAAAAGGTGCCAGTGCACGGAGGATCGTTGCCCCCCTCTTCCGCAGGGCCGGGGTCGACGGGCGACCCGTTATTTCCCATGCCGGGAGAAGACACCGTGGTCGATTCGATGGCATTGGACTGCATTTGCATCGTCACGTGACTGACAATCGGAATGCGACCCGCGTCGTAGATCTGTTTTTTGAATTGATCGGTTTCGTTGTATCCGGCCACGTAGGCCATCATTTTTCCGATAAACGGGATCTTCGGCTCGTAGCCGTGAACGACACGCACCTTGATCAGGCTTGCGTCTGCCAGCGTCTGGCCCGAAGTCGGCCCGATGGATTTCGGATCCCTGGTCATTTGGTAGCTGTTCAGCGCCTGCGGGAAATTTTGCATCAACACGGGAATCACACGCTTTCCGTTGCCGACCGCCTTGTCATCCTGCAGCCCCTTGGCATTCCAATCGTCGAAACTTTCCTTGGTGGGGTTCAACAACTCGACCTTCAATGTCTCGCCGGTCATGTCCTGTTGAACCTTGTCGTAAGACTCTTGCAACTCGGCCGTATTCCTGCCGCCGCCATAGAGCGGGATCAGGGCCTTTTTATAAGCTCCGAGAACCTTGTCCAGATTGGCATTGGCAACTGCTCCTGCCCGCGCCGCTTCGAATGTCGCGTAGTTGATGTTGTTCTTGGCGAAGAACAACAGGCCGTACTGGACGATTCCCAGGCCTATTAACATCAATGCGGGCGCCGCCACCACGAACTCCAGCATGGCTGCGCCAGACTGCCGGCGCAGCACTCCCGGGCTGGTTGTCGATGGCGCGACGGAGGGGACATCCACAGCGGGCGCATCAGGTGCGTTGCAGGTTCCAAGAAACACGGAAAGTGCGATCGATATCTCGCGCAGATCCGGTTGTCCGTTACCGAGTAACGCGAGCATTGACAGGGCCTGGCCTGCCTCAAGCCGCAAGCGCGCAATGGTTCCTTCGGCCATTTCCAGTGCCGCCCATGCCTTGGCACATATCGACAGGCCAAACGGGCGCAAGCGTGGCACGCATTTCATGATGAGACCATGCCGATCGAGATACACCAGATCGATGGCGTAACGCATCCCAATCATGTGCACGCTGTTGCAGCCCGGGATGAGCAACATTTCATTTGCCTGCAAGCGTGGCCGAAAAAGCAGGCCAGCCAATCTCTGGAAAAAAGTTCTGGCGATACGCAATGACAGGCGTTCTTCTTCCATGGCTGCGTTCAGTGGCATGTTCATTAATTAACGTCTGATCGAATCAGGCGTGACCCATTCAATGTGCGGTTCTTGAAAAACGAATGCGTCCGATGACAAGCAACGGCAATAGCGTTAGCCCGACCAGGTAGGTCAGCAATTCGGCAGCATTACGGCATCCCAGGAGAATCAATAATGTGCCTAAGGTGATTCCTGTCCCTCCATACATAAGCGAGTACCCGAACCAGGCTGCGGCCGCGGGTGCGCGAGACAAGCGGGCAAGACGCAGCACCGACCGGAAGTCTTTGAAATACTTGAGTCGAATACCGATAAGGAACATGTAGGCGCCAGCCGCAATGCCCAATGCATAGATCAACAGCAAAAACAGCATGTTCGTCGCTCCCAAACTGTTAAAGACCGATTGTCATGAGCTTCATCACGATCGGGAATCCGAGCACAATGAATGTGCAGGGAAAGATGAAGGCGATCAGCGGCAGGAGCATCTTGACCGGCGCTTCCATGGCGAGCTTTTCGGCACGCAGAAATCGTTCGCTGCGCCGTTGTTCTGCCTGGGCGCGCAGAACCGGGCCGAGGTTCATACCGACGCTTTCCGCCTGAATCAACGATGTCACGAGATTGGTAATTGCCGCCTCGCCGAGCCTTTCAGCCATGGCGCGCATTGCTTCGGCACGTTGCTTGCCGGCGCGCGCATCACGTAATACCTTTTGTATTTCATCTCGCATCACTCCCTTCGGCCCGCGTAGCACTGCCTGATTCATCGCACCTTGCAGATTGAGGCCGGCCTCCACGCAGAGCGTGATGATGTCGAGAAAAAACGGTAACGATTTGAGCAAATCACGTCGCCGAAATGCGAGACGATCTGCCAGCCATATGCCGGGATAGGAAAATCCAAGCAGCGCAAGACAAAACATGCCTACCCACGGTCGAAAATTGAACGTCGTGGTCATCCACAACGCAACCAGAGTCGCAATGGCTGCGCAAATGATCCTGCTCGCAAAGAACTGTTCAGGAGAGAGGCAAAACTCCAAACCAGCACGACGCAATTTGAGGTGCAGTCTCTGCTTGTATCTTGCGGAAAGCAGCCCGCCAAAGTAGAACGTCAACCAGCGGATCGGCCACCACACCAGGCGAAACCCCACAGGAGGTGGGTCGAGGTACATTCGATCCTCTTCCGGGACATCGCTCAGCGCGCGTGATGCAATCCAGGTAAATGCGGCGAAGCTCACCCCGAGCGCGAGTGCTACCAGGGTCGGAATAAGTCGAAAGTCTGTTTGCATGTCGGTCTGTCCTGTTTCACATCGAGGCCAAAGTTGCCCGCAATTTATACGTCAATGGCGATGATTCGCCGGATCAACCAGATTCCCATGATTTCAAGGAAAGCGATCACGCCCAAGGTGGCCCAGCCTACCGGCGTGTGCCATAGCATCCCCATGGCGACCGGCTCCATTTTGTTCAACACGGCCATGAGCCCGAGTGGCAATGAACCAACCACCCAGGCTTGCAACTTTCCTTGCGCGGTCAGCGCATCGATCTTTCCTTCGATCTGGAATTTGGAACGAATGGTGGCGGATGTCCGCTCTAGGGTTTCTGCCAGGCTGCCGCCTGTTTCATTGGCGATACGCATGGCGGAGACCACCAGGATCACGGTCTGCGTCGGGATTCGCCTTGCCAAGTGGCCCAGAGAATCTTCCAGCGTGACGCCGAGGCGCTGCTCGCGCATCATCAGAGTGAACTCTTGGGAAAGTGGCGGCTCGGACTCGGCCACCAGTTGCTGAATCGCCGTGGGGAGGCTGACGCCTGCGCGCAGGCCGCCGGCAAGCATCATCAATGCATCCGGCAACTGCTCCTCAAACTTCTTCAACC
>DATFAZ010000124.1:0-3347 GCA_035254105.1 Noviherbaspirillum sp. | reverse complement strand
TTTCGTCCACGCAGCAAGCTTTTCGTGGATGCCTTGCTGTTCGCCGAACATTTGCGCATCGGATGCGAGTTGCGCGCACAACTCCAGCCGGATGCCATTCGGATCGAAGAAGTAAATCGATTTGAAGACGCGGTGATCGGTAATGCCGAGCACCTCGATCCCGTTCGCCTCAAGACGCGTCTTCATCGCTTCCAGCTGCTCGATTGTAGCGACGCGCAACGCGATATGGTTGACCCATGCCGGCGTATTCGGAGAGGGCTCACAGGTGGCATTGTCTCCGAGATCGAAGAACGCGAGGCAGGATCCATCCGTCATGCGAAAGAAAATATGCACATAGGGGCAAAATTCGCCTGTGGACGGCACCACGTCCTTCTGGATGTAGTGAAACAGCGGCAGCCCGAGAATGTCCTCGTAAAAGTGGCGCGTTTCTTCCGCGTCGCGGCAGCGATAGGCGAAATGATGCAAGCCCTTGATCGGTACAGCGGCGGGAATGGCGGCCGCCTGGCCGACAGGTGTGGCTGCGAGTGTGCTCATGGCATCCTCCGTGATTCAATGGCGCGCCTTTGGCGCTCCGCCTTGCGCAACTTTCTGGTCAATTGCGCCGAAAATCGATTTGCCCTTGGCATCCAGCATTTCGATGCGGATCGTGTCACCGAATTGCATGAACGGTGTTTTGGCTGCGCCGTCGGCGATCATTTCCAGGCAACGTTTTTCCGCGATGCAGGTGTAGCCCTTGCGGGCATCCTTGTTGGACACCGTGCCTGAGCCAATGATGGAACCGGCGCGCGCATTGCGCGTCATCGCCAGGTGCGCGATCAGTTGCGGGAAGCTGAATACCATATCCACCCCGGCATTCGGCTGACCGACCAGGGCGCCGTTCCAGGTGACCCGCAAGGGCAGATGCACCTTGCCGTCCTGCCATGCCTCGCCAAGCTCGTCCGGCGTGACCGCAACCGGCGAAAAACTCGAGGCGGGTTTCGACTGGAAAAAGCCGAAACCCTTTGCCAGTTCGGCTGGAATGAGATTGCGCAGCGAGACGTCGTTGACCAGCATCAGCAGCCTGATATGGGATGCCGCCTGCGCTGCATTGGTTCCCATCGGTACATCGTCGGTAATGACGGCGACTTCCCCCTCGAAATCAATGCCCCACTCTTCCGATGCCAGCAGGATATCGTCGGTCGGCCCAAGAAAGTCATCGGATCCGCCCTGATACATCAAGGGTTCATGCCAGAACGAGGCCGGCATTTCCGCGTTGCGCGCCTGGCGCACGAGTTCGACATGGTTGACGTAAGCCGAACCGTCCGCCCACTGGAAGGCGCGCGGCAGCGGCGCCATGCAACGCGTCGGATCAAAGTCGAAGTGGCGATGGGTCCTGCCTTCGTTCAAGCGCTCGTAAAGCTGTTCCAGTTGCGGCGCGATGAAATGCCAGTCATCCAGCGCGCGCTGCAAGGTGAGCGCAATACCGTCGGCAATATGGGCGGTTTTGAGGTCGCGCGACACGACTGCCAGCTGGCCGTCGCGCGTGCCATCTTTCAGAGTAGCGAGTTTCATCCGGGCCTCCTGTCGAAAGATCTGGTTTGACTTGCCGGCAGAATCATTCCCGGATGGCGAGCCGCCACCTGCTGATGAATTACAGCAGACTGCCGACGTTCAGCAAGGTCAGCACGCCAAGGACCGCAAATATCACCGCCGCAATCGCATGCACCACTTTCAGCGATACCATTTTTGTGATTTTGTCCCCCAGCAGCACTGCCGGCACATTCGCGATCATCATGCCGAGCGTGGTGCCGGCGACTACCGCAAACAGGGATGAATACTTGGCCGCGAGCGCAATCGTCGCCACCTGCGTCTTGTCACCCATTTCAGCCAGGAAAAATGCCAGTACCGTCGCGCCGAACACGCCGAAGCGCGAGTGCTTGGCTTCGACTTCATCCAGTTCGTCCGGAATCAGTGTCCATACCGCCATGGCAATGAACGACACGCCAAGAATCCAGCGCAGCACATCCTGGCCGACCAATTCGGTAATCCAGCTGCCGACGGCACCCGCGCCCGCGTGATTCAAGGCGGTGGCGACGAGAATGCCGAGGATGATGGGAACGGGACGACGGAATTTGGCTGCAAGCAAAAGCGACAATAATTGCGTCTTGTCACCCATTTCAGCGAGCGCGACGATACCGGTGGAGACGAGAAAAGCTTCCATGAAGAATAGTGAGAGTGTTGTTGGGTCTGCCGCGCGTCACAGCTCGTAGCTGTCCTTCGCGCCGCTCATGAGTTGTTCGATCAGCCTGCGGTTGAGCGTCGGATTGAGCAATTCGATGAAACTATATACGTAACTGCGCAAGTACGCTCCTTGCTTGAGTGCCACGCGCGACGCATTGGACCCGAACAGGTGACCCACCGAGATGGCCTCCAGTCCCTTGTCGCGCTCGGCGTCGAATGCCATTCCCGCGATGATGCCCACGCCCATGCCGAGTTCGACATAGGTCTTGATCACGTCGGCGTCGATCGCTTCCAGCAGGATGTCCGGCTTCAGCTCGCGAATGGCAAACGCGTGGTCGATCTTTGCCCTGCCGGTGAACGCGGCATCATAGGTGATGAGCGGGTAGGTCGCAATCTCCTCCAGAGTAATCGTTTTGGATTTGAGCAAGGGATGGTCATGCGGCACCACCACCACGTGCTCCCATTGATAGCACGGCACGCTGATCAGTCCGTCCATGTTGGCAATGGCTTCGGTCGCAATGGCGAGGTCGGCCTGATCCTTCAGGACCATTTCGGCCACCTGCTTCGGATTCCCTTGCAATAAAGACAAGCGCACCTTCGGGAATTTCTGCGTGAACGCCTGCACCACTTTGGGGAGTGCATAACGCGCCTGGGTGTGGGTGGTGGCGATGGTAAAGCTGCCGCTGTCCTGCGCCGCAAATTCCTTGCCGATCTGCTTCAGGCCGTCAATTTCCTGCATGATCAGCTCGACCGACCGCAGCACGGCCCGGCCCGGTTCGGTCAGGCCGCGGATACGCTTGCCATGGCGCGTAAAAATGTCCACGCCCAGTTCTTCCTCCAGTTCGATGATGGCCTTGGAAACACCCGGTTGCGAGGTGTATAGCGCTTTTGCGGCCTCGGTCAGATTGAAGTTCTGGCGGACGGCTTCCCGCACAAAACGAAGTTGATGGAGGTTCATCTTTTCCCCTTGGCTTTCTGCTAATGCGTTTTTTCTTCTTGTTTATGCCTGATAGGCATATAAGCAAATAAATACTAAGTAGTTTGGAATAAGGGTCAAGTTTATTACGATTCCCACTCGTTTGCGTGAGGTGACATGACTCTTTCTTATGTGCTTTCAGGTTTTGGCG
>DATFAZ010000123.1:0-43885 GCA_035254105.1 Noviherbaspirillum sp. | reverse complement strand
GCCAAACGCTTCCGGCATGCTGCAATCTTTGGTGCACTGGATGCGCTGGAGCCGGGAGAGACGATGCGTTTTTGTAATGACCATGATCCCTTACCGCTGCTTTCGCAGATCAATGGCTTCTTTGGCTCGCGTGTCAAGATTGCATATGTGAAGCGCGAACCAGGTGAAATCGTAATTGACTTCCTGGTCGCTGCTTAAGAATTGCGCACGGTATTGCGCCGGGATTGTCGTGGCTACAGAGTCAGGACGAGCCCGGCGACATGTTTAGCGAGGGCCAGTGAAGCCGTAAGACCGGGTGACTCGATCCCATACAGGCCGAGATAATGCGCATTGCCGTGAGATGAAATCAGAAAGTCTGCGGCAGCAGAATTGGGTCCGCTGATTTTTGGGCGTACCCCAGCGTATGCTGGTTGTAACGCCGCGTCGGGCAACCCCGGCCAGTATGCGCGGATTTCACGATAAAACTTTTCGGCCCTGCCTGGATCAACAGTGTAGTCAATATCGGTTCCCGCATTACTTAACCATTCTACGTCCGGGCCGAACCGGGCTTGCCCACCGAGATCGAGCGTCAGATGCACCCCTAGGCCGCCGTCCTCGGGAACAGGATAGATCAGTCTCGAAAAAGGCGATTTGCCCCCCAGCGAATAGTAGTTTCCCTTTGCGAAATAAGGCTTTGGCATGCCGCTTCTGTCCAGCCCGTCAATCAGCTGGACATTGTGCGGAGCCCATAGTCCGCCACAGTTAATCACAGTCCTGCTTATCAGTTCGGTTTCCGTGTTGCCCCCTGAACGGACGCGCAACAAGATTCCATCCCGAGTGGCACAACCACCAATAACTTTGCTGTCGAACGCGAATAAGGCGTGTGCATTTTCTGCGTCTGCCTGCAGTGCCAGCATGTAGGCATGCGTATCAATGATGCCTGTGTTTGGCGAGGAGAGGGCAGCGATGCAGGATAGCGCCGGCTCCAGTTCTTTTACTTCTTCAGCAGATAAACGGGCAACCTCTGTGCACCCGTTTGCGTGGGCCTGCGCATGAATCGTGGACAATTTATCCAGTTGCGCGTCTGAGGTGGCGATAACCAGCTTGCCGCAGCGTTTATGGGCAATGCCGCGCTCATTGCAGTAAGCGTAAAGCATATCCCGGCCATCGACACACAAGCCAGCTTTCAGACTGCCGGTCGGGTAATAAAGGCCTGCATGAATCACCTCACTATTGCGTGAGCTGGTCTCCATGCCGATCGCAGCATGTTTTTCAATCACAAATACTTCGCGTCCACCCAAGGCAAGTGCTCTTGCTACTGCAAGGCCCACTACGCCAGCGCCAATGACGACGCAATCGAGCTTATCCATAGCGTGCCAGCGTAAGTCCGTCCATGTCGATCTCCGGTGCATAACCGGAAATGATATCGGCGACTATTTTGCCGGCGCCGGTCGCCATTGCCCACCCGGTGGAGCCATGGCCGATATTGACGTAGACATTTCGAACAGAGGTAGCGCCCAGCAGCGGCGAGCCGTCGGGTAACATCGGCTGGATACCGGACCAGAAATTGGCTTTTGCATAACTTGCAGCGTCTGGGAACCAGTCGTTACCCACTTTTATCAAGGTGCGTATGGCATGTTCTCGTATTTCCATATCCCGATGCCCGATTTCCGCGATACCGGCAATGCGAATACGATTTCCAAGGCGCGTAATTGCGACCTTGTATGCCTCATCAAACAATGCAGCCTGTGGTGCCTGGTCGAAGTTCCTGATCGGTGCCGTCGCCGAGTAACCCTTGACCGGGTAGAGCGGGATATTGATGCCAAGTGACCTGAGCAGCTGTGCGCTTTCAATGCCGGCAGCAAGCACCACAGCATCGGCCGACAGCTGTGTACCATCGATATGCAATGCCACACCGCGCGATTCCGATTGGATTGCCTGTACTGTGCTGCCGAAGCGGAACTGCACGCCCATTGAACTTGCTATGTGCCTCAGCTGTTTGGCAAACAAGGGGCAGTTTCCTGCCGTATCCTGCGGCAGATACAAGCCGCCAGTCAGTGGTTCCAGCGGAGATAATGCCGGCTCGATATGGCGCACGCCGTCTGCATCGAGCATTTGAAAAGGCACTTCATTTTCACCAAGGATTTCAATGGCTGGCAAAGCCATTTTTACATCCTTTTCGGTGCGAAACAGCTGCAGCACACCATGTGTCTGTTCGTAGTCGAGCTGGTAGTGCTCCTGTAGCTGTTGCAGAATTTCGCGGCTATAAAACGCGACGCGCTGCATCCTCGCCTTGTTAATTCGATAACGATCGAGCTCGCATTCGGATAACCATTTGCGTATCCACTTCCAGGTAGCGCGATCCAGTGTCGGTTTGAATGACACAGCAGATTCGGAGCGGAACAGTCCGGAGAATATCCGTGCTGGCATACCAGGAGCGGCCCAAGGGGAAGCGTGTGCGGCTGAGAGGATGCCTGCATTGGCGAAGCTGGCCTCCTGTGCCACATTCTGATGCCGTTCGACGACGACGACTTCATGTCCGGCTTCCGCCAGAAAATAGGCAGTGCAGACGCCAACAACGCCCCCACCGATAACCGCAATCTGCTTTTGTGTCACTTACTTAACCTGTCAATGCTTGGACCAAGAAACGCCATGAATCCGTAGACCGCCGGCTGCGTTTATATTGAGGGCCTCATTTTAGTCTCTGCCGCTTTCCGTGTCCCTTGGAAATTGTGCCTGATACGTCGATACAACTATCGGGAAATGCATCGGCGTGATTGGGTGATTGACATCCTGCCATGATGCCACCTCGCGGTATAATCACGCTTTCCGGTTCAACCTGCGGTCAAGCTGTCATTGTCGGCAGCAGCACTGCATCAAATTTCTCATCGCTATGTTGATTTTGCCGGGCTCCAATGCCCTGTCTGCCTTTCGTTCCCAGCGCCTTTTGACACAACTTCAAGAAGTCGAGCCCGCCATCATCGGGGTGACCGGCCGCTTCCTGCATTTCATCGATGCAGCCACAACACCCGATCAGGAAGAGATTGGTCGGCTGAATGCGCTTTTGACTTATGGTGAACCGTTTACGGGTAAATCTGAAGGGGATGAGTTCGTTGTAATCCCCCGGTTCGGCACGATCTCGCCGTGGGCCAGCAAAGCGACCGACATTGTCCATAACTGCGGAATGACCCATATCAGGCGCGTTGAGCGTGGCGTGTCTTATCGCGTACAAGTAAAGTCCGGCTTGCTTGGCGGAGGAAAAAAACTGTCGGCAGCAGCTGTTCAAGAAGTCGCCGCGCTGCTGCATGACCGCATGACTGAAACGGTTCTTCTGGATCCGAATGATGCGGTCTCACTTTTCCGAGAACTCGAAGCCAAGCCACTTGAGTTTGTCAATGTCCTGTCGGGCGGTAAGGATGCATTGGTTCGTGCAAATACTGATCTCGGACTTGCACTGTCGGATGATGAAATCGATTACCTGCTGAACGCTTTCACCCAGATCAAGCGCAACCCGACTGACGTCGAACTGATGATGTTTGCGCAGGCTAACAGCGAGCATTGCCGCCACAAGATCTTCAATGCCGAGTGGACCATTGATGGCGTCAAGCAGGATAAGTCGCTATTCGCAATGATCAAGAACACGCACCAGTTGCAGCCGAAGGGTACGGTGGTCGCATATAGCGACAACTCATCGGTCATCGAGGGGGCGACCGTTTCCCGTTTCTATCCGCGTGGTGCAGCGAGCGGCAACGTGTATGCGGAATCGGAAGAACTGACCCATATTTTAATGAAGGTCGAAACGCATAATCATCCGACCGCCATTTCGCCTTTCCCGGGAGCCTCCACCGGTGCCGGTGGCGAAATTCGAGATGAAGGTGCTACTGGCCGTGGAGCCAAGCCGAAAGCAGGTCTGACCGGCTTTACCGTTTCCAACCTGATGCTGACGCATTCGGTGCAACCATGGGAAAACGCCCGTGAAGCAACCGAATCGCTGGAACAGCGCGTATCTCATGGGCAGTGCGGCATCTACGGCAAGCCGGATCGTATTGCCTCGCCTTTGCAGATCATGATCGAAGGCCCGATTGGTGGTGCGGCGTTCAACAATGAATTCGGCCGACCGAATCTCGGCGGATATTTCCGTACCTACGAGCAGAAAGTCGGCGGGAAGGTCTGGGGCTATCACAAGCCCATCATGATCGCCGGCGGTATGGGCAATATCTCGGCCAAGCATACGAAGAAGCATGATCTGCCTGTTGGCAGCCTGCTGATCCAGCTTAGCGGTCCCGGAATGCGTATCGGGATGGGCGGTGGTGCGGCATCGTCGATGGCGACTGGCACCAATTCCGCTGATCTGGATTTCGACTCGGTACAGCGTGGCAATCCCGAAATGGAGCGGCGCGCGCAGGAAGTCATCAATGCCTGCTGGGCGATGGGTGACGATAACCCCATTCTGTCGATCCACGACGTTGGTGCCGGCGGCCTGTCCAACGCCTTCCCCGAGTTGACCAATGACGCAAAGCGCGGTGCGGTGTTCGACCTGCGCAAGGTGCCGCTGGAAGAGAGCGGCATGGCACCCAAGGAAATCTGGAGCAACGAATCTCAAGAACGTTACGTGCTCGCGATTGCACCGGAAAGCCTGCCTTTGTTCCAGTATCTGTGCGACCGTGAGCGGGCTCCGTTTGCGGTGGTCGGAACGGCAACTGAAGAACGTCAACTGAAGGTGATTGACCCTGAACACGACAACAATCCGGTCGATATGCCGATGGAAGTATTGCTCGGCAAACCTCCGAAGATGCATCGTGATGTTCAACATGTGACCAATGAGTACCCCCCGGTCGATCTGACAGGAATGGACCTGGTCGACGTTGCCCAGCGCGTACTGCGCTTACCGACCGTGGCCGACAAATCCTTCCTGATCACCATTGGTGACCGCACGGTTGGCGCGATGTCGGTGCGTGACCAGATGGTTGGCCCGTGGCAGGTGCCGGTTGCGGATTGCGCGGTAACCACAATGGGCCTCGGCGGCTATTGTGGCGAAGCGATGTCCATGGGGGAACGCACCCCGCTGGCGGTGATCGATGCCGCAGCATCGGGCCGCATGGCGGTCGGCGAAGCAATTACAAACATTGCGGCGGCACCGATCGCAGCAATCTCGGACATCAAACTGTCGGCTAACTGGATGGCGGCATGTGGCCAGCCCGGGCAGGATGCAGCACTGTTTGATACCGTGAAGGCAGTTGGCATGGAGCTGTGCCCGGCGCTGGGCATCAGTATCCCGGTCGGCAAGGATTCGCTGTCAATGCGCACCACCTGGAAAGACGCGGAAGGCAGCAAGGAGGTTACCTCGCCAGTATCCTTGATCGTATCTGCGTTTGCACCGGTTCCAGATGTACGGCAGTCGCTGACTCCACAACTGCGCAAGGATTTGGGCGACACCGTACTGATCCTGATCGATCTCGGTCGAAGCAAGAACCGCATGGGGGCGTCAGCACTGACGCAGGTAATGCAGCAGATCGGCAATAAGACGCCAGACGTAGATAGCGCCGAGGACCTGAAGGCGTTCTTCGCTGCGATTCAGCAATTGAATACCGACAGCAAGCTGCTTGCCTACCATGACCGTTCCGACGGTGGCTTGTTTACGACCTTATGCGAAATGGCATTTTCCGGTCGTGCCGGTATCACGGTTAATCTCGATATTCTGACAATGGAAGGCGAACATGCGTCCGATTCTGGCGAAGCCAAGAACTGGGCGGGGCAGATCGCTGAACGCCGCAATGACATGACCTTGCGTGCGTTGTTCAATGAAGAGCTCGGTGCCGTGATTCAGGTCCGCGCCGAACATAAGTCGGACGTGATGAATGTTCTGCGCTCGTACAATCTGGGCGCTTGCAGCCATATTGTTGGCAAATTGAATGACCGAGATGTGATCGAATTCACCCGCGACGCCAAGGTCATCTACAACCAGCCGCGTATCGAGTTGCAACGCCTGTGGAGCGAGACCAGTTGGCGCATCGCACGGCTGCGCGACAACCCGGCGTGTGCTGACGCAGAATATGATCGCATCCTTGACGCGTCTGACCCCGGTATCACGCCGAAGCTGAGTTTCGATCCGCAAATGGATATTGCTGCTCCGTTCATCTCGACCGGAGCTAAACCGAAAGTCGCCATCCTGCGCGAGCAGGGCGTCAATTCGCATATCGAAACTGCGTACGTCATGCACAAGGCCGGCTTTACCGCAGTCGATGTCCACATGAGCGATCTGATCGCGGGGCGTGCGAAGCTTGCCGATTTCTCGGGCTTCATCGCTGTTGGCGGTTTCTCCTACGGCGACGTGTTGGGCGCCGGCGAAGGTTGGGCCAAGACGATCCTGTTTAACGCGAAGCTGGCCGAACAGTTCGCCGGCTTCTTCAACCGTACCGATACTTTTGCGCTCGGTATCTGTAACGGTTGCCAGATGATGAGCAACCTGAAGTCGATCATTCCGGGCGCACATGCCTGGCCGAAATTCACGCGCAACAAATCAGAGCAGTTTGAGGCACGGTTTTCGATGGTCGAAGTCGCGGATTCGCCGTCGATCTTCTTCAATGGAATGGCTGGTACGCAAAGTCCGATTGCGGTCGCACACGGTGAAGGGTTTGCAGATTTCTCGCAGACTGGCGACATCAAGGAAGCGATCGTGGCAATGCGCTGGCTCGACAATAAGGGAGAGGTAACGGAAACCTATCCGTACAATCCGAACGGTTCGCCACAAGGCATCACCTCGGTAACCACGCCGGATGGTCGCTTTACCGTGCTGATGCCGCATGCGGAACGCGTGTTCCGTACGGTGCAGCATTCATGGCATCCGGATTCCTGGGGCGAGTATTCGCCGTGGATGCGCATGTTCCAGAATGCTCGGAAATGGGTCGGTTGATCACGAAACAATGGCGGGATTCTCCCGCCATCTGACTCCTGAATAAAAAAAGGCGCCCCAACTGGAGCGCCTTTTTATTGAGGCAGAAGCTTACTGAATCTTCGCTTTCTTACGCAGGTCTTCCTGGAATGCTTGCAGCTTCTTCTGCTGGAGGGATTCTGCGATTTGCGGCTTCACTTCATCCAGTGCCGGCAGTTTCGCTGCACGCACATCTTCAAGCTTGATCACGTGGTAGCCATACTGGGTCTTAACCGGGGTTTCGGTAATCTGGCCTTTTTGCAGCGACACCATCGCATCCGAGAACGGCTTTACGAACGACGCAGGGGAAGCCCAGTCAAGGTCGCCGCCGCTGCTGGCAGAGCCGGGGTCCTTCGACTGCTTTGCGAGCTCTTCAAACTTCGCGCCACCTTTCAGCTTGGTGATGATTGCCTTGGCGTCGTCTTCCTTTTCAACCAGGATATGGCGCGCATGGTATTCCTTGTCGCCGGCCTGCGTCTTGAACTTGTCGTATTCAGCCTGGATTTCCGAATCCGAAACCGGGTTCTTTTTCAGGTAATCCTGTACCAGCGCACGAATAGCAATGGACTGGCGCGCAATCTCGACCTGGTTTTTGACTTCCGGCGTATTGGTCAGGCCCCGCTTGTCCGCTTCCTGAATCAGGATTTCGCGATTGATCAACTCTTCCTTGACCATCGAGCGCAATTGCGGCGAGTCTGGCTGGCCCTGAGCTGCCAATTGCTTGACCATTGCATCAGCACGCGAAGAAGGAACAGGCTTGCCATTCACAACAGCGAGATTCTGCGCCATCGCGGGCAGCGCAGCGGCAGTGATAAGCAGCATCAACAAACGAGCGGGTTTTAAAGTCATTATTAATTCCTGAATTGCGAAGGGATGAAAGGTAAAAATAAACTAGGCTCGTCTATCGCGAGACTTCAGACGGCGCTAATGCAATGATGTTGAGAGCGTGTATGTCGCTATGCATCATCTCACGGAGGCAATCATACACCAGGCGATGCCTTGCCAAACGGCCAAGCCCCGCAAAACGTTCGGAAACCAGTCGCACGGTAAAGTGTCCGGCGCCGGACGCAGCACCTGCGTGGCCGGCATGCAGATGAGAATCATCCACTAATTGACATTCGAGCGGTGCAAAAGTTGCAAGAAGACGGCTGCGGATCTGCTCAATGCGGTCAGTCACTGCGAATCCTTTACGTATTTCGACAAAAACAGGCTTTGCGCGATCACGAATGCGAACATAAGGCCGGTAAAGCCGAATAATTTGAAGTTCACCCAGAAAGCTGTCGGAAAATTGTAGGCGACGTACAGATTGACGACGCCCATGATGCCGAAGAATCCTGCCCACGAAAGGCTCAGACGCTGCCAGACGGCATCGGGCAGCGTAATCTGCTTCTCCATCATCAGTCGGATCAGGTTTTTTCCGGCCAGCGCCTGGCTAACGAGCAGTGCAACGCCAAAGCACCAATAGAGGACCGTTGGCTTCCACTTGATGAAGGTCTCGTTATGAAAATAGATGGTGGCACCACCGAACAGGGTGATGATCGCCAGCGATACCCATAACATGGTGTCCACCTTCTTACCGCGCATCAGCAGATAGGCGATTTGCGCGAATGTGGCAATGATAGCGATTGCTGTCGCCAGCATGATCGGTGCCTGGGCGCTGGTTGCCGCACCGCCGGAGACGATGCCGGACAAGTATTGCTGGGCAATTGCCTGCGCGGCTTCGGGATTGCCTTCTCCCCACTTGAACATCGCAAAAAAAAGAATGACCGGAAACAGGTCGAACAGGAACTTCATATTGTTACTTGTCCTTGTTTACTTGGGTTCAAAACGTAATGACGCGGAATTGATGCAGTAACGCAGGCCGGTCGGTGGCGGACCATCCGGGAATACATGGCCGAGATGCGCATCACATACATTACAGAGGATTTCGGTGCGTATCATGCCATGACTGCGGTCGATGCGCTCGACTACGTTTTCTGGATCAAGTGCCTTGAAATAGCTCGGCCATCCGCATCCGGAATCGAACTTTGCATCCGATTCAAACAGCGGCGTACCGCAGCAGACGCAGACATAGATACCAGGCTCGTGGTGATCCCAGTAGCGACCGGTAAAGGCCCGTTCTGTCGCAGCCTGCCGGGTAACCTGGTATTCAATGGGATCAAGTGTTGCTCGCCATTCTGAATCGGCCTTGATGATTTTGTTTGTCATGATGAACAACTCACTTCCAGTTCGCTTGCCCAATCGGGGGGAAGGGCCGCATATTGTTCGTTTTCCGGCTGCTCGTCGAACGGATGCTCCAGCAACTCAAGTAATTTTCTGACTTCGGAAAAGTCTTTATTTTGCGCCTTTTCGATCGCAACCTGTACGAGGTAATTGCGCAAGACATATTTGGGATTAACGGAATTCATTGCAGTCCTTCTGACCAGGTCAACACTGTTTTCCTGCCGCAGGCGCGCCCGGTATTGCGTTGCCCACGCATCGAATGCGGCGCGATCGATAAAGAGATCGCGCGCAGGGCTATCTGCATCGGTTTTTTCAACCTGCAGTTGACTCAGATTCCGAAAGAAAAGAGTGAAATCGACATGGTTGTTCTGCATTAGGGAAAACATCGACTCAATCAGTTTTTCGTCTTCCGACTGTTTTTCGTTCAGCCCCAATTTGGCATGCAGAAGTTGATCATACTTGCAGTCGAAGGCGTCTTGATAGCATTCCAGTGCCGCATAAACCTCATCGACTTCGCCGATCAAGGGCAGCAGGGCTTGCCCGAGAGCGAAGCAGTTCCACTGGCCGATCTTGGGCTGCATTTTGTATGCATACCGTCCTTGGTGGTCACTATGATTGCAAAGGTGCCCCGCATCGAACGCCTCCATGAAACCGAATGGGCCGTAATCGATGGTGATGCCGAGAATCGACATGTTATCGGTGTTCATCACGCCATGCATGAAGCCGACGGCTTGCCACTGTGCAATGAGTTCCGCAGTGCGGCGAGTAACCTCCGCGAGGAGCGCCTTATAGGGGTTCTGCACATCTCTCAGGTCTGGATAGAAACGTGCAATTACGTAATCTGCGAGCGCCTTCAACTCATTTTTTCTGTCGTTGTAAAACCAGTGTTCGAATGAGCCGAAGCGAATAAAGGTGGGTGCCATGCGGGTGACCACAGCGCTTGTTTCCGGCAGTTCGCGCATCACTCGCAAGTCAGAGCCGATCACACAGAGTGCACGCGTAGTCGGAATTCCGAGGGCCGTCATCGCTTCTGAGCATAAAAATTCCCGGATCGATGAGCGCAATACCGCGCGACCGTCGCCCATGCGGGAATAGGGCGTCATGCCCGAGCCCTTCAGTTGAAGCTCCATGTGTCCGGCGGTGTCAGCTGCCGCTACATCTCCCAGCAAAATCGCGCGGCCGTCACCCAACTGACCTGCCCAGATCCCGAATTGGTGTCCGGAATAGACCGCTGCTAACGGCTGCATACCCGGCAACAAGCGATTGCCAGCGAAGACCTCTACAAATTGGTCCGTTCCAAATTCGTCCGGATCAAGGTTGATCAAGGCCGCTGCTGCGGCGCTTCCAGCCACCAGATAAGGAGCGGAAACCGGGAGGGGGGAAAGCCTGGTATAGAACGATGTCGGCAGGGCAGCAAATGAATTTTCAAATTGCAACGTCTCCGTCCGGCAGCGTGTTTTGCCTGAAACAGGAGAGATCATATTGATTCCTTGATGAAATTATCGTTTCGCGCCCACCTCAATATTGAAGGTGCCAATCAAAAAGACGGGCAATTGAAACGTGAAAAAAACTTTCAAAACCGGTGTCGCATTCGCTTCATTTTGACAGAGAAAAACGTGAGGGTTCTTTAATGCGTTTTGTACCCATAAGCATTACTTGATACCACGCAATTCAAATTGAGTTATGGTAAGCATGACGATTGCACAGCCCTAAGACAGGGGTATATATTTGTATTCAGGAAGAATTGCGATGCTTCAATTCCGTTAGTTGGAATAGAGTCTTTTCCTTGTATTTAATTCGCGGGTGTGCGTTTTACGTAATCAAGACACGATATGTTGCATCGCATAATTAAGAGAAGGACAGAAAGATTGCATCGAGTGAAAAGTCACATTCAGGACATTGATGCGACGCACCATCGAAAGTCGTTGACTGTTTTAGTACGGTCGTTCAAAAATCATGTCGTCAATTAGAGGCTGGACTCTACTGTGAGTAGTAAGTCATTCAGTACCTAAAAATTCAAATAACGATTTCAAGTTAAATTTCAGGAGGCAGGATGTCGAAATATCCTCAAAGTCCATTGATGGGCCAAATGATGGACCAGCCGTTGCTTATTTCCAGCATCATTCAGCACGCAGATCGCTATTTCGGCGACAACGAAATTGTTTCGCGTCGCACCGAGGGGGATATCCACCGATACACTTATCGCGACTGTCACAAGCGCTCGCGCCAGATGGCAAATGCATTGAACGGCCTGGGCGTGAAAATGGGCGACCGCGTCGCGACACTCGCATGGAACGGTTATCGCCACATGGAACTGTATTACGCAATTTCCGGTTCCGGCGCGGTGATGCACACGATTAATCCTCGCTTGCATCCAGAGCAGATTGCCTACATCGTCAACCATGCTGAAGACCAGTATCTGTTCTTCGACATGACCTTCCTCCCGCTGGTCGAGGCGTTTGCAGCGCACTGCAAAACAACCAAGGGCTTCGTGATGATGTGTGATCACGATCGCATGCCCAAGGAATCCAAGATTCCGAACCTGCTGTGCTATGAAGATCTGATCAATAACAATTCCGACGACTACGAGTGGCCGCTGTTTGATGAGAACTCGGCCTCTAGCCTTTGCTATACGTCGGGCACGACGGGCAACCCAAAAGGCGCACTGTATTCGCATCGTTCTACCGTGCTGCATTCATACGCCTCCGCAATGCCGGATGCATTGAACGTTTCTGCGCGCGACACTGTGTTGCCGGTCGTGCCGATGTTCCATGTCAACGCATGGGGCCTGCCGTATTCCGTGCCGCTGGTCGGCGCGAAGATGGTTTTCCCGGGGGCGGCGCTGGATGGTAAGTCGATTTATGAATTGTTTGAGCAGGAGAAGGTAACGTTCTCCGCCGGCGTGCCAACAGTGTGGCTGGGCTTGCTTACCTATGTCAGTCAAAACAATCTGAAATTCTCGTCGTTCAAGCGTACCGTCATTGGCGGCTCTGCCTGTCCGCCGGCGATGATGAAGGCATTCCGCCATCAATATGATGTTGAAGTTGTGCATGCATGGGGCATGACGGAAATGTCGCCGCTCGGCACAGCTTGCACTTTGCAGAGCCACCACATGTCGCTTCCCGAAGAGCAGAAGCAATCGCTGCTCGAAAAGCAGGGCCATGCCATTTACGGCGTGGATATGAAGATCGTGGGCGACGATGGCAAGGAATTGCCGTGGGATGGCAAGACTTACGGCAATCTGCTGGTCAAGGGCCCGTGGATCATCAGCCGCTACTTCAAGGGTGAAGGCGGGGATGTGCTGCAGGATGGCTGGTTTCCGACCGGCGATGTGGCGACCATTAGCCCCGACGGCTACATGCAGATCACCGACCGCAGCAAGGACGTGATCAAATCGGGTGGCGAGTGGATCGGCACTATCGACCTGGAGAACATCGCGATGGCTCACCCGGCGGTACAGCAGGCTGCCTGTATCGGCGTGTTTCATCCGAAGTGGGACGAGCGCCCGCTGCTGGTGGTTGTGAAGAAGCCGGGTGTCGAGGTCGGCAAGGAAGAGCTGATCAAGTTCTACGATGGCAAGATCGCAAAATGGTGGACACCGGACGATGTAACCTTTGTCGAAGCGCTGCCGATCGGCGCCACCGGCAAGGTATTGAAGAACCGGATTCGCGAGCAATTCAAGGAGTACAAACTCCCGACAGCATAAATACAGTGTAGTAAAACATCGGAAGCAAATCTGCCATTGTTCCATCAGAAGCACTTATAAATAAGGAAGAGACAAATGATGAAAAAGATTCGCCCCCTCGTTATCGCATTCTCGGTCGCCGCTGCATTCTCGGCTCCATCGGCCAACGCTGACACCATCAAGATCGCAATGATCGACACCTTGTCAGGTGCTTTTGCTCCGATCGGGCAAAATCAGCTGAACACATTCCGGATGTTTGCCGAAACAGCAAACCAGCAGAAATGGGCTGGCAATCACACTATTGAGGTGGTGGGATTCGATGGCAAAGGCAGTCCGCAGGAATCGCTGAACCAGCTCAAGACCGTGATCGATCAGGGCTATCGCTATATCGCTCAGGGGAACGGGTCCGGTGTAGCGTTGGCACTGGTAGACGCAGTCAACAAGCACAATGAGCGCAACCCGGGCAAGGAGATTGTTTTCCTGAATTATTCGGCAATCGATCCTGACCTTACCAATAGCAAGTGCAGCTTCTGGCATTTCCGCTTTGATGCCAATTCCGACATGAAAATGGAGGCCCTGACCACTTACATGGCAAAGGACCCCAATATCAAGAAGGTCTATATCATCGGCCAGAACTATGCTCACGGCCATCAGGTCACGCGCGCCGCGAAGGAATACCTGAAGCGCAAGCGCCCGGACGTTCAGATTGTTGGCGACGACCTGCATCCAATCGCTACGGTGAAGGATTTCTCTCCGTATATCGCGAAGATCAAGGCATCCGGCGCCGACACTGTCATTACCGGCAACTGGGGGGCTGACTTGGCGCTTCTGGTCAAGGCCGGCAAGGATGCTGGCCTGACTGCGAAGTTCTACACCTACTACGGCGGCACCTCGGGCGTGCCGACTGCAATGGGCGGTTCGGTGGCGGGCCAGGTGAAGCAGGTCGCTTACTGGATCCCGAATAACGAATCGTTCTCCGGCAAGGAAATCGTCGAGGCGTTCAAGAAGAAATACAACGACGACTTCTACGTTCAGGATATCTACACTGTCGTTCAAATGGTGTCGAAGGCCGCCAAGGATACCGGCTCCGTTGATCCTGTAAAAGTGGCTTTCGCGCTGGAAGGCATGAAAACCAAGGCAATCAACGGCGATGTTGAAATGCGTGCGGTCGACCACCAGCTGCAACAGCCGCTCTACATTTCTACTTGGGCGAAGGTTGACGGCAAAAAAGTCAAGTACGATCAGGAAAATACCGGTTACGGCTGGAGCATGGACCAGAAGGTCGAAAGCTATGTCGCCACTCAGCCGACCTCCTGCCAAATGAAGCGCCCGGCACGCCCATCCTGATAGGTGCGCTGCGGTGCTTGACTAAAAGCCTCGGCCGCAGCCTCTTAAAAGAAATGAGGTAGAGAATCCGGAGGAAAAGGTCTCGCACGGGACCTTCTTCCTTCGGTCTTCTCTGCTGTGCATCGCGACCTGTATCAGTTCAGCGGCAAGAGCAAAAAGTACGACCAGAAAAACACCCGGATACGGCTGAAGAATCGGCCGGGAATCATGTCAACAATACGATTCGTTTGACGTGTACAAAACAAGAAGCCGGTGGAATGGTTTTCCCCGGCAGCGTGGAGTCTCTCAAGGACACGCTGCTTTTTTTATCTGCCAAAAATCGTACGGTCGTACGAGAAATGCAAGATGGGAGTTGCTTTATGGAGTTTACGTTAATTACCTTGCTGAATGGCTTGAGCTACGGGCTCCTGCTGTTCATGCTGTCCTCCGGACTGACGCTGATTTTCAGCATGATGGGCGTCCTAAACTTCGCGCATGCAAGTTTCTATATGCTGGGCGCCTACTTCGCCTATACGATCAGCGTGAAAATCGGTTTCTGGCCTGCCTTGTTCATCGCACCGCTGCTGGTTGGCCTGATTGGTGCGCTGGTAGAGCGTTACGGCCTGCGTTCCGTGCACAAGTACGGTCATATCCCGGAACTGCTGTTTACCTTCGGCCTGTCCTACGTGATGGCCGAGTTGGTTCAGCTGATCTGGGGCAGGGCGGCGGTGCCTTATCCTATTCCGGCTGAGCTCGACGGGCCGCTGTTCACCATCTTCACCACGACCTTCCCGATGTACCGCGGCTTCATGATGCTGATTGCGGTGCTGATGCTGGCATCGATTTTCCTGGTGCTGACCAAGACACGGATCGGCCTGGTGATCCAGGCGGCGTTGACCCATCCGGAGATGGTTGAGGCGCTCGGCCACAACGTGCCCCGCGTGTTCATGCTGGTGTTCGGCGGTGGCTGCGCGCTGGCCGGTCTGGCTGGCGTCATTGGTGGCAATGCTTTTGTGACCGAGCCGGGAATGGCGGCGACGGTCGGCAGCATTATCTTCGTCGTGGTCGTGGTCGGCGGCATGGGATCGCTGGTCGGCGCACTGCTGGCATCGCTACTGATCGGCGCCTTGCAGACATTCGCAGTCGCGCTCGATTATTCGATTGCCACCCTTTTTGCCGGGTTGGGCACGACAATCACGCCGGAGACCTTCGGCTATCCGGTTCTGAAACTCACGATTTCCCAGATTGCACCGATCCTGCCGTATCTGTTGCTGGTGCTGATTCTGATCTTCAGGCCGCGTGGCCTGATGGGTACGCGCGAAGGGTGATCCAGATGAATACGTTGACAATACAAAAGGCCATGACCTACAAGCCGATGAACCTAGGGCGCTGGATCGCCTGGAGCATGTTCGCCCTGCTCCTGATCGTGGCGCCGCTGATCTTCAACAAGGGCGCATCGCTCTCGATCCTCTCGCAGATCGGCACCGTGATGATCTTCGGATTGTCTTACAACATGTTGCTGGGACAGGGGGGCATGCTGTCATTCGGTCATGCGGTGTATTCGGGACTGGGTGCGTTTTTCGCCATCCATGCGATGAATCTCGCAAGCGCTGGAAAGATGTGGATGCCCGTATCCATGATTCCTCTGGTCGGGGGCCTGGCGGGCATGTTCTTCGGCATCCTGTTCGGCTATGTCACAACCAAGAAGTCGGGAACCACGTTCGCAATGATCACGCTGGGCATCGTTGAGCTGGTGTTCGCCTGCTCGCTGATGTTTCCCGAGTTTTTCGGCGGTGAGGGCGGCATCTCCACCAACCGCGTGTATGGCGATACGATCTTCGGCATCAGTTACGGACCGCAAATCCAGGTGTATTACCTGATCGCGTTCTGGCTCTTCATCAGCACGATCGGCATGTACGCGTTCACGCAGACACCGCTGGGCCGCATCATCAATGCGGTGCGGGACAATCCGGAACGGGTCGAATTCATCGGCTACGATACTCAGTGGGCGCGCTACCTGACGCTGATCCTGTCCGGCTTCTTCGCCGGCATCTCCGGCGGCCTGTCCGCGATCAACTTTGAGATCGTGACGGCAGAGAATGTCAGCGCGCTCCGTTCCGGCGGCGTGCTGCTGTTTACCTTTATCGGTGGCGCCGGTTTCTTCTTCGGGCCGATGATCGGCGCCGTCATCGCCATATTTATGACGGTTATGCTGTCCGATTTCACGAAGGCTTGGCAGCTGTATCTTGGCATCTTCTTCATCATCATGGTCATGTACGCGCCGGGCGGTATTGCCAGCCTGATCATGATGAACCTGCGCGTTGCCAAGTACGGCAAATTCAGACGGGTGTGGCCACATTTATGGACTACATGCGTTGCAGCGGCAGTTGCGCTGACCGGCGTGGTGATGATCATCGAGATGCTGTATCACCTGACGCTGGAATCGATGAATGGCACCGAGATGAAGCTGTTTGGCTTCATGGTGGATACCGCGACGCCGTCCGGCTGGATCATCGCGGTGGTATTGCTGGCTGTCGGTGGCTATGCGTTCTGGCGCACGCGGATGGGGTTTGCGCGCGTTTGGGGAGAAGTGAATGCCGAAATCGAGGAATTGATCCGGAGGGCCGTCGCATGAGCACGCTGTCTCTAGAACTCAAGGATGTGCGCAAAAATTTCGGCAGATCCGAAATCATCCGCGGCGCGAACTTGCAGGTGCCGAAGGGCGAGCGTTTCGCCATCATCGGACCAAACGGCGCCGGCAAATCGACCTTGTTCAACCTGATCTCCGGGCGTTTTCCTGTTTCTTCTGGCGATGTACTGCTTAACGGGAAAAGCATCACCGGACTGAAACCGTTTGAAATCAACCGGCGCGGACTGTCGCGTAGCTTCCAGATCACCAACATCTTCCATCGCCTCTCAGTGTACGAGAACCTGCGCTGTGCGGTGCTGTGGTCGCTCGGCTATAAATATTCTTTCTGGCATCGGCTCAACGGCCTAAAGGATGCGCATGAGCGTGCCGAGCAGGTACTCGAACAGATCGGACTGAAACGTCGCCGCGATTCCTACGCAGGCTTGCTGACCTATGCGGAACAGCGCGCGCTCGAAATCGGCATCACAATCGCCGGAGGGGCTGACGTGATCCTGCTGGATGAGCCAACGGCCGGTATGAGCCGTTCGGAGTCGGATGCGGCGGTTGAACTGATTCGCAAGGTTACCGTCGGCAAGACGCTGCTGATGGTGGAGCATGACATGAGCGTGGTGTTCGGCCTGGCCGACAAGATCGCGGTAGTGGTGTATGGCGAAGTGATCGCCTGTGATACGCCAGCCAATATCCGCGGCAATCAAAGGGTGCAGGAAGCTTATCTGGGCGGCCACGCACCGGTGGAGGCGGCATGACAATGACTACAAATGCAATACTCGAAATCAAGGACCTGCACGCTTTTTACGGCAAGAGCCATGTGCTGCATGGGGTCGACATGCGCGTTGGCGAAGGTGAGATCGTCAGCCTGCTGGGTCGCAACGGCGTCGGTCGTTCAACCACCGTAAAGGCTGCCATGGGGCAGGTCGATGTCGAGGGCTCGATCCGCTTCAAGGGCGAGGAAATCACGGGCCTGAAAGCTTTCGAGATTGCGCACAAAGGGCTCGGCTATGTTCCCGAAGCGAGGGATGTGTTCCCGACGCTGACAGTCGAGCAAAATCTGCTTCTGGGTGAAAAGAAGCGCAAAGGCGCGACGAAGAGCGCACGCTGGGTGCTCGACGACATGTACAGGATGTTTCCCCGACTGAAGGAACGCCAGCATACAGCCGCCGGTGTGCTGTCGGGCGGTGAGCAGCAGATGCTGACGCTATGCCGCACGCTGATGGGCGACCCGGACCTGATCATGATCGACGAGCCGACCGAAGGCTTGGCGCCGAAGATCGTTGAACTGGTCGGCGAATATCTGAAGGAGCTGAAGAATCGCGGCATTTCGGTGCTGCTGGTCGAACAGAAGCTGGCTATCGCGCTGGAGATTTCGCAGCGCGTGTATGTGATGGGCCACGGAGCGATCGTGTTCGAGGGGACGCCGGATGACTTGCGTTCAAATACCAATATCCGTAAGGAATGGTTGGAGGTCTGAAACCAGCCTCCTTTGAAAAATGTACAAGGCATTACACGGGCAGGCTTTCGGGCCTGTTCGATTTTTTACTGGAAAATAATACGATCGTACTATTTTGCGCTATAGTATTCGCTCCATGATAAAAGTAGTATCCAGCTCCCCCTACAGCCAACTAATTTATAAGGAAGAGATATGACTGCCGAATACAAGGTCAACGGCGCGGTTGCCGTCATTACGCTCAATAACCCGCCGGTAAATGGCTTGGGTCATGCAACGCGCACCGCGATTGTCGACGGAATGAAGAAAGCCCTGAATGATGATGCCGTGAAGGCGATTGTTATTACCGGCGCAGGCAAGGCTTTTTCCGGTGGCGCGGATATCAAAGAATTCAATTCGCCGCAGGCCTCGGCAGAGCCGTCCCTGCACACAGTGATCAACGTGGTCGAAAACTCCAGCAAGCCGGTAATTGCGGCGATTCACACTGTATGCATGGGTGGTGGCCTCGAACTGGCACTTGGCTGTAACTACCGCATTGCATCTCCGGGCGCCCAAATTGCGCTGCCGGAAGTAAAGCTTGGCATCCTTCCGGGTGCCGGCGGCACACAACGTCTGCCGCGCGTGCTTGGACTGGAAACTGCGCTCAACATGATTGTGTCGGGCACCCCGGTTGCATCTGAAAAGCTCGCCAAGAGCGCTTTGTTCAGCGAGATCGCCGAAGGCGATTTGATAGATGCGGCGATTGCATTCGCCAACAAGGTGGCCGATGTGCGCCCGCTGCCCAAAGTACGCGACATCAAGATCGACTACCCGAACCATGAAGGCTTTCTGCAGTTCTCGCGCAATACCGTCGGGGCAATGGCTGGCCCGTTCCCCGCACCACTAAAGTGCGTCGAGGCTGTCGCTGCTGCAGTAACCATGAAGTTTGACGACGGCATCAAATTTGAACGCCAGTTGTTTACCGAACTGGTGCAGACCACCGAATCGAAAGCATTGCGTCACGCCTTCTTTGGTGAACGCTCTGCCAGCAAAGTGAAGGATGTCCCGGGAGATACGCCGACCCGCGCAATCAAGTCGGCAGCCGTAATCGGCGCCGGTACCATGGGTGGCGGCATTGCAATGAATTTTGCCAATGCCGGCATTCCTGTCACCATTCTTGAAATGAAACAGGAAGCACTGGACAAGGGTTTGGCGACGATCCGCAAGAACTACGAAAACACGATGAAGAAGGGCAAGCTGACTCCTGAAAAGTTCGAGCAGCGCGTCGGCCTCATCAAGGGCAGCCTGTCGTATGAAGAAATCGGTCAGGCGGACATCGTGGTTGAAGCTGTGTTCGAAGACATCGGTGTGAAAGAGCAGGTTTTCAAGAAACTTGATGAAGTGATGAAGCAGGGCGCTATCCTGGCTTCCAACACGTCTACGCTGGATGTCAACAAGATCGCCAGCTTTACCAAGCGCCCACAGGAGGTAATCGGACTGCATTTCTTCAGCCCGGCCAATGTGATGAAGCTGCTGGAAATCGTGCGCGGAGAAAAAACCGGCAAGGATGTGCTGGCAACTGCGCTGGCACTGTCAAAGAAGATCAAGAAGACCGGCGTGGTATCTGGCGTGTGCGACGGCTTTATTGGCAACCGCATGATCGAGCAATACAGCCGCCAGGCCGGCTTCCTGCTGGAAGAAGGTTGTCTGCCAGAGCAGGTGGACAAGGCGATTGAAAAATTCGGCTTTGCCATGGGACCGTTCCGCATGGGCGACCTTGCAGGCAATGACATCGGCTGGTACATCCGCAAGCGCCGCTATGTCGAAAAGCCGGAAGTGACTTATTCGAAAACAGCCGACCTGCTGTGCGAAATGGGGCGTTTTGGACAGAAAACTTCCGCCGGATGGTACGACTACAAGCCGGGCGACCGCAAGCCGTACCCGTCACAGGTCGTCAACGATATGATTGTCAAGCACTCGGCCGATCTCGGTATCGAGCGCCGCAAGATCAGCGATCAGGAAATCGTCGAGCGGCTTGTCTATGCGCTGGTGAATGAGGCTGCCTACATTCTGGAAGAAGGCATCGCCCAACGTGCCTCCGACGTTGACATGGTTTATCTGACCGGCTACGGTTTCCCGCTGTTCCGTGGCGGCCCTATGTTCTATGCCGATACCGTAGGGCTGCAAAATGTCGTGATGGCGATGGAGAAGTATGCAAAGGGCCGTCATGGCGATGCATGGAAACCCGCGCCGTTGCTGGCCAAGCTGGCAGCGGAAGGCAAGACCTTCAACTGATACAGCGTATTTTGTTAAAAAGCCCGGGTGACTCCGGGCTTTTTTGTTAGTAGAAGGGAGCTTACCAATAGTTTTCCGTCACGAACTGGCCTGGATGCGCGCGACGATCGGGCCGCATTCCGCGACGATGCAGAATCTGCCGCATTTCTTCAATCATGTCCGGGTTGCCGCATAACATGACTCGTGATGACTCGGGGGTCAAGGATAAGCCTGCTGTTTTTTCCAGAGCGCCATTTTCGCACAGGGTGGTGATACGTCCATGTAAGTGTGGGAAACCGTGTGTTCCGGCCGTTTCTCGCGTTGTCGAGCGAATCACTTGCAATCTTGCGGATGCAGAAACCTGCGCTTGCTCCTGCAGTATTTTTAACTGATCCATATACGCAAATTCGTCTGCATGCCGCACGCAATGCACCAGAACGATATTGCGAAATTTTTGCCAAATATATGGGTCGCGCAGCATCGAGATGTAAGGCCCGATTCCGGTTCCGGTTGCGAGCAGCCATAGATCTTCGCCGTTGGTGAAACGGTCCGGTGTCATGAAGCCGAAACTCTGTTTGTCCACAAGCAGGTTATCGCCTTCCTTGAGCTCTTTCAGGCGTGCCGTAAAGCGCCCTCCAGGGACGATGATCCCGTAAAACTCGAGAAAATCCTGATCAGGCGCGGAGGTCATTGAGTAAGCCCGCCAGATTGCATCATCGCCATCTTCCAGCCCGAGGCGCGCGTACTGGCCCGCGACGTATGAATAATTCGGCGGTTTTGTGGTCGTAAACGTAAGCAGCTTGTCACTCCACCAAATAAGCTGGGAAACCGTTTCCCTGGTTGCTTTTTCAGCGGTTTTTTGATCCTTGAGCATCCTGCCTCCAATCCATCAATGACATTCCCCAAGTGCGTTTCAGCACAGGTATTGAATTTAATATATATTGAAAATGAATCTTTTAAAGAGGCCGGCAATGACAAAAATCGTACTTCTCGAAAAAATCCACGCAAGCGCGGCGGAACATCTGAAAACCGAGGGTTTCACCAATATCGTGCAGCTTCCGACTGCCCTAAAGAGCGAGGATCTGAAGACGGCACTGGCGGACGCGGATGTCGTCGGCATTCGTTCTGCGACACACATCACCGCCGAGGCGCTGCGCCTTTTGCCTCAACTGAAAGCGATCGGGTGCTTTTGCATCGGTACCAATCAGGTGGATTTGACTGCAGCTGCGGCGCTTGGTGTCCCGGTATTCAATGCGCCGTTTTCCAATACCCGCTCGGTGGCCGAACTGGTGATTGCACAGGCCATTCTTTTGTTGCGCCGCATACCTGAGAAGAATGCTCGTACGCATCGGGGCTATTGGGATAAGACGGCTCAAGGTGCATTTGAGGTGCGGAACAAGGTGCTGGGGATTATTGGTTACGGCAATATTGGAGCGCAGGTGGGCATTCTTGCCGAGAGCGTGGGTATGCGGGTGTTTTATTACGACATCGAAAGCAAGCTGCCCCTGGGAAATGCAAAGCCAATGCCCACACTGGAAGCCCTCCTGGAACACGCCGACGTGATAACACTCCACGTTCCGGGTGGAAGTGCCACAACCAAGCTGATTACCGCCGAGCGGCTGGCGCACATGAAACCGACGGCAGTGCTGATCAATGCTTCTCGTGGTGGCGTTGTCGAGATCGATGCATTGGATGCAGCCTTGCGCGAGAAGCGCCTGGCAGGCGCTGCGCTGGATGTTTTCCCTGCAGAGCCGAAGAACGACAAAGAGGAATTCGTCTCACCTTTGCGAGGGCTGGATAATGTCATTCTGACGCCGCATATCGGGGGTAGCACCGAGGAAGCACAGGAAAATATCGGCCGTGAAGTCGCCGACAAGCTGGCCCGTTTTCTCAAGGCGGGTACCACGCGCGGGTCAGTAAATTTTCCGGAAATCTCGCATGTGGAGAAAGAAGCGAAGAGCCGGATACTGCATGTTCACCGTAATGAGCCGGGCGTTATCGCTCGCATGAATGCCGATTTTGCACAGGCAGGCCTGAATATCGTTGCGCAGCACTTGCAGACTCGCGGGGCGCTTGGTTACGTCATCACCGATGTGGATGCGGTGATCACCACCCAATTGCTGGACAAATTGCGTAACGAGCCGGCGACGATCCGTTGCGAGCTGATTTGATGGAAAAGAACGGCAGGTGTGAGCGGTTCACGAGTGGCGCAACAACATGCCGCTCAGGCCGCCTGCGGTTTCTCTTTCGGATGGAATTTAATCTTGATAATTTTGTGCAAGCTGTCGCTGTTGCGCAGCAGGTCGGCCAAGGTGACGCCGTTAAGCACGTTCATGTAAGCTTGGGTGGCCCTGCCCAGCACATCCTGGAGTGCGCAGGAGGGTGACAGCACGCATTCATTGTGTGCGCGGTTGAAGCATTCAACCATCATGAAATCCGGTTCGGTACGGCGCACGACTTCACCGATATTGATTTCTTCCGGCTCCTTGCCGAGGCGCAATCCGCCGCTGCGACCACGAATGGTTTCCACAACGCCGGCAACACCGAGCTGATGTACGACTTTCATCAGATGACTCTTGGAAATACCGTAGGCATCAGCGATATCCTGGATGGTTGCAAGACGATCGCGCTGCATGCCCAGGTACATCAGCGTGCGTAAAGAATAGTCGGTATAGTCAGTCAGGCGCATGGGGAAGGATCAATCGGATCAATCACATAGAAACAGCTCTGTTTCTGGAGAGCCAATAAGATTAATCCATTATATATCTTATAGAGTGCGATAAGCCCTTCTTCTCATTAACGGGAAAACCTGCAACGTAATTGCAAATATCAGATAGATAATCTTGGCCTTATACCAATCATGGCCTACTCTTTTTACAGGGAGTATTGAGGGATTATTTGGCAGACGGCGTGTCCAAATGAAGGGACATCCTATCTGCCAAGGTAAAGGCGGAAATGATGAAACATCCGCTTTGGGCTGCGGTGTTACTTGTCTTGTATGCTTTTTGCTGCGCATACCTGCTGCTGACGATCTTCAGTGAATTCGGCGCTCCTGTTTTACCCTGGTTCTTTGGCTAAGCAAAACATGGAAGGAGCGCCAGACCCTATTGGTGTTAGAGCCGCTTGCTGGTGACTACCCTGGCTTCGCCGCGGTCGCCTACCGTATGCAAAGTAACCGGCCGACGCCATATCTTGCCAATGTATTCCAGCACGCGTTCGGCACGCCCCAGATCGACGCCCCGGCCGTCGCTCTGATGGTCGTGCATCAGTTGCAGGCTGCCGTCGACATGCAGGTTGTTGGCGGCAATACGTGGAGCGCCGTAGTTGAATTTCGGCGCAAGGATCGCTTCATGTACTGCATGGATGTCGCTTGAGGCGATGCGGATGTCGCCATCGTCGCGCGCTTCATAGACGAACAGCTCTAGCTTTTCGATAAGCTCGCGCGTGAGGTAATTGCGGATAAAGCCGAAATCGTCCTCTTCCTTGACGATGCGGCGTGCGGCTTCCAGTCCATGCTTCTCGATGATGTCTTCCCACATCGAAAATCCGAGGTGGTAAGGATTCACCGCCAGGGCAAGCTGGCGTTCCGCCGCATAGGGGCGTACCACATCCGAGTGCGCCTTGATTGCAGACAGGTAAAGGTCATGCGGCAAAAAGTCTGCTTCGCGCAGCAGGCGCGCATGCCAATATGACGCCCATCCTTCGTTCATGATCTGGCAGGCGAATACCGGGTAAAAATAGAACGACTCTTCGCGTACCGCGAGGAAGATGTCGCGCTCCCAGTCTTCCAGGTCTGGTGCATAGTGCGCGATAAACCAGAGCAGGTCATATTCCGGTTGTGGCGGAACCGGCATGCGCTTGACCACGGGGTGGTGCGCTTCTACATGCGGCTTTTCACCCGGGAGGCTGCGGAATCGTTTCTGGAACAAGCCTGGATCGGGCTCTTCCTCGACTTTAGGCGCTTGCGTCGGATACAGCGGGCGATGCAGTTCACGGGTGATGTCGATGTGAGGTTCCAGCGCCAGCGCGGCATCAAGCACTGCCTCGACGCGTTCTTGACCGTGTTCCTGGATCGCGGTTTCGATGTTGTGCGCACGCGCGGCCGCCTGTTCGAGAATATGGCCGCCAGCCATTTCCATGAAATGCGCGAACAGGTGATTGTTCTTCGCAAAGTCGGCATGGCCAAGCACATGCGCGGTGACCAGCGTGTTTTCCGGCAGCGTGTTGCCGTTGACCAAATAAGCGCGGCACGGGTCGCCCGGGAACATCACTTCAAAGATGCGCGAATGGCCCATGCCTTGCCGGATTAGCTGGTGGATATAGCGAACGCCGAAGGACCAGTGATGCATGCGTACCGGCAAACCGTAGACGGCGATTTCCATCATGAAGTTATTCGGCACCAGTTCGAAATCGACCGGGTAATAGTCGAGGCCGAGATCACGCGCCAGCTGTTCGATTTGCACCGAGTACTGCTTCAGGCTTTCAACTGCTTCGGCTGAATTGGTAGCGTTGCACATGCGATCTTTCCTCTATTCCGCCTGTTGCTGGATAAAGAATTTGCGAATTGCTTTCCAGATGTCTTCATGCCGTGTAAGGATGCTGCTGCCGACCGGTGCGCCGCTGCGTTCCACTTCGGCGCACAGCATTTTCATCTCGGTCTCACTGGTGCGGGGCGATCCCGGGACAGTTTCGACATAGCCGATATAGTTCAGCATTTTGCCCAGCTTGCTCAGGTAGTCGGTCGCTGCGGCCCTGTCCTCCGTGAAGTTTTCGCCGTCGGATGCATAGAACAGGTAGCCGTTGTACTGCGAAGGGTCGTATTCGGTTTCGATCAGTTCCAGTGCAAGCTTGAAGGCCGTCGATGCGCCGGTGCCACCGGAGCCGCTGACATTGAAGAACTCCGCTTCAGAAAATTCCCACGCCTGTGTAGTGTGGGCGATGAAGCGGGTTTCCACCTTGCCGTAGCGGCGGCGTATGCCTTGCAGGACGAAGAAGAAAAAGCTTTTCGCCAGCTTGCGTTCTGCATCGGTCATGCTGGCCGACACGTCCAGAGCAAAGATCACGACAGCGTTGGTCGCCGGCTTGCGTCGCTGCACCAGTTGCTTGAAGCGCAAGTCTTCGTTCGTGAACGGAACCGGGTGTTCCTGCGTTCTTTCCTGAGTCGCGCGGCGTTTCACCGCTTCCTTCACGGTGCGGCGGCGATCCAGTCTGGCGCGGGCACCATGCTTGTCCCAGCCTTCGCGCACGTACTCGTCATCGGTGACGGCGGTGTTGCGTTTCGGTTGCAGGTCCGGCAGCTGCAACTCTTCCCACAGCCAGTCGATGATGTCCTCGACCTTGAATTCCAGCAGCAGCTTGACTTCACCCTCATTGTTGCCGCCTTCGCCTTCCTCACCGCCCATGTCCGGCTGTGCCTGGCGCAGTACATCGCCGGGCTTGCCCTGGCCCTGTCCGGCACTGCTATAGCTTTGCGACGCCGAATCCGCCAAGCGGAACCGCGCATGTTCGAGCAGGCGCACCGGCACCTGCACGGTGCGATCCTGCGGGCCGGTAATCACGTCCGGACCCGCCACCAGGTTGGGCAGATTCTGCTGTACCGCATCCCGCACTTTCTGGTTATGCCGCAGCCAGTCGCGCGAGCCGCGAGAGAACAGGTCATACCACGGTGTTTCGGCAGAAATCGTAATGTGCTCAGTCATATAGCATGCCGCCTCATTCCTGCGCCATCAGTGTTGTCACGTAATTAAGCGCCTCACGTGCGCTGTGGCTGTCATATCCGTATTCATCGACCAGCCGTTTTTCGACGACCGAAATTTTTTGCCGTACTTCCTCATCCGGCCTAGTGGTGGAACTGACCATGCGCAGCACTTCACGACGCTGCTCGAACAGATACTGCTGAACCGCGTTATGCAGTTGGGCGTGGCTGTCGAGCGTGAATTTTTCACCGCGCTTGTAAGCGCCCATTGCCTTGCGCACAACCTCCTGCCGGAACGACTGTTTGCCGGAGTCGGAAATGTGGATCTTTTCTTCCACTGCGCGCAGGAACCGCTCGTCCGGTTTGCGCTCTTCATTGGTGATCGGGTCCTTGATCTGGCGGTTGTCGAGCATGGCCTCGACTTCATCCAGATACTTGTCCAGCAGATCCTGCGCTTCCTGTTCGAACGAAACGAACAGTGCCTTGTGCACGTCTTCCTTGACCCAACGGTTGTAGAAATCCTTGCGCGCGAGAACCAGATAGTCGATCCACTTGCGCTTGCGTTTCGGATCGATGCGCGCATCGCTTTCGATGCCATCCTTAAGCGCGAGCAGGACATCCATTGTGGTCAGACTCTTTACATTGGTCTGGATAATTGCGTTCGAAAGCGCGTTGATGACAAAGCGGGGAGAGATGCCGGCCAGTCCTTCTTCGGGCATATGCGCCTTCATCTTTTCCACTTCGGCATGCGCGTAGCCTTCCACCTCTTCATTGGCGTAGAGACGCACTTTCTTGCTTAGTTCCAGATCCCGGTCCTCGCTTTCATGCAGGCGGGTAAAGGTCGCGAATACCGCAGCCGCGTGCAGCACATGCGGATCGAGGTGGACAGCACGGAATGCCGGCGCCGCGGAGGAAATCAGTTTCTTGTAAATTCGCGCTTCCTCCTTGTAATTCAGCGTATAAGGAACTTGGATGATGACCATGCGGTCCAGCAGTGCCTCGTTCTCGCTCTCTTGCAGGAACTTGCGGAATTCGGCCAGATTGGTGTGTGCAAGAATCGTTTCATCCAGATAGATCAGCGGGAAGCGCGAAACCTTTACATTTTTTTCCTGCGTCAGCGTCAGCAACAGGTACAGGAATTCACGCTTGACCTTCAGAATCTCGATCATCTCCAGCATGCCGCGACTGGCGGCATATACGGCACCCGACCAGGACCATGCACGGGGATCGCCTTCATCGCCAAATTCTGCCACCTTGGAAAGGTCCACCGAGCCAACCAGGTCGGCAAGGTCCGCGGTGGTCGGGTCATGCGGCGCATACGTGCCGATACCAACGCGTCCCGCTTCAGAAATAAAGACGCGTTCGACAGGCATGCGCAGGAAATCGCCGTTATGTTCGTTTTCCAGCCGTACACGGCAATGCGGGCATACCTCGCCGGTAATATCGACGCCATAGGTTTCGCGGAAACGCGGCCGCAGCGAATGCGGCACCAGATGCAGCGGCGATTCATGCACCGGACAGCCCTTGATTGCGTAGATCGCACCGGCATCGGTGTGGCTATATTCCTCCATGCCGCGCTTGAGCAAGATAACCAGCGTGGATTTGCCGCCAGACGGCGGGCCAAGCAACAACAACAGGCGGCGTCCGACTTCGGAGCCGGCTGCTGCGGCCTTGAAGTAGTCGACGACGCGATCGATGGATTCATCGACACCAAACAGTTCCTGATCGAACAACTTGCAGCGGAACTTGCCGTCCTCATCCTCGCAACCCATCCAGCGGATCATGTCCCACATATATTGATGCGAAGTGCGGGCCGCCCCTTGGGGATCTGTCGTCATGACTCTTTCGAGGAATTGCGACAGCGTCCCCGACCAGTAAACGGCACGATGATCCTTGGTAAAAGCCTCCAGACTCTTCAGGAGGTCTTCTTGCTGTTCGGTACGATTAATGTCGCTATGCGCGGTCATGACGTGTTCTCCCCGTAAGGTTATCGATGTACATGGTGGACATTCGAAATCGCATTACGTTTCTCTCACTCTCAAGTTAAGTATAGGGCGCTCAAAAAAATTGGAATGCTGAGTGCGGTCAATGAATGTGGTTCGTCGCATTCGTGCAACCGTGCTCGCAATTAGGGCGCAATGAAAGTGATAGCAAGATGCGTGCAAGCATATGTAGAGTGCCCGCAGCAGAAGAAAGAGCGAGCGCAATCGCTCTTATCAAGAGAAAGGATTAACCTCTCTAAATTGCACCGGAAGAGTTTAAGGTTCCGTTCTGCAATGGTGATTTGAAAAAATTACCGGGCGATACATTGCGTTAATTAGGGATAACAGCAGGGGATATTTGAATATATGCCGTTTGAGTCGGTGAAACACAAAAAACGCGTGCCTAACAAATTGTGATTCCGAAAATCCGGAATATCGCATTTGATTCAAGCTACTTGAAGAGGGCAGCATTCCTATCCGACTGGCTTGCCGGTATGATTGATCTCTGGCAATAGTAAGACGACGCATTGGACGTAGAGAAAGGCATCACATGCATATGCAATTTTTGGGGGCGACCGGAACGGTGACTGGATCGAAGTATCTGGTTAGCGGCGGCGGGGCGAGAATTCTGGTGGATTGCGGATTGTTTCAGGGCTACAAACAACTCCGCTTGCGCAATTGGGCGCAACTTCCTTTTCCACCTTCAGCTCTGGATGCAGTGGTTTTGACCCATGCGCATCTCGACCATAGCGGCTACATTCCGCTGCTGGTCAAGAATGGTTTCCGCGGAAAAATTCTTTGCAGCGAAGCGACGTACGACTTGTGCCGCATCCTGCTGCCGGACAGCGGTCATCTGCAGGAAGAAGAGGCCGGTTATGCGAACCGCCACGGTTTTTCCAAACATAGTCCGGCGGAGCCGCTATATACCGAGGAAGACGCGCTGCTTTCGCTCAAGCGTTTTGCACCGGTAAAGTTTGGCAAACGTTTCAAGGTTGCCGGGACACTCCATGCAGAACTGGCTCATGCAGGCCACATCCTCGGCGCTGCGATGGCAACGCTGGACGATGGCAAAACCACGCTGACATTTTCCGGTGATCTTGGCCGCAGCAATGACCTGATCATGATGCCGCCGGCGCAGATCGAGCGAACCGATTACCTGGTGCTTGAATCGACTTACGGCAATCGCAAGCATGATCCGGCCGATCCGATGATCCTGCTCGGAAAAACGATTCAGGAAACCGTCAACCGTGGCGGCATTGTTGTGATCCCGTCCTTTGCAGTAGGGCGTGCACAGAATTTGATGTATTTCATGCATCTGCTGAAACAGTCAGGCGCCATCCCGCCGTTGCTGCCGATATATCTGAATAGCCCGATGGCTGCGGATGCCACAGCCCTATACAACGAGCATCGTCAGGATCATCGCCTGAATCCCGAAGAGTGCCGGGCCATGTGCCATGCCGCGAAAATCGTCAATTCGGTCGAGGAATCCAAGGCGCTCAATCTCCAGCGCATGCCGATGGTGATCATCGCCGCCAGTGGCATGGCGACGGGCGGGCGCGTACTGCATCACCTGAAGGCATTCGCCTCCGACCCGCGCAACACGATCCTGTTTGCCGGATTTCAGGCAGGCGGCACGCGTGGTGCGGCAATGCTGGGCGGAGTGGATGCAATCAAGATACATGGCGAATACGTGCCGTTGCGGGCGCAGGTGGTGCAGATCGAAAACCTGTCTGCGCATGCGGATGGCGATGAAATCCTGGCATGGCTCTCGAACTTCAGCGAGCCTCCGCGCCACACCTTCATTACCCATGGCGAGCCGGATGCGGCGGATGTGTTGAGAAAGCGCATTGAAGAAACGCTGAAATGGCGTTGCAGTGTGCCGGATTATCTGGAAAGCGTGGAGCTCGCATAAATATGCCGAAGAACACTGGCCAGCCGTTAAAACATCCGCCAAACGGCACAGCCCATCTTTTGCGTATGCGGCGCATCGGCATCGACACGTATCTGGAGCCGGTCATCTTCATGCGCCGCGATTCCCATATCTGCCGCGCCGAAGGTTTTGAAGCCTACTCCCGCGTGGAAGTATGGCGCGGAAAAAAACGCATTATTGCGACCTTGAACGTGGTGAATGCGCCCCTGCTTGCGCAGGACGAGGCGGGCTTGTCGGAAGCCGCATGGCGTGCCTTGGGAGGTGCCGACGGCGACCACATCAAGGTTTTTCATCCTGCGCCGGTGCAATCGTTCTCGCATGTTCGTGCAAAAATTTACGGCACGCCCATCACACATGAGGGTGCGAATGAAATCATGCGCGACATCGTCGATGGCCGTTATTCCGATATCGAAATGGCCGCTTTTATCTCTACCTGTGCCGGTAACCGGATGGATGTGGCGGAGACGATTGCTTTCACGCGTGCAATGATCAGCGTCGGCAAGCGTCTGCAATGGAACTCGCATCCGGTAGTGGACAAGCATTGCGTCGGCGGCTTGCCTGGCAACCGCACCACGCTGATCGTGGTGCCAATCGTTGCCGCCTGCGGATTGACGATTCCGAAAACCTCTTCACGCGCAATCACATCGCCGGCCGGCAGCGCCGACACGATGGAAACATTGGCGCCAGTGGACCTGGATATCCCGCAGATTCGCCGTGTGGTGGAGCGCGAGAATGGCTGCATCGCCTGGGGCGGCGGCGTGAACCTGAGTCCTGCGGATGACATCCTGATCCGCGTTGAGCGTCCGCTTGGACTTGATAGCGACGGCCAACTGGTTGCCTCGGTGCTTTCGAAGAAATTTGCCGCCGGCTCCACCCATGCGCTGATTGACTTGCCGGTGGGGCCGACCGCCAAGGTACGTTCCCTGGAAGCGGCGCAGACGCTTGGCGCGCGACTGGTTTCTGTCGGGGAAGCACTGGGCATTACGATACAGACCATCGTGACGGACGGCCGTCAGCCTATCGGACGCGGCATCGGACCAGCACTGGAAGGGCTCGATGTTCTGGCCGTGTTGCAGAATGCACCGGGCGCGCCAGACGACCTGCGGCAGCGGGCTCTGCTGTTGGCTGGCCATGTTCTGGAGCTGGGCGGCAAGGCAGCGGCGGGAGAAGGCATTGCATTGGCGCGTGGTGTGCTCGAAAGTGGCATGGCATGGAGCAAGTTCCAGGCAATCTGTGAAGCACAGGGTGGATTACGCAAGCCGCCACGTGCAGAATTTACCCATGTGATTATCTCCAAGCACCGCGGGCGGGTCGCCGCCATTGACAATCGCCGCCTGGCTCGTATTGCAAAGCTGGCCGGAGCACCCAAGGCGCCTGCGGCTGGTGTCCTGTTTCATGCACCGCTCGATTGCGCGGTCGAGGTCGGACAGCCGCTGATGACGATTCATGCAGAGTCGCCCGGCGAGCTTGCGTATGCCCGCACCTATGCGGAGGCGCAGGAAGATCTCGTGCTGGTTCAAGACGTGTAAAGCACGGATAAATTTTTACGCCATTCTGCAAGCAGTCGGAATGGCAGGGCAATTAAAAAACGGAGTGAAAAATGATACCAATCCTATTCCCTATGCCGGGCAACGAAGCTTTTGCCTTGCATCTCGACCGCGCAATTTCATGCGAAGTGGGACAAATGGAGATGCGCCGTTTTCCCGATGGCGAATCCTACATTCGCCTGTTGTCGCCGGTGCGCGGGCGCGATGTCATTTTCGTTTGCACGCTGGATCGCCCGGATGAAAAGATGATGTCGCTTTATCTGGCAGCAAGCATCGCGCGCGAGCTCGGTGCACGCCGTATCGGGCTGGTTGCGCCGTACCTGGCCTACATGCGTCAGGATGCCCGTTTTCAGGAAGGAGAGGGAATCACCTCTATGCACTTTGCCCGCTTCGTATCCGATTTCTGCGACTGGCTGGTAACGGTAGATCCGCATCTGCACCGGCATCACAAGCTCAATGAAATCTATAGCATTCCAACTAAGGTGGTGCGGGCTGCGCCGGTGATCGGCGACTGGATCGCTGCGAATGTGGAAAAACCGGTCATCGTCGGCCCCGATTCTGAAAGCGAGCAGTGGGCGGCGAGGGTGGCGAAGTCGGTCGGATGTCCTTACACGATACTGGACAAGACCAGGAATGGCGATCGCGACGTAGTCGTTTCGGCCCCAGATACTTCTCGCTGGCAAGGCGGCACGCCGGTGCTGGTGGATGACATTACATCCACGGCGAAGACCATGATCGCTGCAGTAGCCCGGCTAAAAGAAGCCGGCCTGCCGCCGCCGGTATGCGTAACCGTGCATCCCATTTTTGCGGACAATGCCTATGATGAGCTTCAGGCTGCAGGAGTAGAGCGGATCGTAAGCTGCAATACAATTACCCATGCTAGCAACCAGATTGACTTGAGCGACGAAGTTGCCGTCGCGGCGGTAGAGTTAATGGCGATCTTGCCTATCAATAGCTGATTATTTTTTCCTCTTTCTCTGGGATGCTTTTGCATTCCGGCATGGCATCCTTCCATCATTCCTGCTCTGCCAGCGTCATAAATTGCACGTTGGCACGCTTGCATGCGCCTAATCTGCGATTCAGCAAGATTTCTCAAAAAATTCGTTACGAATTTTTAAAAGTTGGCGAAACTGAAACTGATTTGCGTAGTCCTACTTGTTCCTCACAAGAGCAAAGATGTTTCATACGCACGGGTAATTTCAGCGCATTTTCAGCGCACTTTTCGCATTGTTACGGAGGCAATTCATGAAGAAAACAACTGCCGCAATTTTTATTTCCCTGCTATCTCTTACCGCGACAGGCTATGCCCAATCTCCGTCGACCGAGATCAGGGAAAGCACTGATCCCGCGAAAATTGCCGATGTAGAACAGCGTGCACAAGAGATTGAGCAGCGCCAACAGGCGGCCGAAAAAAACGCCACCTCCGGCAGCAGCGATGAAACCACAACCAGCAAACGCAAGGCCACCAAAAAATCCAAGGCACGCAAGGCTAAGCGGGCCGCCAGCGCTTCTTCGGGGGCATCTTCTGAAAAAAGTTCTTCGGGCGCCAGCGGCGGCTCCGAGAGTGGCAAGACAGAGGGCAAGTAAGCGAAAACCATAGGTGTAAGAAACTGAACTACACCGGAACAGTGAAAAAATCCGGATTTCCCATTGAGGTTCGTCTGGACTCGACATTGCAAAAGATGCCACCGATGTCGTTCACGCTTAGGTAAAAATGAATAAGCCCGCTAAAGCGGGCTTATTACGTGTGATAACGCTTTACGCTGTAACTTCCTTCATGAAAGGAATCAGGTCTTCGCGCCTCCAGAGCCCCATAAATCGTGGTTGATGCGGATGTATCCAGTCATCTATTGCCTGTAATGGCTCAGGGAAGTCAAACGGAAAACGCACCAAATCGATATTCCGGAAGTCACCAGACAAAATATCTTTATTCTCAAATCCAGTGTTGATGTGACTGCTTGTCAGCACATATTTGATTTTCGATTTCTGTAGCCCATTGATAAACTTTTCTATGTCGCTGTATGACAGATGGAAGAGGCAATCCCTGCAAATGAGTAGATCGACATCGGGAAAATTGTCTTTCGTAATATCAAAAAGAATAAATGACGTCCGCTCATCCTGGTAGCGTTTATTGTTCTCATTCACCAATGGCAGGACAATATCACCCCCCAAATATTTGATATTTGTTCTTGATACGACATCCCGCATCCAATTGAAGTCGCCACATGGCGCATCAAATACCGTCTTGATGTCATATTCTGCGAATAAGATCGGCAACTTGCTTCGCAAGTTCTTTGTAAAGGCCAATGTCGATCCAGATCCGCTTACCGATTCGCTGTTGTTCCAAAAATTGTGCTGATAAATCCAAGTGAATCGATCTTCTATGGAGGGCGCTTTCATCACCTTCTTTTTTGACCATCTTAAATATTTTCTTTTGGGGCTACCAAGGATTTTCTTTAACCAATTCCACATAAGCGCACGCCACATGTAAGTAACAATGCGCTGAATTCTACCAGCAATAAAGTTGCCTTAATGCAGCTATTGCTATTGTCTTGTGCCCCATTTCGATCTTCACGTCAAATCATCCCATCCCAATGGCTTTCCACAAAACATCAATGATTTGTTCTTCAGGAAATGTTTCTACAGGATATGTCCATATCAAAATGGACACAAATTTACTATTGGGTATTTATATGATTGATTTTTAGCCAGTTAAATCTATTTCATTGCCCTGAGAAACTAAGCACTCAGTAGAGAAAACTGGGAAACAAATTGTCGCCCTGGCTCTATGAGGGAAGCGCGCTGACTTCATCGACCCAGTCGAAAATCTGTGGCCAAAGGAAGCGATGCGCATTTTCTCCCACCAGCGCACCGACATGCGATAAGCCGACACCGGTATCGCCATCATAAGTCAGCAATTGCTTGATGGTGCTGCCGGCTGCTTCATGAAAAGCGATTACCGAAGCCGGCGGAATGATCACGCTACGAGGATCATAGACAGATAATAGGGGAGCGGTCAGGTGCTGCGGACTCAGTTGCTGGCCGTTGACCGTAAGGCTGCCGCGCATGAAACTGTCTTCGCGATAAAACCCATTTACAATCTGTTCGAACAACCGGCCTGCCATCGGTGCTTCGTCCAGAGTCCAGCGCTCGACCAGGATATGACTTTTGAGGAACTTGGGTGAGCCGATGCTGGCCACCAAGTCCGCGTAGCGCTCAAGGCTGAACGTGGCTGGAGATGAGGCTGTGCTCGCGAAATTCAGTACTGATCCGGGGACTCGTTCAAACGTCCGCGTTACTGTATCGGCAGAAGGCCCTAACGCAACGAGCGGCCCGAATGAGCCGGAGGCTTCTTTCCCGAAATGCAGCGGCGTTTCGATCAATACCGCGCCAGAGATGTATTCCGGGCAGATCGTCGCATAGATTGCGGCAAAGATGCCGCCAAGCGAATGACTGAACAACATGATTTTATCGTGCGGATGCTCGGCCCGGATTGCCGCGACTCCTTGACCGATCAGCGTATAGCCGTATTCTTCAAGGCCAAAGCGGGTTTCCATATTGGTGACAGGATCGATCCATTCGATCAGGTAAACGCGCATGCCACGCGCCAGTGCATGCTGGATGACACTCGTTTCCGGCGTCATATCCCAGATGTAATGACGTTTGATCGGTGCCGGGACGATCAGCACCACCGGCCCATCAGCAAGCTCGTCCGCATAGCGGCGCAGCCGCATTCCTGGCACCGACAATATCGTTTGAAAAGCGCTCTCATGCGGCCCGTAGCCCACGCGGTCCATGACAGTTCCACGCTGGCGGCGCAATTGATCGAGTGATTCGAACCACCAGCGTAGCCCTGTCGATAATGCCTGCTGCATCATGCTTCCTCCGAAATGAGCGCCGGCAGGAGGGACGCACTGCCTATATCGCTTGAGCGCGCGGCAGTCCAATCGTTCACTTTGGAACGTGCGCGGAACGAATCGGGAAATTAATCCGTGTATGTTTCTTAATCAAAAGCGATGTTGTAGAACAGCGAGATCGCACTACGTGTTCCCGCTTCCGCTTCGAGCGAAAGTTTGGGTGATAGCGTATAGCGTAGTTGCACCACGCTGCCTGCACTTTCCAAGCCTTGCTGATAAGAGAGATACAGGCGTGAAGAAATCTGTTTGCCCAGCGTAACGATGCGCTGCTGCAAGGTATCCTCGCTGGTGCCGACGCTGAAGGTGTCCAGTCCGAACGCGCTTGCGATGCGGGACTGGACACTGGCCTGTGCGCTATCCGACAACAAGGCCGCAGCCGCAGCCTGCAATACGCCAGCGTCGGCCTCGCCCGCTGAGGACAGCCCGCGGCCAAGAACCAGCCAGGATAGCTTTTCACTGTCCGGCACCACAGGTTCGGAGATCAACGTGACGCGGGGCTGCAATACGGTGCCCCCCACCGACACCCCGGCCTCGACTTCCTGTCCACGGCGCATTGCGAGAATATCGAGCGCAGGATTATTGAGCGGGCCAGAAAAGCGCAATAGACCTTGCTCGATCTGCAGTTCGCGGCCATAGGCTTTGTAAGTGCCTTTCGCCACGCTGAGTGTTCCCTCCGCGCGCAAAGTTTGTCCCGGCTCGCTCAGGATGCGGCCTTTGCCAACCAGTACGGCATCCAGTCCCCGGCCTCTCACGGTTACGCCGTCGCCCAGTGCTATAGCAATGTCGATAGCCGATCTGGTTTTTGTTGCTGCTTTTTTCTGCTTGCCGATGATGACGACATCATCCGACAATTCCGGCTTGCCTTGGCTGCCTATATCGAAGAAACCGGAATTGACGGTGAATGCGCCGCTTATGCTGGCGTTCTGATCCTGCAAGCTGAGCCGGCTCTCGCCGCTGAGCACCAGCTTACGGTCGGTCCGGTTGAGAAGCGCGAAGCGTTCGGCAGTCAGAGCAAGCTGGGCATCAAGTTTTCCACCGCTGAAATCGATCGGCCCGGATACAGCTACCCGGCCTTGAGTGCCCTGGAAACTGAGGTTGCGGATTAAAAGGCGTTCCCCGTCGAAATTACTCTCCAGAACACCTTGCCGCAGGTCGAGCCCTAAGTCGGTTCCGACCAGACGCAATGCATCGCCGGCAATCATGCCTGTAAAACGCGGCTGGGCAAATGTACCGCCAAGCGACACGTCGCTTTTCAGCCGGCCGTCCACAACCAGTGAGGGTGAAATAAGCGGCGCGAGCCAGCGCAAGGAGGGCACATCGACATGAGCATTGCCGCTTACCGGCGTGTCGGGTGCAACCGACAGTCGCGTCGGACCATTACCCGCTGTTGTGCTCGCATTGATGTCGATTCGCCCGAGCTGCTGGCCGTCGGTCTGCAAGGCCAGCATGAGACGGCCTCGGTCGGCATTTACATTCGCGCTCAAATTGCGCAAGCCAAGCGCCAAGGGTGTTGCGCCGAGGATCGTCATGTCGCCACGTTCACGCCGCATGTTAACGGTGCCGGACAGTGTTTCGGCAATACGCACATTCCATTCACCACCCAGAATCAGGTCGGTCTTCACCGGCGTTTCAGGCCGGTATCGGAGCAGTTGCGCCAGTTGCAGGTTGTCCAGACGCCCGCGTGTAGTGATGCCGGCCGGATCGCGGGAAAACTCCGCTACTGCGATGTGACCGGCATCGGTATCAAGCTGTAAATTTTCGAGCCGGATACGCTGTGCCGACAACAGCAGGGCAGCGGTGGACGTCATTTGTGCATGAATCTTGCCGTCCGCATCAAAGCGGTTGATGCTGCCTTGCCAGATTGGCGCACTGGCAAGTTGCGCCAGTCCGCCGTCGGCATGAAGGCTCCAGTTCTGCTCCGGCTTGCCCGGCTCTTTCAGCATCATGTCGATTGCGTGGCGTGCAGTCGTGCCAGTCGCCGTTGCACTGAAGCGTTCCGCATGCAAGCGCTCCGCCACGATGCCATCGCCATGTAGCGTCAAGGTCAGTGGCGCATCTGGTTGTGGTGCGAAGTGCAGTTGCGCAGCCAGCGAGTTCAGCTTTTGCGCGCCGTATCGCAGGCCGCGCGCAGAGAAATCGGCAACCGCATTTTGCAAAATGAAAGGCTGTTTGCGGTCGATTCGGATGTCGGCCTTTCCCTGCATTGATTCCATTTGCACATCGCCCGGCAGACGCGCATTGCTCGCACTCCATTCAGCCACGATGCGCGGCTGGTTTAGCGTGCCGCGTACGACGCCTTCCGCTTTGACTGCACCGCCAAACTTCGGTCCGAGCTGAGCGAGTTGCGGCGCATTCAAGGAAAACCTGAGCTGTGAATCGGCTTGCGAAAGCTGGCCCTCAACACTCAGTCGATTGTCGCCCGACGCCAGCAGAAGGTGCGGCACCTGCAGTGTTTCGCCGCGTAACTGCGCCTTGCCGTCACCAAACAGGGGTTGCCCGGCAAGGCGGCTGTCGAAAATGTGGAAGGCAAGATCGGCCTCGAGTTGTGGTTGACGTAAGCCACGCAGCGAAAATTCGCCATTGAGAAGAAGCTGCGGTGCTTGTGGAAAGCTTCCAAGGTCTTCCAGCCAGAACCGGCTGATCTTGCCTTGGGCGTTGAAGCTTTGTTGTCCGGTCAGCGCAACATGTGCCGTGGCATTGATGCGGCCTTCGCCAGCTTGCAGCTCCGCACGATCCAGTGTCAGCCCCGTATCGGCCAACACACCATGCGCAGCCAGTGCAATACGTTGCCGCTGCAAAGGCTCGCTCAGCCCGATCGTGAATTCCTGCTGTCCGTCGGCGTGGTGCAGGTCAACCTGACCTGCAAGATGCGTCTGTCGCATGCGTGCATCCAGCTTTTGCAGGTCAAGCGACTCGGTCTGTAGCGTCAGCGCCAATGCCCCGTCGGCGTAGCGGCCGCTTCCGCTAATAGCGCCCGCCGGATGCTGCGCCGTACCGGAATGGGCCAGGATGCGATCGAGCTGAATCTGGCTGCCATTTTGATGGAATCGGACCCAAAGCGAAGCGAGCGGTACTCGTTGCCTATCGTAGGTGCCTGCGCCGGTATTGTTTACTTTCAGTTCACCTGGGCCGTTTTCTGCCAAAGAGAAATCGATGTCGAGTGATGTATGCGGCAATTTCTGGTCGATGCTGGCAATATCGAGGGAGCGTGCCGTCAATTGCGTCGTGCCAAGAATCTGTTCGGAAAAGGGCTGCAATACGGTATTGCCTTGAAGGCGCGCCTGCCAGACAGTGAAATCAAGCTTGGTGGACAGTTCTGCCAGAGAACCTGATAAACGGATGGCGCCCTCGGCACCGATGTTGCGCTCGTCAATGGCAGCGTTGCCGGTGCTGGAAAAATTGCCTTCAATTGCATAGGGCTTGGCAGCATTCAGCGTCGCCTGTCCGCTAAAGCGTGTGGTGATACCGCCTTTATCCAGCGTCGAACCGGCGGCGAACTCGCGCAAGCGCAAGCTATAGACGTTCCCATCAAAGCCGAGGCTAAGCGCGAGCGGTCCAAACTTGAGAAGGCTTGCTGCCTTCCCGCTGGTTTCACGGCTGATTTCACCGCGAGCAAGCTGCACATCATCGGCTTGCAGGGCGAAAGGAAGAGCGATCTGCTCCGGCAGTTTTATCGGCTCCTTTTTTTTATCATCCTTGTTGATGATGCCGAGATGGCCCAGATAGAGCGATGTGATATGCAGCTTTTTATCCAGCAATGCGCGTGGCAGCCAGTCGACGCGCAGGTCGGTTAATGAAATTCGCCGGTCTGGCTGCATAAACGTCAGGCTTCCAATGCGCAGCGGGCCGGTGAGCCGCCCCTGAACATCTTGCGTGTGCAGCATTCCACCAGAAAATGTGCCAAGCGCCGAGAACACGGCACGCGCTCCGCTTTGCGTACCTGCCAGCCATGCACAGACTGCAAACAGCAAAACCAACGCGCCTGTCCCGAAGGCAAGCGCACCGCGCAGGCGTCGTGGATTTTTCGAGTTTGGCGCGGTTTCAGAAGCCATAGCCGACCGAGAAATGAAGGCGCCACTTATGCGTGGAATGACTGCGCGCGACGTCGAGGTTAACCGGGCCGATCGGGCTGCGCCAGCGCGCGCCGAGCCCGCTGCCGCGTTCGAACTTGAAGTCACGCCACGAGTCGGCAGCGTTGCCTGCATCGGTGAAAATGGCCGCGCCCCATTGCGGGGCAAGGCGGTAAACCAGTTCTGCGCTCAGCACCGCAGTCACTTTGCCGCCTACGACCGCGCCATTCTGTTCAACGCCCAGCGTGTTAAATCCATAACCGCGCACTGATTGGTCGCCGCCGGTGCGAAACAGCAGGTCCGCTGGCACGATCAGCCGGCTGGCACCGAATACTTCGCCAACCTGGCCGCGCAGTACCGCACGCCAATCTCGTGTGATGGGTTTGAGCCAGAGTATCCGACTGACAACCCGCCCTATGCTGTTTTCATTGATGAAGTCCTGCGGCCCGGCTCCCAGTTCGATCGATGCAACATAGCCGCTGCGCGGAGTCAGGGGGTGGTCCAGGCGCCGCTTGGTATAAGTGAAGGAACCGATCAGCGCTTGCCGGTTGTTGACGAATGTGTCGCCGATGCGCTGGCGGTCAGCGAGAAAGGTAATGGCCCAGGCCTTTTCATCGAACCGGTTCGGACTAACAAGACGCACGCCGGTGCGGACCTTGTCGTCGGTTTCGCCGCTCGTCGTCGTACGCTCGAAATGCGCACCGAAGCTGGGCAGCCATCCCTGTGGCAGCAGGCCGCCTGAGATCGGCGGCAGGAATACTTCGCCGCCGATCAGCTGCGTTTCGCGATCGACCCGAAGTTCCGATTCGAGTCGCCAGTTACGTAGCAGGAAATTACGGTCCAGCCACTTTGTCTGCGCACGGGCGCCGGAGTCGGTCGAGAAGCCGATACCGAGCGACAGCCGCTTGCGCTGTCTTTCCACGAGATCGAGTCGCACTGGCACGTTATGCGGCGATGCGGGATCGATTTCAACCGTGGCAAAGGCGGATCGGAAATAGCCGGTGTCTTCCAGGCGTGCCTGCAGCTCGTTCAACTTATCCTGGGAGTAGGGCTGGCCGGGCCGGATCGGATTGACGTTATCGATCAGTGCGCGCGAATAGCGGCTCAAGCCCTGGATATCTAGTTCGCCGAAGGTAAAGGCCGGGCCGGAATCGACTTCAACCGTCAAAGCGGCGCTGTTGTTCTGCGGATCGATCCGCGCCTCGCTGTATGTAATGGCAGCAGCCGGAAAGTCGTTGACCAGCAGACGTTTCAACAGGGCACTTTTTGCTGCGCTCCAGTCGGCCTGCCGGAAAATTTCACCCGGATCAAGCTGCCATCGGCGGCGCTGGCGTTCCATGCGGCGCTCGTCAGCATCCGGGCCGCTGGCGATAGCGCCCTTGAAACGGATTTGCACATCAGTTACCCGGGTTGGCGGGCCGAGAGCGATATCGAAACGCGCTACCCATGGCGTCCTTCCCTGATCCAGTTCGGTGCGAATTTCAGGAGAAAAATATCCCTCAGTCGCCAGCAACTCCCGGATTTGTGCTGGCGTGGCCGTGACCAAGCGCTGTATCTCATCCGCAGACAGATGGGCGTCCTCCTGGCGACGATTAATGTCGAGATGTTCTGCCAGCAAATCGGCAAATGAGTCTGCGCCGGTGATTGCTACCGTGTATTGGATAGCCGTCTGCGCATGTGCGGCAGACGAAAGGAAAAGGAGGCAAACCATGCCGGTCCGGATTGCGGCAGATAACCAATAGCAGATGCAACCAGCCACGCCTTCGCGCAACGGCAGTATCAATCGAAGGAACGCGTGCACGTTTCCCTTTTATTTTTATTTGATAAGAAAGACATGATACCGGGGCATGCTCAGGTAGACCGACGATATCGAAATGATATCGAAAGCGGTCGAATGCTTCAGGGGCATAACGAATTATTGAGAAAGGGCAAGGCGAGTGCCTTGGGGAAGTTCAAACAAACCGCCAGCCGCTCATTTATTACGCGGTGAAAGAGGCATGCCTGCGCTGTTGTTGCCAATCGAGGCATTCCCATGCCCGTCCCAAGCTCTCGCATTTCGTGGGTTGGTCCGCCATGCGATGACAGAATCTGGTGTCGGCTGTTTTGGCAGTTTCGGTACCCAGCGCACCGGCTGGGTGTTACACCGTTTTCCCTTACATAACCCGGCTTTAGTCGCCAGCAACAGTGATCCCCGGAGCCCCTGACGTCATTTCCCCGATGATCGCCGCATGCGCAAATCCTTCCCGGCGAAACAACGCAAGCACATCCTCAGCCACGGCTGCATCGCAGGAAACCAGCAGCCCGCCGGAGGTCTGCGGATCGGTCAGGAGCGCCTGCTGCACCGGCGTGATCCCGTCCGCGAGTTTCACGTCGTGCCCATAGCCGGCCCAGTTGCGGCCGGAGGCGCCGGTAATGTTTCCTTGCAGCGCCAGGTCATGCACGTTCGGCAGCAAGGGAATCTGTGCCATGTTCAGGCGCGCCTGCAGCTTCGCGCCGCGCGCCAGTTCCAGCAGATGGCCGAGCAGGCCGAAGCCGGTCACGTCGGTCATCGCATGCACGCCCGCCATTTCAGATAGCGCCTTACCCGGTTTGTTGAGTTTGGTGGTGTTCTCGATCATCGCTGCATAGCCAGCAGCATCGAGCGCATTTTTCTTTAGCGCGGCAGAAAGAATGCCGACGCCCAGCGGTTTACCGAGAATCAGCTTGTCGCCTGCCTTGGCATCGGCATTGCGTTTAATTTTGGACGGATGCACCAGGCCCATGACAACCAGCCCGTAAATAGGTTCGACCGAATCGATGGTGTGGCCGCCAGCAATCGGGATCCCGGCTTCGGCGCAGATCGATTCGCCGCCCTGAATGATTTTGCCGACGATTTCGAGCGGTAGCTTGTTGATCGGCATGCCAACCAATGCCAGCGCCATGATCGGCGTGCCGCCCATTGCATAGACATCCGAGATCGCGTTCGTCGCGGCGATGCGGCCAAAATCGTATGGATCATCCACGATGGGCATGAAGAAATCGGTCGTGGCGACCAGAGCCTGCTCGTCATTGAGCTTGTAGACAGCGGCGTCGTCGGAGGTTTCAATGCCGACCAGCAGTTCCTTTGGAACCGGAAATCCGCTCGATTGCTTAAGAATGTCGGCCAGCACGCCGGGCGCGATCTTGCAGCCGCAGCCGCCACCATGGGAAAACGAGGTCAGTCTGATATCTGTTGGTGCATTCATGTTGGCATATCCTTTTGTCCAGACCGGATTATCCCCCAACTGGCTCAAAATGAAGACAGCCAAGTACAATGTCGGCATGCGAGACTTTAATTCCTACGACCTGATCATCGACGCGCGCAGTCCGCATGAGTACGATGAAGACCACATTCCCGGCGCCATCAATCTGCCGGTCGTCAACGATGAAGAATATGCGGAAGTCGGCACACTGCATCGTACCGATGCGATGGCTGCATACCAGCTTGGCGCGCGATATTCGCTGATCAACATTGCGCGCCACATCGAACAGTGCGTATCGAAATACGAAGGCCGGATCAAGATCCTAGTCTACTGTTTCCGCGGCGGCAAACGCAGCAAGGTCTGGTTCGATGTGCTCGACACCATCGGCTATCGGGTGGAAAAGCTGCAAGGCGGCTGGAAAGCCTACCGGCGCTGGGTCAACGAGCAAATGCTGGTATTACCGAAAAATTATCGGTACATCGTGGTGTCCGGTCCTACCGGTTGCGGCAAGACGCGCTTGCTGGCCGCGCTGGAGAAGGAGGGCGCGCAGGTACTCGACCTGGAAGGCATCGCCATCCACCGCGGCTCGATCATCGGCGCCGTGCCGGGCAAAGCCCAGCCTACCCAGAAAATGTTTGATAGCCTGTTGCTGCGAAAGCTGTCCGGGTTTGACCCGTTGCTGCCGGTATGGATCGAGGCAGAGAGCAAGAAAATCGGGCGGGTGCAGTTGCCAGATGCGCTGCTGGCCGGCATGCGTGCCAGCATGACTGTTACGGTAGATGCGGCGATGCCGGAACGGGTACAGCTATTGCGCGAGGATTATGCGCACTTCGAACAGTATCCACAGGCAATGATTGACCGGCTGGTCTATCTGCGCCCGCTGGTTGGCGGGGATGAGTTCGCCATCTGGCAGGAGCTTGCCTCAAAGCGCGCTGTGCCGGAATTGTTCGAGCGCCTGATGCGTAATCATTACGACCCGGCATACCGGCGCTCGATTTTGCGCAATTATCCTGAGATCGATGCGTCGCCAAA
>DATFAZ010000122.1:0-2554 GCA_035254105.1 Noviherbaspirillum sp. | reverse complement strand
GCTACCGTCAGACCTGCTTCCACTGCTTTCTTGGCCAGCAGGCCTGCGCCCAGCAGCACGCTCGGGTTGGAGGTGTTGGTGCAGGAAGTAATTGCCGCGATCAAAACGTCGCCGTTCCTGACCGTCACACCATCGGCATTTTCATAGCTTGCTTCGAGATCCTCGGCTTTTTTGTTGAAGCCGTTTTCTGCAACCGGCTTGCTGAACAGATCGGAGAAGGTGGACTTCACATTGCCGATTTCGATGCGATCCTGCGGGCGCTTGGGGCCGGCAAGAGAGGGCGCTACGGTACCGAGGTCGAGCGTAACGACATGGGTGTAGTCGATATCTCCCATCTGTGGAATGCCAAACAGGTTTTGCGCCTTGAAATACGCTTCGAACGCATCAATCTCTTCTGGGGTGCGGCCGGTGCCCTCGAAATAATCGATCGTCGCTTCATCGACCGGGAAGAAACCCATCGTGGCACCGTATTCCGGTGCCATATTGCCGATGGTCGCGCGGTCGGTAGTGGACAGCGATGCGGTGCCTTCGCCGAAGAATTCGACAAACTTGCCGACGACCTTTTCTTTGCGCAGCATTTCGGTGATGGTCAATACCAGGTCGGTCGCGGTCACGCCTTCGCGTAGTTGGCCGGTCAGGTTTACGCCGATCACATCCGGGGTCAGTAAGTAGACTGGTTGGCCCAGCATGCCGGCTTCTGCTTCGATGCCGCCAACGCCCCAACCGACAACGCCGATACCATTAATCATGGTGGTGTGCGAATCGGTGCCGACCAGCGTGTCAGGATAGTAGACGTCTTCCTTCTTGTGCACGCCACGCGCCAGGTATTCGAGGTTTACCTGATGCACGATGCCGAAGCCCGGCGGCACGACGCCGAAGGTGTCGAATGCCTGCATGCCCCATTTCATGAACTGGTAGCGCTCGTTGTTGCGCTGGAATTCCAGCTTCATGTTCAAGTCGAGTGCGTCTTTCTGGCGGTAGTAATCGATCTGTACCGAATGGTCAACCACCAGATCCACCGGAACCAGTGGCTCGATGTTTTTCGGCTTTTTGCCCATTTTCGAGGCAATCCCGCGCATTGCTGCCAGATCCGCCAGGAGAGGTACGCCGGTAAAGTCCTGCAATACGACACGCGCAACCACGAATGGGATTTCATCGACGCGTGCAGCATTCGCACCCCAGTTCGCCAGTTGCCTGACATGTTCTTCCGTCACCTTCTTGCCGTCACAGTTGCGCAGTACCGATTCCAATACGATACGGATGGATACGGGCAGGCGTGAAATGCTTACGCCTAGTTGCTTTTCCAGTGCGGGAAGCGAATAGAACTGGCCTTTCTTGGAACCCGAGATCTTGAATTCCTTGAGCGTGTTCAGATTATTGCGGGACATGACCTCTCCTTAATTATTAGAACTGAACTCCTGAAAAAATAAACCTTAAAACCTTGCCTTGAAGCGTACCGGCATCCCAAAAACATTTAAAGCGGATATAGCCTGACCGTACAGGCTATATCCGCTCTGGCAATACTTATTGATTTTCCGCTGTTTGCTGGGCCATTTGCACCTGCTGGGGGCTCTTGCATTCATTCGCCAGTTGCTTGCCTTTTTTGGAGTCAAGCAGCATACCTTTGGCTGGAATACCGATCCATACCAGCCCATCCTTGGCGTTCTCAAAGCGATGCGCGCCAGTGGTGGTGCTTACCCGAGTCATGCGATGCAGGCGCTTGTTCCACTGCAGCGCAATCTGCTGGTCGTCGTTCGTGTTGGAATAGATGGTCAGTTTGTTGCCGAGTTCGCAATCGAATGCAGTCGGCATCAATCCTTTGGTGTCGGCGGTGTCTTCACTGGCAGGGGGAACATCTTTGGCGGCAGCCACCTTTTTCTTGATGCTCTTTTTGACAACCTGTCCACTTGAATCCTGAAGATTTTCGGCCTGGACTTGCGTCATTCCGCAAGCCAAACCGGCAACTAAAAGAACATACGCGGATAAATTTTTCATTCAACTTTCTCCTCTGATGCGTGCCGGTAATTTATTTATATTGGCGCGCCGATATTAAAACAAACTCCCTGTGATTTCCGGCAAAGGCAGTCCCATTGCTTTTGCGCGTTGCAAGATCGTCCAGTAGTAACGATAGCTGGCGCGATCATGCAGTGTTCCATTGTATTGTATCGGCCCCCACTGCGCAGCCTGTGCGCTGACCAAAATTTGGGCGGCTTCACTCACTTCTGAGTCGGGCGGGGAGAGAGCGTTCAGTATTGGTTTGATCTGGCCTGGATGGATACTCCACATCCGGGTGTAACCGAATTCCGTTGCTGCCTTTTGCGCGTCGCTTGCCACCACGCTGATGTCCTTGATCTCGGTAGTGACATTATGTGACGGCACCTTGCCGTGTGCGTGGCAGGCTGCGGCGATTTCCAGCTTGGCGCGTACGACCAGCGGATGGGTGAACTGGCCGGGAGACCGCATCGCATTACCTGGAATCGCACCGTAGTGCGCTGACACAAAATCCATGATGCCAAACGACAAGCATTCGACCTGCGACAGGGCAGCAATCGAA
>DATFAZ010000121.1:0-29660 GCA_035254105.1 Noviherbaspirillum sp. | reverse complement strand
GAGCGCGGCGAAGAGGAAAAGATCTGGGGCTCGATGGTCAAGCAGACCATGAAACGGCGCCGGCCCGGCTTTTCCGAATCTGCCTATGGCTACCGCTCGTTCAAGGAATTGATCGAGGATGCGCAGAAGCGCAATCTTCTGTTGATGACGCGCGACGAGAAGACGGGCCAGTACACGGTGCGGCCGACGGCGGGAGAGGAATAGGGCACTGCCTGCGCATCCCGTCACACACCACCAGACAGCCTTTTGCCAACTGCTTTCGTGGTCAATAAGGCATCTATTTTCTGTGGCATCAAGTAATTTGCCTTCCCCTGCCGTAGCGTCCTCAAGTTTTTTTCCGGTCCTCCGTTAACGACAATATCAGCGCCTGTGCACGGCGTTTCCGGGCATGTTGCGCCCTTGATTTGTCTCCATGATGCGTTGTTACGGGTTGCGGGAGGGGTGGGATGAAAATCGATACATCGGCAGTCACGCTGGCCGCCACGCATAGTGCATCGTCGCGCGATGAAGCACGGGAATCCTTGCGCGCCTGGGTAGGCGACACACGGCCAGATTTCGAGGCGCTTGATCGGCCCGAGCGGCCTGGTCAGCCGGGTGGCGTGCCGCCGTCTGCGTTGGTGTCGGTATCGCCCGCAGCGCGCCGGGCGCAGCAGGCAGAACAGATGCCGCAGACCACCCCTGCGCCGCAGGCCGCAAGCGAAACCAAGGCATCAGACGAGGTCAATGAAGAAGTCGAGAATGACCCGAGTCTTCGTCTGATCAAACTGGTAGTGGAAATGCTGACCGGCACAAAAATCAAACTGCATTCCGCCGCCGACCATGCCGCCGTTCCTTCGGCCGAGTTACCGCCTGCTGTTGCCGAGGCGGCTGCCGATACGGACCAGTCGGCCCGGCATGCTGGCTTTGGCATCGAATATGAAAGCCATCGGGTGCATAGCGAAACAGAGCAAACATCTTTCCACGCGCAGGGCATCATCCGCACGCAGGATGGCAAGGAAATTTCCTTCGAACTCGCACTGGGAATGCAGCGCAGCTTTACCGAGCGGAGCGACATTTCGCTGCGCGCCGGCGACGGTATCAGGAAGGACCCGCTGGTCCTCAACTTCGACGGAACGGCTGCGCAATTGCAGAGCCAGCGTTTCAGTTTCGACCTTGATAGTGACGGGCAAGCGGAAAACGCGCCCCTCCTGTCCGGCAATAGCGCTTACCTCGCGCTCGACCGTAATGACAACGGCAAGATCGATTCGGGTAGCGAGCTGTTCGGTGCGGCAAGTGGCAACGGTTTTTCGGAACTGGCGCTTTACGATAGCGATGGTAACGGATGGATCGACGAAAGCGATCCGGTCTTCGGCAGGCTGCAGTTATGGTTGCCCCACGCAGATGGGGCCGGCAAGCTCGAGACACTGGCGCAACATGGTGTCGGCGCATTGCTGCTCGCACATGCTGACACGCCGTTTGAAATCCAGGACGCGGACCATCGATTGCTCGGTGCCGTACGCGCATCCAGTGTTTATTTGAGCGAGAATGGCAAGGTTGGTAGCTTGCAGCAAATTGATCTGGTGGTTTGATGCGCTCTGCGCGTCGTCGCCTGATTGCTTATTGAATTGTTATGGAATTTTGCCGGGATTATGGACGAAATTAGCGCTCTGACGGTCATGTTCATTGAGCCCAGCATCAACGTGCGGACCAGTCTGCATAGTATCTTCACGCAGTATGGGATCACGCAAATCGAACATGTGCTGCGGGCCAGCACGGCGATCGGCATACTGCAAAAAAAATCCTTTGACATCATTTTGTGCGAGTTCAACCTGTTCGAGGGGCAGGACGGACAGCAACTGCTGGAAGACCTGCGCCAACACCATCTGCTGCCGCTGACGACCCTGTTCATGATGATTACCACTGAACAGGGCCAGGGAAAGGTGATCAGTACGGTCGAACTGGCGCCTACCGAATATCTCCTCAAGCCTTTTACCGCCGGGTCCTTATTAGGACGGGTCGGGCGCGCGCTTGAAAAGCGTGCCGCTTTCATGCCGGTTTACCGCGCAATGGAACACGGCGACCTGCAGGGAGCAATCGCCTGCTGCGAGAAAGGCGAGGCCATGGCGCCGCGCTTTGAGCTTGACTTCCGTTTTCTGCGGGCCGAACTGCACCTGCGGCATGGGCAGCCCGTGCAGGCCGAATCCATATACTCGCAACTGGCCCAGACCAAGGCAGCCGAGTGGGGACGCCTCGGCCTAGCCAAGTCATGGGCCATGCAGAACCGCCTCGGGGAAGCGGAAGAAATGCTGACGGGCCTGCTCGAAGAGAACAACAAGTTGTGGGATGCCTACGACTGCCTGGCCGGCGTGCTCGAAGCCGGAGGGCGACTGACGGAGGCGAAGAAGGTCTTGATGGATGCGGTGGCGCTTTCGCCGCATACGGTGCGACGGCTGCGCAAGCTCGGCCGGCTGGCGCTGGAAACCGGCGATATCGATACCGCGCTGGCCTCGTTTCAGGAAGTGGTCGGCCAGGTTCGCCACTCCCGCTTCCGCAACCCGGAAGACTATGTGCACCTGGTGCAGGCCCTGCTTGGAAAAGGCAATGTGCATCGCGCCGCGACGGTCGTGCAGGAACTTGGAAAAGTGCTGAGCAACTTTAAGAAAACCGAGGCTTGCAGCGCTATTTCCTCTGCATTAATCCACGAACACAACGAAGAAACCGAAAAAGCACTGGAACGGCTTTCCGCCGCAGTGGCCGCTTGCAACGACAATGCCGGCCTGTCGAATGAAGTGAAAATGGTGCTGGCGCAAAGCTGCCTGAACAACGGCATGGAAGAGGACGCGGCTGCGGTCATACTCGATGTAATGAACAATGCTTCCAATGATGCAGCAATGGCACGAGCTGTCGCTGCGCTGGAGCGCGCCGGACGCAATGACCTGAGCCAAAGCCTGACGGAGAAAAGCCGGCAGCAGGCCGCTGCTCTGGTCGCGGCATGCGAGGACAAAATCGGACGAGGCGATTATCAGGGCGCTGTCGATCTCATGACCGATGCCGCGCAAAAGATGTCGGACAATCCGGAAGTGGTGCTCAATGCAGCTGCAACCGTGCTCACCTGCATCGAGAAGACCGGCTGGGATGACGAGCTGGGCGCACAGGCCCACCGGCATATCGAAAACGCGCGCCGGCTCGCTCCCGCCCATTCCCGTCTGGGGGCCTTGTCGGATTTATACCGGGCGACGCTGAAGAAATTCAACATCCCATTCGAGCACATGAGCATGAAATCGCGCATGCGTGCGTAGGCAGCTTTGCTGCAGCTTCAGCAGCGTGGCACAAAAGACAATACCTGGGATGGATCAGGCAAGCATGTTGCTGATTATGCTGCAGAGGATTTCTTGATGAGACGGGTCGTGCTACAGTCGAGCCGGCAATAGACTGTCGGTGGCAAATTTGCTGGACATGCCTGCAGTGCGCAAGTCATCTCTGCAAGCCCGGAACAAAGAATGACGTTTTGCTCATGACAAGCCTCTCTACCTTTCAGAAAAATGGCCAAGAAAAACAAGCACCATGCCCGTAATGCCCTGTTGCCCGGCAATGCGAAGCACCGCCTCACAACCGAGCTGCCTGCGCGAGTGGCGCTGATCTCGCTGGATACCGACTGGCTCGGCATGGACCATATCGGGGAATTGCAAATGATGGGTTTGCTGTGGCACCTGATGAGCGGCGAAGCGGTGGGCACTGAAATCCTCAGCCGCATCGCAACTATTCTGGATAGAGAAAAGCAGGAAGGTCGTTTATACGCGCTCGAAGAGGAAGTGACATGGCTGCGCGAGACACTGCCCCCGATCATCGATGCAATTACCGCAGCACCCAATCACATGGTGGAAGCCGCCATCGCGCAGGCCCAGAAGGCTCTGGCCTCCGTTAGCTAGAGCCGATTTCCTATTGGTTCCCAGGCCCAACAGCTTCAGTTCCTGCGCGTCCTGCGGCGCGCACCGATCGCGCCCAGCCCCGCCAGCAACAGAGCCAGGGTGGCCGGTTCGGGAACAGCCGCCGCATTGATGGTCTCGATCAGGCGATCGCCGACCATGTGGTGAATCCGCGCGGTCGGATGGGTACTGTCCCAGTAAAAATACTCGTCCGGGTTGCTGCAGGCTGAACCGCCCGTTCCCAGGCAGGCGGTCGTCGTATCGACAAGACCGTAAGCCGAGCCGTTGCCCAGAATCTCGGTGCTCCAGTTGAACAAGTCCACATCCAGAATATTGATGTTGTGCGCCGCTTCCAGCAGTCCGATCATCTGCGCAAGACCCTGGTTGAAGGCGATGGAGCGGGCCGATAGAGCAGCCGCCTTGGAAGGGTCGGTATTGTTGCCCGGCGTGCGCCCCAAATCCGGCGCGTTCGGGATCAGGATGTTGGTTGCGCCCATATTGGCCAGCGTATCAACGATGTAGTAGAGCGTTGCCAGCGATTGCGACAGGTCGGAGCCACGATTGATGTCGTTGCCGCCGCCGAACACGACGTACAAGGCATTCGGATCGGCCTTACCGCCGGTTTGCGACGCATACCAGCCGAGTTGCATGCCCAGGCCTGGCGGATTGTTCGAGATGCCGATCTCGGCGCCGCCGAACGCGTAGTTATTGCCGCCCGGGATGAGCGCCGGCGTATTATGCAGACCATATGCCTGCGCAATGTAATCGACATATACCGGGCCGTTGGTGAACCTGCCCGGCGCGTAGCCGACCGTCGTATCGGGAACCGCGCCGCCGGTCACCAGCGCGATATTGCCTGAATCCGACAAGCTGTCGCCGAACACATACAGGCCGGACAGCTCGACGCCGTTCTCCCCCTTCCAGATCGTCGCGCTAGCCGGCGCTGTCGCAGCGAGCGCGATACCGGCACATAGGCCGGCAAGCGCAGTCTTGATGGATTTCTTCACGTCGTTCTCCTCGTTGATCGTGCTGTTTTATGGTTTGATTGCCACAGGGTTTTATTTCCAATGGCAATTGAGCAACGAGGCAAATGTTGTGCCACTTTGAAACTGTTTGAAAAATCAGTAACTTATAAAAAGTATTTTTGAATTAGCCGATACAGTGGAAAGAAAACCGACGCAGGATCAGCGACCCAGCCCGGAAAAATCAGACCTGCACCACCAGTCGCGCATCGAACGCCTCGTTTTCCCACATGAGCTGTTCCGGCGTTTCCGCTACTGAGCGATTGAGCGCATAGCCGCGCGGATTGGCGATTACCCGCGTGCCCGGCACTTCGTAATCGAAGCTGTCATGTACATGCCCGTGTATCCACAAGTCGGGTTTTCCGAGCAGGGGCGTCAGGTCGCTCACGAATGCCGCATTCAATAGCATGCCTGCATAACGGGGATGGACGGATTTTGGATGCGGGGCGTGATGCGTGACGACCACGGTAGAGCCGTCGAAACCTTCTCCCAGCTTTGCCTCCAGCCAGGCACGTGACTGCTGGTGGATGCACAGCGCATCGTCGGCGCTGAATATCCCATGTTCGGTGCGGATCACACTATGGTCACGCAACTTTTGTTCGGCATCCGCCATTGCTGCACGTTGATTGGCGGGATCCAGCAGGTAGTCGGTCCACAGGCAGCAGCCGAGAAAACGCACGCCGTTCAGCACATATTCGTCCTGCTCCAGAAAATGCACATTGCTGCCGGCGCAGGCAGCACGCATCTGTTCGACGACAGCAGAATACTGTTCATGGTACAGCTCGTGATTCCCGTGCACATACACCACCGGTACCGGCCAGTCTGCAAACAACTCAATGGCACGGGTGGCACGGTGGATATCCCCGGCAAGTATCAGCACATCGGCGTCGGTGGGTTCGACGATGCGGTAATCAGGAAAGCGGCTTTCCAGCGGTTTCAGGTGCAGGTCGGAGGCGATCTGGATTTTCATGGCGTAGCGTTTTGATGGTTATCTAACAATTTCGTTCTTTACTCTCTATAGCCGCTTTGCAACCCGTTCTCTATCCCAAACGGCCTGACGGCAATGAGACCTCGGTTTCTATCGTTTATTGGCGTTATGCGCAAATCAAGAGGTATTTATAGTGGAAATACATATTCCATGCGGTCAGCGATGTACGTGGATGCAACATTTTTCAATTCGACAATTTTGACTTAGGCCGAGGATGCTTGCTCTTTACGATGTTTCGAGGCACATGCATTCCATTTATTGCCTTATCTCGATGCAGGTTCGCACACGCTACCGATTAATAACTGAAAACGGCTTCTTATGAAACTCGACGACACCCCCGTAGGTACCCGGCTTGCGCTCGGATTTTCCTTTTCGTTTCTGATGTTGTGCCTGGTCGTCGGGCTGGCGACATGGCGGCTGCATAGCGCGCGCGTCGCAGTGGAAACCATGGTCAATGAAGTGATGGTCAAGGAGCGGCTGGTGGCGGAATGGGCGGCGAGCACCAACGTCAACGGCGCGCGCACGATCGCGGTCGCGGAGTCGAATGATGCTGCGCGGCAGGAACAGGTACAGAAGAAGATCAAGGAAACCAGCAGCCGGATTTCGGCCATCCAGAAGCAGCTCGACGGCTTCGACAAGAGCGAGGAGGAAAAGCAGCTCTTCGCGCAGATCGCGCAGCAGCGCAGCACTTATATCGGCGCGCGCGAAGAAGTGTTCAAGGAAAAAAGCGCCAATGAGGAAAAAGCGCGCCAGCTGGTGCAGTCACGGCTGGAGCCGGCACTGAACGAATATGTCGCCACCATCGGCAGGCTGACCGCCTATCAGGCGGAAGAGATCGCGCGGATGCGTGGCGAGATCGCCGACATGGCAACCGCTTCGCAGCGCATTCTGATCGCGCTCGGAGTGCTGTCAGCGCTGCTCAGCATTGCCGTGGCTGTCGTGATCGCGCGCAGTATCCGACGCCAGCTTGGCGGTGAGCCGTCGGAAGCGATGTCGGTTGCGAACCGCATCGCGCAGGGCGACCTCGCGGTAGCGATCGCGCTGCGGCCCGGCGATACAACCAGCCTGATGTATTCGATCCAGCAGATGCAGGTAAGCCTGGCGCGCATCGTCGGCGAAGTACGTGCGGGCTGCGACGTGATCGCGACTGCGTCGCACCAGATTGCGTCCGGCAACCTCGATTTGTCATCGCGCACCGAGGAACAGGCCAGTTCGCTGGAGGAAACCGCGTCGTCGATGGAAGAGCTGACGGCGACCGTCAAGCAGAACGCCGACAATGCGCGCCAGGCGAACAAGCTGGCCGTATCAGCATCAGGCGTGGCGGGCGATGGTGGTGCGGCGGTCGTGCAGGTCGTTGAAACCATGGGCGCGATTGATGCATCGTCGAAGAAGATCGTCGATATCATCAGCGTCATCGACGGCATTGCGTTTCAGACCAATATTCTCGCACTGAACGCAGCTGTCGAGGCGGCGCGTGCGGGCGAGCAGGGGCGCGGCTTTGCTGTCGTCGCTGCGGAAGTGCGTACACTGGCGCAGCGCTCCGCCGCTGCAGCCAAGGACATCGCGGCGCTGATCGGCGATTCTGTGCAAAAGGTGGAAGCCGGCTCTGCATTGGTCGGGCAGACCGGTACAACCATGCGGCAGGTGGTCGAGGGCGTGCGCCGGGTCAGCGACATCGTCGGCGAAATCGCCGCCGCCAGCGATGAGCAGCGTGCCGGCATCGAGCAGGTGAACATGGCGATTTCGCAAATGGACCAGGTCACGCAGCAGAATGCCGCTCTGGTCGAACAGGCTGCTGCCGCAGCCGCATCGATGCAGGAACAGGCGGCCAAGCTGGCGCAGGCGGTGAGCGTGTTCAGGCTGAAAGCGCTCTAGCGCCCCGCGTGGGCTGCTGCCGGGCCCCTAACCACCTGCTGCTTTACCCGCTCCCAGCACCTGCTTCGGCAAGGTCGGCGCATCCGCATAATGCGGGTTGATGAATAGCTGTTCGAGATTGGTATCCGACGACCTGCCCAGCAGCGGAGCGCCACCGCCGTCCATCTCGCCGGCAATCCAATCTTTGGCAACTTCCTGACCCAGCGCCTTTAGATGCATCAGGAAAGGGAAAGCCGTGTTGCTCTTGCTTGCCACGCCGAGGCCAGCCATTTCCACATGCGGTGGAATGTAATGGATCAGGATTTCTTCCTTGTCGTGCAGCTTGCCGCCGGACTGTTTTGCAACTGCGCTGGCCGGCACTTGGTCGAGAAGCTGATTGATCTCGTGAATGCTTTTGATTTCCGCAATGAGCGAGGCATTGAACGTGATTTCATTCATGCGATCGATAATTTCCCACGCAGTATTGGGTGGCACCCTGTCACTTTCCATTACCACCGGGTTGACGCCGACGATGACCAGGTCGCGCGTAAGTTTTCTGTGATTTGTGATGAGCGGCATCAGCGCCGGATCGGACACGTAACCGCCGTCCCAGTAGTGCTCGTCACCGATCTGCACTGCGCGGTCGACTACCGGCAGGCAAGCCGAGGCAAGCAGGTGTGCAATCCGGATCTCGTTTTTTGAAAAAACTTTTTGCTGGCAGGTGCGAACATTGGTCGCGCTGACGTACAGGGCCGGCCCCGTCTTGCTATTGTTGAGGACATCGAAATTGATGCAATCTGCAAGAATGCGCGCCACCGGGTTCTGCCGCGTGCCCTGCCAAGACTGGTACGGCGATGTGAGCAGCGATAATGCATTGAGCAGGACCGGTACCGGCATGCCATCGATATTCCACGAACGGTGGAGCGGATTGGCCACAAAGCGGTACGGATTCCAGAAGCTGTCGCCGAGCGTTGCCACGCCTTGCCAGAACCGGTCGAGAAGCTCCCGCGCCTGGGCGCGCCGCGCAACGTCGGTGAGCAGATTGCCGGCGGCATCGCGTTCCAGGCTCAGGCCGTAAGCAAGCACTGCGGCGATCATCGCGCCGCCACTGGTGCCGCTGACGGCCATGATATCGATGTCATCTTCCTGTAGCAGGCGGTCGACGATGCCCCACGCATAAGCGGTATGCGCACCGCCACCTTGCAGCGCCAGCAGGATTTTCCTTTTGCCTTCTTTTCTTGTTGCCATTTTGCGGTGTCTTTCAGAGGAGGGCGGTACGTAGCTGGGACTGCATGCCGCAAAGCCAATGTAACGAACCGTGCTCCAGCTTGCAAACCGATGCGCAGCCTTTCCGATCTTCCTCAAGAGCGCGCCACATTGGAGGCTCTGTACCGGCTGCTTGGCTTTTGCCAATCTTTTGACCAGAGCCAAGATGTGACGCGTGGGAAATGCAAAAGTATTTGTCTGCGCTGTCCGTCGACAAAGGCATTTCCGATCACGCATTCATGCCGTCAGCTTTGCCGGTCGGCTTGTTATTGCCCTACGACGGTTAGCGTCGAACATCTATAAAAAGGAGAAATCAATGCCGAAGTTAACTGTTTTTCAGCCAGGGGAAGTTCTGAATCCGGGCGACGGTGGCGGGCCGGACCTGTCCGGTTTCGCACAGGGTTTTCTGGCTCAGGGAGATTCGTGGTTTTCCACTGGCGCCATGCCACCTTACCAGACCACGAATCTGCTGATTGCACTCAACCTGCAGAGCAAGGCGTACGCCGTCAATTGCGCTTATCCTGGCGACCATCTGCAGCATATGATCGATGCCCGGCACGATCCTCAATTCCGTCAGCTTTTGGTTGGCAATGCTGTGCCGCGACGCTGGGATGCGATCCTGCTGTCGGCCGGCGGCAATGACATCATCGATGCGGCTGCGGTGCTGCCGCAAATGGAAGACGGCTCGCAAGTGCCTGCGGACCGGCGTCTTCTATTAAAGCCGGAAGAATGGGCGACTGCAGATGGCAGCGAGCACACCGTCGCGCGTTACATCAGCAGCGCAGGCCTGGCGCTTTTTGAGGCGCACCTGGTGGCACAGTTCGAGAAACTGATCGAATTGCGCGACAGCGAGGAGCTCAATCGCAACGTTCCAGTCTTCGTTCATTGCTACGATTATCCGATGCCGCGCAACGCACTTGCACGCTTCATGGTCGGGAAAAAATCCTGGCTGTATCCCGCTTTGCTTGCATACCAGATTCCCGAGGCGGACTGGTTTGCTGTGTCCAAATTTCTGCTCGATGAATTGAAGCGGATTCTGCAGTCTCTGGATTTGCCGCAATTGTTTGTTGTGGACACCACCGGCACACTGCAGGCGGCAGAGCCCGCTGCAGAGGGCGAAAGCGCCGACTGGGCAAACGAGATTCATCCGACGCCCGAGGGATACGAAAAGATCGCTGCCAAGTATGCTGCTGCAATCGACCAGCATTTTTCAATAAATGCACCAGTTGAGAATCCGGAAGTCGCAGAGGTTTAAAGAAGGAGCCGATGCAAACGCAGAGTTAGCGTTTTTACATCGGTTTTTATCTATTCAACAGGCGCTTGCTCCTGCTGCGCCTGAAAAAATGTAATGTCGCTTCTTGCGGTGCGAAGAGCGCGATCAGGTTCTGTAGATTCCACAACGAACGCACCTCTTGCCCGCCTCTAGTTTGTAAAAAAGGCAGGCAAGAGGCGGCGGACGGGGGCGCATTTTGAAGTATCGAATTAGCGAGCCGCTTCCGGTATCGCATCCGTCACCATTGTCTCCACCGGTTTTGCATCCTTGCGGCGCAAGGCATACCGGTTCAGGCCTGTCATATGTATGCGGCACAGATAATCCGGCCAGTTGACCAGACGCGCATCGACCGGGAACAAGGCCCCGTCCTCCGCACTGAAACGTTGTGCCAGTGCCAGAAGCTTTGTGTTGTGAAAACGGTAGCTTGGCTGGGTATAGAAGGAGAACGTAATCGCCAGAGTCTGCGTTGTGCGCAGCTTCTCCATGGCTCTCGATTCGCTGGCGGCACCCAGCAGACGTCGCGCAAATCCCCAGGCATTGACCCCGGTACGCACGGCGCCCAGTATTAAGCGGAAGGTGTTGTGGTTCACGACGCGGAATTCATGTTTTGGTTCGGCGTGGAACAAGCGGTCATAGGTTTGCCAGTTCCGCTTTGACTCGTTCTGAATCAGATCGATCAGTTCTCCCAGCAGGATCGGGTTGCCGGAGCCGGTGCAGCATTGATAAACGCGATGCTGATTCGGCTCCGCCAGCGCTTCCGCGGTCGCCAGCAGGATGCTGTTGGCCACCAGATCGGCCGGAACGATATCGATGATTTCCTTCGGCTTGGCAGGAAACAGGCTGGTCTTGCCGCGCGCATAAGCAAGGATCACTGCGTCTGCCACCTTGACGCCTTCGATCCAGCCGGGTGCCGGGTCCTGCAGGGTGCTCTCGATGATCGACGGGCGCACGATGCTCAGTGTACGGCCGTACATGCCGCGCATTGCGAGCTGCTCGCCCAGCCATTTTGTAAAGGTGTAAGTGTCGTTCCAGCCGTAGCGGTTGGCTTCGCTGATACCAAGTTCGGTAAGGCGGCGTTCCAGCAGTTTGGGATCGCGCACGTTCGCTTTTACCTGGGCGATTTTCTGTTGCAGTTTGCAGATCAGCGGCTCGACATCATAGTAGCCATCGCGATGGCGAGGGATGCGGCTGCCGGCCGGATGCACGATCTGCTCCAGCATCTCGCCGCTGTTGTAGCCGTTGACATAACAGGTGGATACCTGGATCAAGGGTGCATTGGCAATCCGTGCCAGGGCAGTGAGTTGGTGCAGGCTCAGCGCATTGATCATCAGCGCCTGGTCGAGGGGCTCACGAAAATTCACGCTGGCGGCGACATTGATCACGACATCGATGCGGCCGGCAAGCTCGACGAAGCGTGCGGCGGAAAGGCCAAAGCCCGCTTCAGTGACTTCCCCGGTGATGCACTCTATCTTGTCGGTAAAAAAATTTTCCAGAAACTCAGCTTGCTCGGTGCGCAGCTTTTCGAATATCGATGAACTGGCGATTTCGCGTTCAAAGCGCTCAGGAGCGCTCGCCCCTTTGCCGTTGCCACGTCCACCGCGGATCAGCAAGCTTATGCGGCCGATATCGGGCACCGTACGGATCAGTTTTTCGAGCACGACCTTTGCCAGAAAGCCGGTAGTCCCGGTCAGCAAAATCCGCTTGCCAGACAATGCGGTGCGTACGCTCAGGTTGTGAGCCGTTTGTTTCATCCAATGTTCTCCAGAAGTGCAGCAGCACGGGCAAGCACGTGCCGTAAAAATTTGAAATGGCGTTGTCAGATAATGCGGGTGAGGCGGAACATGGCGGTCATTGCCAAGCCGGGCAGGGCATTGCGGTGACAGCAATAGGTCTTTTCGACCTTCCCCTGAAAGCGCGACTTGGCGAATTCCAGCCCCTTGAAGTTGTACAAAAAGTCCATACGCTCGCGAATCACGCCCATGGTGGTGCGCAGCAGGCGTGACTCCTGCGGCTCGACGCCGTCGGCCATCATCAGCGGCACCAGGCCGAGGTCGACATACTCCACGCCTTCTGCCCTGAACACGTCGATCGCATGCGCCATCAATGCGTACCAGAGCCCTTGCTTGAAGTTTGCGGAGGAGCGTGAAATATTCGGCACGTAGCTGACCAGCTTGCCATTCGCATAGATCGGATCGAAGAAAACGAAGCCGACCGCTTCGCCATGATGGTAGGCATAGAAATAACGCGTGCCTTCCCGGTAATCGATCAGCATCGGGCGGATCAGGAAACGGATCTCCTGGTTCTTGCAGCGGCGTGTCTGAATCCACGCTTGCGAAATCTTCTTCGCTTCCGGGTCGTATCCGGTTTCCCGGATTTCGATGCCATGATTGCGCGCCTGATTGATGGCGGTACGAATGATCTGTTTTTTGGAGCCGCGCAGCGACCAGCTGGCAAGATCGATTTTCGATTCGCTGCCGAACTGCGTGCCGTAATAGCCGTGCCGGTAATGGAGATGGTCGACTACTGCCTTGCCGACCTGTACGAACACCGCATTCGGGTGCTGCGCCAGGAAGTGGTCGAGCATCAGTTCGCGATGCTGGGGCGCGCAGACCGGTTCGGACAGTACGAACTGCATGCCCCAGTGTCGCGCATACGCGATGTAGCCCACGCCAGGAACGTCGAAATACAGCATGTCAGGCTGCATCGTCGAAAAGGACATGGAGTGCGATCCGAACTGCTTCAGGCTTGCGATTCTTCGTGCCCCGTCCAGACCGGTAATGCCGGTGGAGATGGGTCTGTCCAGCGTGAAAACTTGATCACTCAAAGCAACCTCCATGTTTGCCGTAAGGTGAAACACTCCGCCTGGCGACGCATGCCGGCATCTGCCGGAGCGCGCGGCGGGAAAAGATGTCAGGCGCATCGTGATGCGCCGCATGCGTTGGCAAGCCTTCCATCTGCATGAAGCGATCGTGGCTTCATGCAGGTGAATGATTTACGCGCAGTGGGTCAGGCAGGTTTTTTTCCCAGGACGGACCAGTAGCAGTTCAGCAGCAGCAAGCGGTAATGCTTCTGGTCCCGGATATGCAGGCCAAGCCTCTTCATCGATTCGGGATAGTTGTAGATATTGTGGACAGCGTTGCCGGCAAAAGCCCAGAAGAACAGCACAGCGCCGTACCAGTACACCGTCTTGATGATGCGGCTGAAAATATTCCCGGTCGGATAGGAAAAATCGCCGACCACGACATGGGCGCCGGGCTTGCCGAGCTTGATCAGATGTTCAAGCACGCGCACCATCATTTCTTCGGAAAATACATTCAGAAAGAAATTGGCGACGACCATGTCGTATTTTTCATATTCGGTGACCTTCATGATGTCGCTGTGCAGCTGGCGGATCTTAACCGTGATGCCTTCTTTTTCCAGATTGGCCTGGAATTTCTTCAACATCGTTTCCGAGAGATCGACAACGGTAACGTCGGCACCCATCTTCGCTGCATGTACCGCGTCCATGCCATGGCCAACGCCGGCGAACAGCACCTTGTCGCCGGGTTTGAGGCGATCGAGCATCGCTACCTTGCACCGATGAATGTTTTTCCCGCTATAGACCGCGCTTAACCAGTCGTAGATGGGTCCTACCAGCTTGTATTTGTCTCTCATTGCTCATCCTCAGGTTTTTTCAACCTTGTTCGTTTATAGCAACCGCCGACAGCTACAATCGTCGACGCATCTCCTCCAAAGAACACAACGCCTGCCCTGATTTACCTGTGCAAGTTCTTTCGTGGCATTCGCTTGCATTTGCACTGGCGTACAGGCCTTGGCAAAACAGATAGCGACACCGAGCCCTGTGCAAACGTGGCCGTTGCACAAGATTGCATTAACACTAAGAGTATTTAGAGTAAGCGCAGAATGGAAAAACCACTCGCTTTCGGATTGGCTTGGCAGGCCAAACTTTTGACTTTATGAGTCAGCAGGCCAAGTCTTTTCTGTGGGAATTTTTTTGACGATGGAAAATTTCGGTTCGGCAATAAAAGTAGACGTTTTAACCGCAGCGTTTTATAGATCCGTATATTTCTTCGCAGCTCCGAAGGATTCCTTGACTGGATAACGCAGCTCGTTCCTGAGCAGCTTGGCGTGCGCCGCCTGCAGCAGATCGATCCCGCCCTCTTCGGCCACCAGAAGCAGATAAAGCAGCACATCTGCACACTCATCCCGCAACGCTTCCTGAAAGTCGTTGTCTGTCTTTAGTGCGGCAAGTTCTTCATCAGTCTTCCATTGCGTCAGCTCCAGCAATTCGGATGCTTCCAGGTTCAACGAAATGATCAGATTTTTCAAAGTATGGAACTGCTTCCAATTGCGTTTATCTCTGAACTGCAGAACCAGGTTTTTGATTGCGTTGATATCAGTCATAGGGGCCGCTACAGGAATTCTTAAACTTTCATGAATCATACACAAGGAACCTTCGTTCCTCGTTTATCCACTCACTGAGGAGTTCCAGCATGAAAACAGTAGGCGAAAAGATAGAAGCATTCAGCGTGACTGGAGTAAAGCCGGGCTTCAACAAGCATGAAGAAAATGGCCAGTCCGCATTCGAAACCATTACCGAAAAGTCGTTTCCGGGCAAGTGGAAAATCATTTATTTCTATCCGAAGGATTTCACTTTCGTCTGCCCGACCGAGATCACCGGTTTTGCGCAACTGGTAAAGGACTTTGAGGAGCGCGATGCCGTCGTGCTGGGCGGCTCCACCGACAATGAATTCTCGAAACTCGGCTGGCGCCGCGAGCACAAGGACCTGACCAGCCTGAACCATTGGCAGTTCGCCGATACCACCGGTTCGCTGCTCGACCAGCTCGGCGTGCGTGACAAGTCCGCCGGCGTGGCCTTGCGCGCTACCTTCATCGTCGATCCTGACAATACCATCCAGCACGTGTCGGTGAACAACCTTAATGTCGGCCGCAATCCGAACGAAGTGCTGCGCCTGCTGGACGGCCTGCAGACCGACGAACTGTGTCCGTGCAACCGGGCGGTCGGCGGCGCGACGCTGTAAAGGGAGTTTGATGCGCGATTCGGCAGGCGTCGTTCAAACTGATCTTGGCGAGGAGGAAAATGGATTTTCTCAATGCGATTAAATTGCAGATTCCCGACTACGCAAAAGATATCCGGCTCAATCTCGATGCGGTCGTCGCGCGCTCCAGCCTGGAGCGGGACGACGCGCTGGGCGCGATGCTGGCGGCAGCCTTCGCAATGCGGTCAAAGCCGATGATGGATGCGATACGCAACAGCGGCGAGCTGGATGATGCGAACCTGAATGCGGCGCTCAGTGCGGCAGCGCTTATGGGCATGAATACCGTCTGGTATCCCTATGTCGAGATGGCTGACGACAACGACCTGAAGACGCAGCGGCCGGAATTGCGCATGAATGTGTATGCCACGCACGGCGGTGTGGAACGTCGCCGTTTCGAGTTGTATGCGTTGGCGGCCAGTATTGTCGGCAAGTGCCATTTCTGCATCCAGTCGCACTACAAGCTGTTGCGGGAATCTGGCATGACGGCAATGCAGATGCGGGACGTGGGCCGCATTGCGGCGGTGGTGTCCGCCACTGCGCAGGTGCTGGCAGCCGAAGCGCAATAACTCTTGCAAAGGCAGTCTTGCGCTGTTTCAGTTAAGCGGACGGTATGCATGCAAGATCTTTCCGTCTTTGCCGAATTCGGCATGCAGGCAGTCAATGGCGCTTCGATCGACGCCAGCCTGGCACAGGCAGACAACCGGCTTGTTTGCGTATTTTTCTGGGGCGAGCAATGCTACAACTGTGACGTGGCAAAGAAGGAAATGCTGGCCCGTCCCGATCTGATTCGCGCGCTCGACCTGTCATGGCTGCAGGCGGATGTATATGCGGATCGTGAACTGGCCCTGCGTTTTGGCCTGCACGGCATCCCGGTTTTCATGTTCTTCCATCGCGGGAAAAAGCTCGGCCGCGCCACCGGCTGGCATGGTTATGCGCAATTCGAGGCGGCGGTGGCGAATGCCCGCCGCAAAGCGGCGGGGCTGCCGATTGCGTGACTCCGGTTTCCCCAGGTAATAAATAGTTTGACGACAAATTAAGCAACGGCCACCACTTCCGCATTGCCCTCTTTCCGGATCACCTTCACGCCCACATTGTTGGGATAGCGTTGCAGCATCAGGTCCAGTGTTGCGCCGTTGATGGTCAGGTCGCGCAGTTCCACCGTTTCGAGGAAAGGCGGCAGTTGCGGATGGCGGAAACGTACTTCGGATCGTTTCGGATCGAAGCACAGCCCAAGGCAGGACTGCAATAGCGAGAACACACACGCGGCGGACCATGCCTGCGGCGAGCATGCTACCGGGTACAGTGTCGGGCCTTCATCCGGCCGCTTTTCAAAACCGCAGAACAGTTCTGGCATGCGGTTCTGGTCCATGTACAGGCTGGCTTCACGCAGCGCGGAAAAGACTTTCATGGCCTTGCCGGTGAAACCATAACGGGCCATGCCTTCGGCAATGATCGCGTTATCGTGCGGCCAGACCGAACCGTTGTGATAGGCCATCGGGTTGTAGCGCACTTCCTTGACGGGGATGGTGCGGATGCCCCAGCCGCAGAAGAAGTCTTCGCTGAGCAACTGGTCGGAAACGCGCGCCGCGTATTCCGGCGTGGCGATGCCGCTCCACAGCGCATGGCCGGCATTGGACGACGGGACTGCGCATTGCATTTTTTTGCCGTCCAGTGCCAGTGCATAAGTGCCGATTTCTTCGCACCAGAACACGTCGTTGAAGCGTTCCTTGAGCCGCTGCGCGCTGTCCGTCAGTTCGCGTGCCAAGCCAGGTTCACCCAGCAGATTAGCCAGTTCGGCGGCGCGCAATTTTGCCGCGTACACATAGCCCTGCACTTCGCACAAGGCAATCGGCGCGTCGGCCAGGCGGCCGTCGCTATGGAAGACCGAGTCGTAAGAATCTTTCCAGCCTTGCTGCGCCAGTCCGGACTCCGTATAGCGTGCGTATTCGACAAAGCCGTCGCCGTCGCGGTCGCCGTAGTGATCGATCCAGTGCAGTGCGTTACGGATATTGCCCCAGATGCTGCGGATGAAGTCGAGGTCACCGGTGCGCTCGTAATAGGCGCCGGCGAGCGCCACAAAAAGAGGCGTCGCATCGACCGTGCCGTAATAGCGCCGGAACGGAATTTCATTGAGTGCGGCCAGCTCGCCCTGGCGCGCTTCGTGCAGGATCTTGCCGGGCTCGGCATCGCGTACCGGGTCTTGCTCGGTGGCCTGGGTAGAGGCAAGAAAAGCCAGTACGCCCTTGGCCATACTCGGATCGATCCACAGGTATTCATGCGCAGTGAGGATGCCGTCGCGGCCGAAGGTGGTCGAGTACCACGGCAGGCCGGCAAAGGGATAGTCGCCTTCCTTCTGCGACGTGGTCAGCATCAGCAGGTCGGCAGTGGAGCGGTCCAGCCAGCGGTTGAACAGCGGATCCGAGGTGGTGACCTTGCAGCGGTTCTGCAAACGCCCGCCGACTACCTGCGAAACTTGGGTGAAGGCTTCGAAATAATCGGTCGGCCGTGGCGTCGCATGCTCTTGGTCTTCGCATCCGACGGTCACATAGACATGCGCCTCGCCCTTGGGCGGCAGGGTAATACGGTAGTCCGCGCGGCGGCCATCCAGCTTCGCCGGTGCCGGATCAAAAGTGATACGCGTCCTGCGAATCGATTGGTCCAAACCTTTATAACCAAGCAGAAGTTCATTGGCGCTGGCGCGCGGCTGCATGTATTCGCCGCGCCGCTCGCGATGGAAGCCGCGCACTTCAAAAATATCCTTGTAGTCGGCGTCGAATTCCACCGACAGGGTTGCTTCCACCGTTTCCAGACCGAAGTTAACTACGCGTATATGCTCGTAGCAGGCGTCGTTCCACAGGAGCTTGGCGCGGAAGATGTGCAGCACGCCTTTTGGAATCGCATTTTTTCCGTCACGATGGAGATCGGGGTTCATCAGCTCGGTGATGAACAGGCCGTTGTCGTCCTTGACCGTGGAATTGAGGTACATCGGCCGCACGCCATCGATCAGCAATTCTTGGTGCGACAGGTAACAGGTGTCGCCGAGATAAATGCCTTCCTCGCCCAGCCCGATCGACTGGATATCGCCGAAGCGGTCGAACATGGCAAAGGTTCGGTCATGCTTGAGAACGCGCCGACGTTCATCGGCAGGTGATGCGGTGGCGAGGATATACCATTGCTCGCCGACTTGGACTTTTTCAACCATGGGCTTCTCCGGTCGATTTTCAGGTTGCACCGGCCAAGCGATGGTATGGGCTTAACCGGACAGAATTTGCTGATAGGCGCGGAGGTAGTTTTCCGCCATGCGTTCGACAGTGAAGCGGCGCTCGAATGCTTCGCGGCAGCCCTTCCGGTCGACGGTGTGGATTTTCCTGGCAGCGCGCACGGCTTCCGCCTGGCTGCCCACCACATATCCGGTAACGCCGTCCTCCATGATTTCGGGTACGGAGCCATGCGGGTAGGCAATCACCGGTGTGCCGCATGAAAAGGCTTCGATCATGACCAGGCCGAATGGTTCGGGCCAGTCGATCGGGAACAGCAGGGCGCGCGCATGTGAAAGTAATTCCCGTTTTTGTTGCTCGCCGACTTCGCCGACGTATTGCACCAGCGAATTGCGAAGCAAGGGCTTGATGACTTCGTTGAAATACGGTTTGTCTGCTTCATCGATTTTTGCGCCGATATACAGGGGAGTATTGCATTGGAGTGCAATATCTATTGCGCGATCGACCCGCTTTTCCGGGGAAATGCGTCCGATGAAGACAAAGTAATCTCCGGCCTCGCGCTCGAACGGATACAGTTCCGGCGGCAAACCGTGGTGCACTGTCGCCTGCCAGTTGGCCCATGACACCGGCAGACGCTGATTGTCGGAAATCGAAATGAATGGAACGTTGTTGAAATGCCGGTACAGCGGCACCAGTTCCGGCAAGTCAAGCCGTCCATGCAGAGTCGTGACATGCGGCGTGGATAAGCGCTTGAGAATCGGAAAATGCAAATAGTCGGTATGGAAATGGATCACATCAAACAACGGCGCCAGTTCCGCTACCATATCCATCTCTATTACATGGTAAGCCAGCCATGAATGATGCACCCCACCGGGCCGCACGCTGCTGTCGAGCGCGGATATCAGTTTGGCGCTGGTTACTGAGTCGCCGCTGGCGAACAAGGTAACCTCATGGCCTTGCCGGACCAGTTCTTCGGTAAGGTAGGAAACGACACGTTCGGTTCCACCATAAGCCTTGGGCGGAACACTTTCGAAAAGCGGAGCTACCTGCGCAATCTTCATGCTTTATGTGTACCTGCAAGGAAGTAATTCAGGAACGGACTGTTTACAGCACCCGACGACGACATGTCGCTTTACTATGACCGTAAATAATCGGATTGGTGCCGCTCAGCGCGTGAATGCCCCTGAATGTGCAGGAATGGCTTCCCGCAGGCCGGATGACGCTAGTCTTTCTTGTTGCCGTGCTTGCTCAGCAAGGCAACCAGTTCGCCCGCAGGTATCGGCTTGCTGAAGTAATAGCCCTGCATTTCGTCGCAGGCATTTTCACGCAGAAATGCTTCCTGCTCCATGGTCTCGACGCCTTCGGCCACCACTGTCAGACTGAGCGTCTTGCCCATTGCGATGATGGCTTCGGTAATCGCCTTGTCTTCGGAGTTGGTGGCGATATCGCGAATGAAGGAACGGTCTACCTTCAACGTGTCGATCGGGAAGTTCTTGAGTTGCCCGAGGGAAGAATACCCGGTGCCAAAGTCGTCGATCGCCAGGCGCACACCCATTGCCTTGATGGCTGATAGTAACTTGAGTGCATGCTCTGGGTTATGGATGACCATGCCTTCGGTGATCTCGAGTTCCAGCAGATGCGGTGCCATGCCGGTTTCGCGCAGGATTGCAGCAATGTCGTGCAACAGGTGCTCATCGCTGAACTGCCGCACCGAAAGATTGACCGCCATGCAGATCGGCGGCAAGCCCATGCGTTGCCACTCAACATTCTGCTCGCACGCGGTTCTGAGTACCCATTTGCCAATCGAAACGATCATGCCGGTTTCTTCCGCAATCGGGATGAACTGTGCCGGCGGCACCGAGCCCAGTTCCGCGTTATCCCAGCGCAGCAGCGCTTCAACGCCGGTAATGGTGCCATTGGAAAGATCGAGCTTGGCCTGATAGTGCAGTGAAAACTCGTTGCGCTCCATGGCATTGCGCAGGTTGTTTTCAAGCACGAGCCGTTCGAGCGATTGCGACTTGATGTCCTTCGAATAGAACTGGAAGTTGTTCTTTCCTTCTTCCTTCGCGAAGTACATCGCGATATCCGCATTCTTCATCAGCGACTGTTCGTTGTCGCCGTCCTGCGGGTACATGGCAATGCCGATACTGGCAGTGACGCGGCATTCACGTCCCATCAGCGTGACCGGCCTGATGGCCGCCGACAGGATTTTGCGTGCGATCGTCACGGCGTGCTTCGCGTCCGGCAGGTCCTGGACCAGCACCACGAATTCATCGCCGCCGAAACGGGCGATCACATCGCTTGCCCGCAGCGCTTTCTTGAAGCGCGTGGTCACTTTCTTCAGCAGCTTGTCGCCCGCCTCATGGCCCAGCGTGTCGTTGATGAACTTGAAGCGGTCGAGGTCGATGAACAGTACCGCAAGGCTGCGTCGCTGGCGCTGGGCCAGAGGGATAGCGGTGGTCAGCAGGTGGCTGAACATCACGCGGTTGGGCAGCCCTGTCAGCGCGTCGTGCGTGGCCAGATGCTTGATGCGTTCTTCGGCCATTTTCTGGTCGGTGATCTCGCGCGATACGCCACGGTATCCGACAAACATGCCATTGCAGTCGAACACAGGCTCACCGCTGACATTGATGTAGTACGGCCTGCCGTCCGCCAGTTCGCGATACATGACCACGTCGCGAAACGGTTCGCGCGCATCGAGCACCGAACGGTGTGCCTGCCATCCGCCATCCGTTGTGATTTCCAGCTCGGTTTCCCAGGGGCGCTTGCCGACGAACGAACTCTGGATCAAGGTCGCCTTTTCGTGCCGTCCTTCCATGCGCGTATAGCGCAATTCCGCATCCTTTTCCCAGTACCAGTCGGAGGACAGGTGCGTGAGTGCGCGAAAGCGCGCTTCGCTTTCGCGCAACGCCTGTTCTACCCGGCGGCGCTCGGTGACATCCCTGAGGATGCCGCGAAATCCGGTGACTGCGCCATGATAGTCGCGCACCAGTTGCACCGACCCCTCACCCAGCACGCGGCTGCCGTCCTTGCGCAGCATCACCCAGTCGAAACTATTGGCCGGCATGCCCGAGCGATATACCTGGTTGAAAATGCTGAAGACCGTGGTCGCCGCTTCGGGTGGCTGGAAGGATCGGTTGTTTTTCCCGATCAGTTCCTCTGCCTCATAACCGAGCATGCGACAGAATGCGCCATTGCACAGAACGAGGTTGCCCTTCAGGTCGACTTCGTAATATGCCTCTTCAATAGTCTCCAGGATGCTGCGGTATTTTTCCTCGCTCTCGCGCAGCGCCTGCTGCATTTGCCGGTGCGCGGTGACGTCTCGCAGGATGCCGCGAAATCCGACCGCTTCGCCATTCCGATTGCGCACCAGTTGTACCGAACCTTCACCGAGCACGGCGCTGCCATCCTTGCGCAACATCACCCAATCCACCCCCTTGGCCGGCACGCCGGTCCGGTAGACTTCGTTGAAGGTATTGAACACATGGACGGCGGCTTCCGGCGTCTGCAGATCGCGATTGTTGATGCCGATCATCTCGCTCATCGTATAACCGAGCAGGCGGGCGAAGGCGCTGTTGCACAGGACCAGGTTGCCGTGCAAATCCACTTCGTAATACGGGTCTTCGATGGTTTCGATGATGGTGCTGGTCTTCGCCTCGCTTTCGCGCAATGCTGCTTCGGCGTCGTCCGCATGGCGGTGCGCGTTTGGATATTCGGCCTGACTCATTGTGTCTCCGGAGATGAGGTTCTGTGCAGGCTCGGAGGTCCGGCTTGCCAGAGCAGCTTTATTATTATGTTTGTGCCCGCCAGCAAAGTGCTGCCGCGCTTTGCGCATTAATTGCGGGGGTAATTATTGCATTCCAGCAAACTGACTGCAAAGACGGTGGTGATGGCGGGCAAATTCCGTCGTATCCGTCCAACATGGCGGCGCATCCGGCTTACTTTGCTGTGCGGTCCGGTGTGATAGAAGTAGACGAATCGCCCAGCAGTGGCCGGTGAGGCCGGCCCTGCGCTGAATTAATTGAATTCTCTATCGGTATGCTCCCATACCGCCTCCGGCTCGCTCCTCGCGACGGTGCGCGCCCATTTCGTGCCGCAGGCATTGCACAGGTAATACTCGACATGACCGGTGGCGGTTCCGCCGAAATTGATGCCGGCCTGCGAATGCAGCAGCAGGTTGGCATGGGGCGATGTGCTGGCGGAAGCCTTATCCAGTGCGGTGCAATCGGGGCATGCAGGCATGGTTTTCTCCGCAAGTTGATGAATCGCTGTCAGTCGAAATCCTGGCGGCGGTGATCGAACTGCTGCAAAATTTCCAGCGGGATCAGGTCCAGCGCGCTGTAGTTCGTGCTCTCCAGGACGACAAGCGGCGCTGCGTCTGCCTGATAGGCCTCGATCCATCGCAGCGCACACAGGCACCAATGATCGCCGGAGCGAAGGCCGCGAAAACCCCATTCCGGTACCGGCGTACTGAGGTCATTGCCGCGGTCGCGGCTGAATTCGAGAAACTCCTCGGTCATGATGGCGCAAATCACATGCGTGCCCGTATCTTCGAGATTGGTCTTGCAACATCCATCCCGGAAAAAACCGGTGAGCGGATCGAAGGAACAGGGAACCAGAGGCTCGCCGTATACGTTTCTGGCGGGGGGAGAGGAAATAGCAGGCATGGCTTCAGTATAAGTTGGCTGCCACGCGGGGCGCCAGCAAGACAGTGCAGCATTTTAGTGAATGATAAGGCAGCAGCTTGCCGGTTGAATGGCCGTTGTTTTTTATGTCATTTCAGGAATTAAAGCATAGCAATTTTGTTGCCGATTATTAATTCGGTGGCTACTATGTGCTGCAGAATGGCAGGTAATCGTCTCACCAAAAGACTGGCTTCGGGGTCGATGGCCGCAAAGCCTCTCTAATGGTGCGATGCAATAATTCGGAAACGACTACCCGGCAGAAAGTTGCACACGATGGAATGGTTTTCCCTTCTTAAACGCAGTGCGCGGATGCCGCGCCATTGGTCCCGGTTGGTGGTGGGGCTGGCTGTCGTTGTCGCCATCCTGACTGCGCATCTACTGCATTTCGGAGTGGTGGTTTTACTGGCGCTGGCTATCGGCGCCTTAGTCTGGGCGGCCGTGACAGCCGCTCGCAGCCAGGCTGGCCTTGCATTGCGCAACTCCGAGCGCAAGTTCCGCACTTTTGTAGAACAAACCCTGGTCGGCCTGTATGTCGTACAGGACGGTGTAGTCGCCTATGCCAATCCGATTGGCGCGAAGATGCTGGACTATGACAGCCCGGACGATGTGATCGGCAGGCCCGTTACGGAATTCACCGCACCTGAGGATTTGCCGCTGTTGCAGGAAAATCATCGCCGCCGCCTGACGGGCGAAACCAAAAGTCTCCGCTATACCTATCGTGCCCTCAGGCGCGACGGCAGCCGCATTTGGCTCGAGGTGCACGGCAGCATCTGCGACTATGAAGGGCGGCCGGCGATCATGGGCGTTGCAATGGACGTCACCCAACGCGTCGAATTCGAGCGCAGTTCCCGCCTGTCCAACCGGGTCTTCATGTCGGCCAGCGAAGGCATCGTTATCACCGATGCCGACTGCCGCATCGAAGCGGTCAATCCTGCTTTTTCCCGCATCACCGGTTACCAGGCATCCGAAGCCATCGGCAAGCTGTCGCGCATGATGACGGGCCATGGCGCAGACCTGAACAAGACGATGCTGACGCAACTGGCGCGCGACGGTCACTGGCAGGGCGAAATGTATGACCGGCGCAAGAATGGCGAATGGTATCCGTCCTGGCTGTCGATTTCGACGGTGCGCGACGCGGATAACAACATCACCAGCTATGCCGGGGTGTTTACCGACAATACCCGCCGCAAGGAAGATGAAACCCGCCTGCGCTTCCTTGCCAGCCACGACAGCCTGACCGGCATGCTCAACCGCAGCGGCATGATGACGCGCTTCGCCGAAGAGATCGAGCGCGCCCGCAGCGACGGCCGGCAACTCGCGCTGCTGTTCCTGGACCTTGACCGCTTCAAGAAGGTCAACGACACGCTCGGTCATCTCGCCGGCGACCAATTGCTGATGGCCGCCGCCGTCCGGATGCGCATGCAACTGAAGGACGATGCCATCATTGCCCGTCCGGGCGGCGATGAATTTACCGTGCTGGTGGAAAATCCTCCATCATCCGGCCGCGCCGCCGAACTCGCGGAGCGCCTGATTGCCAGCATGGCCGAGCCTTTCCTGATCGAATCTCATGAAATGTTCGTTACCGCCAGTATCGGCATTGCCTGCTATCCGGCCGACGGCGCCGACGCTGCCACGCTGCTTCGGAATGCCGATATTGCCATGTACCGCGCCAAACAACGGGGCAAGAACACGTTCCAGTTCTTCACCAGCGACATGAACACCCAGGCACTGGAGCAGATGCTGCTGGAAAACAGTCTGCGCCATGCGCTCGCGCGTACCGAATTCGTCCTGCACTACCAGCCGCAGTTCGACAGTACCGGTGGCAGGATCGCTGGCGTCGAAGCGCTGATTCGCTGGCGTCATCCGGAGCTGGGGATGGTCCAGCCTGGTGCGTTCATCACGCTCGCCGAGCAGAATGGCCTGATCGTGCCGATCGGCGCGTGGGTGCTGCAGGAAGCCTGCCGGCAGGGCAAGGCATGGCTGGATGGCGGCTGGCATTTCGGCCGGGTTGCGGTCAACCTCTCGGCTCGCCAATTTGCTTCCGGCGACCTGCTCGACACCATACGCAATGCACTCAAGCAAAGCGGTCTGCCACCGGCAATGCTGGAGCTGGAAATCACCGAAAGCACCATCATGCATAACCCGCTGGAAGCCATCAGCCTGCTCGGCAGCATCCGGGAAATGGGCGTGGCGGTATCGGTGGATGACTTCGGCACCGGCTATTCTTCGCTTGCCACCCTCAAGCAATATCCGCTCGACAGCCTCAAGATCGACCGCAGCTTCATCAATGGCGTGCCGCACGATGCCGACGATGTCGCCATCACGGAAGCGATTATCGCGATTGCACACAAGATGCAGCTGAAGGTAGTCGCCGAAGGTGTGGAAACAAAGGAGCAAGAAGATTTCCTGCGCGCGGCGGGATGCGATGTGGCTCAAGGCTACTATCTGGGCAGGCCGGTAGCGGCTGAAGAGCTGGTGCGGCGATTCAAATCGGGTTCCGGGCTGCTTCAAGGCATTCAATAATGTCTTGAGCCTGACGATGTCAGCGGTCGCGCAGCGTCTTTAGCTGCCCGCTCCTTGCCTTCTGTTCCATTCCTGCCAAACTGGTCAGCATAACGGTCAGTGGAGCTTTCCCATGCGCTACGAACTGTATTACTGGCCCGGCATTCAAGGGCGAGGCGAGTTCATTCGTCTTGCTTTGGAAGAGGCCGGCGCCGACTATGTCGATGTCGCACGCCGCTCCGAGCGCAACGGTTTCGGCATGCCGGCAATGATTGAATTGCTGGAAGGCGAAGAAGTGATATGTCCGCCGTTCGCGCCGCCTTTCCTGAAAGCCGGCAATCAACTGATCGGGCAGACCGCCAACATCCTGCTGTTCCTCGGGCCGCGACACGATCTGGCACCGACGGACGAGACTGGCCGTTTATGGGTGCATCAGCTGCAGCTGACGATTGCCGACTTCGTCGGCGAGGCGCATGACACGCATCATCCGATTTCCGGCAGCCTGTATTACAAGGACCAGAAACCGGAAGCATTGCGCCGTGCGGCCGATTTCACCGGCGCGCGCATGCCGAAGTACCTCGGTTATTTCGAAAGTGTTCTTGCGCGTAATCCGAAGGGTAGCGAGTGGCTGGCGGGAGATGCGCTGTCCTATGCGGACCTGTCGATGTTCCAGGTCATGGCTGGCCTGCACTATGCATTCCCACGCGCGATGAAGCGCCTTCAGTCGGAGTATCCCTTGCTGCTGGCATTGCACGACCGGGTAGCTGCGCGGCCACGCATCGCGTCTTATTTAAAATCGGCACGGCGCCAGCCGTTCAACCAGGAAGGCATCTTCCGTCATTACAAGGAGCTGGATGCATAGCGCTTCCTTGGCCGACAAGGGAAGTACGCGGCCATGCGCATTATGTGAATCAATGAATTTCAGTTCCATGCGGGCGGCGACAGCTTGCGTGAACAACTCAAGGTGTTTGTGCCGCTCATCCAGTCTTCAAGAGGATGCCTGAGATGCCAGCTGCTCCAGACCCCGAAGGATCCGGCCCACCCTTGTGCAGGAATGGACCGATTGCTGCGCCGGTAATTACACCGCAGTGAGCCCCGGTTGCGTGGGTTGTGCAGCGGGTTTTTGCGCGTCGGCTTTGGCGCGCAAGCGGGCAGGCGGCAGGCGGCGCAATGTTCTGAGCGCATGTAGGTCATGGATGACGATGGCCCGCTGATCGACGGAAATCAGGCCGATGGCGTTGAATGCGGAGAATGTGCGGCTGACGGTTTCCAGGGTCAATCCGAGGTAGTTGCCGATTTCCTGGCGTGTCATGCGCAGGTTGAATTGCGTGCCGGAATAACCCATCTCGGCAAAACGCTCCGACTGCAGCACCAGGAAGCGGGCGACGCGCGCTTCCGCGCTCAGCGAGCCGAGGGTGCCGACCATCGCCTGTTCGCGCACCAGTTCACGGCTCATGACTCGATAGATTGCACATTCGAGTTCAGTGTGCGTCCTGCCCAGCGAAGAAAAGACTTTGAACGGCAAGAGGACGACGTCGCAACTGGTCAGCGCCACGGTTTCTGTCGCGTATTGCTTGCGGTGGATGCCGTCAATGCCGAACATGTCGCCTTTCATCGGGAAGCCCAGCACCTGTTCATTACCGAAGTCGTCGATGATCACCGTTTTCAGAAAGCCGGAATGAACGATGTACAGGGTATCGAAAAACTGGCCGATGGTATGGATGCGCTGCCCGACCTTGAACTGCATGTGCTGGAACTGAAAATCGTCGCTGCCTAGTTTGGCGGGAATGCGCAGCAGATCGCACACTTCTTTCAGGCTGGACCAGAGCTTGGACTGCCGCTGCCAGGCGGCACTGGTAGCTCTCGGAACAGGCGTCGAAACAACAGGGGTCTCAGGTGTTTGCGAAGTGAGCGAAATCAGCATTGAGCAATCCTCTTCAAAAGTGACAGAAAGTTTCCATGTGTTTCAGAGAGACTGCCGGGAGGACAAGGTCTTTCTGAATCGCATTGCAGCTATTCATGCATCGTGGATCGTTTTGCGATGACGCAATCAATGCTTTGCATTATGTCTGGGTGTTCTCCTGAGGGAAATCAGCAGACGGATGAAAAGAGGTGTGGGACTTTCGAAGAGGCTGTGCGGTGTTTTCCTACTTTCCTCCCGACATGCGATGCCGAAAGAGGGTGTGCCGATACGGCGATATCAAGCTGCAAGACGGTAGGAGAGGCAGGAGAGGCGGGTCATGCTGCGCTGTTGTCGTCAGCGGAATCGTCCTGTGCGCTCGTTTCCTGGCGATGCTGCTTGGCCATCTTGATGATGGTGTTGCGGATATTCTTGAGAACCGTCACCGTATTGAACGGCTTGACGATGAAGCCGTGGGCGCCGCGCACGAGGGCAGCTTCCACCGTGGACGAATCGAATTTTCCGGAGACGAGGAAGATTAGTGTCTTGGGCAGGCTGGTGCGGATCGCGTCCAGTTTTTCCATGCCAGTTTCGTCCGTCTGCCCGATATCGATGCAGATCAGCTGCGGCTTCAGTTTGATTGCGCTTGCCAGTCCGGCCGAGGTGGTATTGAAGCCGCCCACGACATCGTGACCGCCGCTCAATAGAGCAGAAGTCAGAATGTTGCGCGAAATCGTATTGTCCTCGATGACAACCACTTTCAGCATGGTTGAAACCCCTTATTATTTGCAGCATTTATACCAGCATGCCCGGCGGCAGGCGCGATTATAGTCGAACTCATTTCGTGCGTGCACGGGCTGCGGTTTTTCAATGGTATGCCGCGTAGCTGAATCAATATTCGGGATAAAAACGATTTGCCGAACGGATGGTGCGCAGTATGATGAAAGCGCAGTCTGGATGGATGGTCGGCATTCTTGGAGCGTCTATCAAAATGCCGATGGCAAGGCGCGCCGACGCAGGCAGTACAGACGTACGGCAAGGAGGTAGTAACGCTGCAAGCGGCATTTTGATAGACACTCTTATCGCGCTACAGGAGGACAGCATGTACCGGAAAATACTGGTCGCTTATAACGGCACGCCAGAAAGCCGTTTCGCATTGCAGGAATGTATTCGCCTTGCGCCCGGTCCGTCGGCGCAAATTCATTTGCTCGCGGTGGTGACACCGACACCCATTGTGCTGGCTGGCGAATTTGTGGCGGCGGTGCCGACCATGGACGAAGAGCTGGCGGAAAAGGATGCGATGGCGCAAGTGCTCGAAGCCGGACGCAAAACGCTCAGCGATGCGGGGCTGGCCGTCACTTCCCATCTGGAGCTTGGCGAGCCGGCGAATGTCATCGCCGACCTGGTCAACAAGTATGAAATCGACCTGGTGATCGTTGGCCATTCGCGCCACAAGCCGTTTGCAATGCGCTGGTGGCGCGGGTCAGTGGACGCAGTGCTGGTGGATAAGATCCGGTGCAGCATTCTTGTGGCGGCGGATCCGAAACATGCATAAGCTGGATTGACCGGGTTGCGCGCTGCATCAAATTGACGATCGGAAGGGGCGACGGGAGGTGGCGCGACTGTTATGCGTCGCGCCGGGAGAACTGCCGAGTAATGTCAGGTAGGCAATTGCAGGAAGAGATTACAGGAAGCGGTCGAGCAGCTTGCGGCTGGCCTTGTCCAATGCCTGCAGATCACGGACCAGAAACTGGACGCCGTGGCTATCCGCAATCAGCAACCTATCCTGCGCGATGCGGCGGATGTCCTCTTCGCCCTTGAGAATGAAGCTGGTGGTGCCGCGGTCGGTTTCGACTTCCCAGATGCTCGGCACCGCGAAAGTGGAAACATGCCGCAGGCGTTTGATCTCCGGCAGGAATTCGCGGTTTTTCAATTCTTCCTGGAGTAGCGCGCAAATGTCATCCGGCAGATCGGCGAGGCGTTCGAT
>DATFAZ010000120.1:0-2583 GCA_035254105.1 Noviherbaspirillum sp. | reverse complement strand
GGAAACCAGTTTGCCGGTGATCAGCAAGCCCCAGGTCGCGGCATTGACGAACAGCGACGGCGATTCGCCGAGGTGCTTGCGCCAGTCGCCCTTGCTGATCTTGTCGGCAATCAGCCGGTCGGCAGTCTGGCTGTCGGGAATACGCAGCAGCGCTTCTGCCAGACACATCAACGCCACGCCTTCTTCCGACGACAGCGAGAACTCATGCATCAATGCATCCACACCTGAAGCACGCGTACGTTTTTCACGAACGGCCTGCACCAGCTTGCGTGCCATGAACTGCGTGGCTTTGTGTTCGGCCGCACTCGGCTTGATCTGCTCCAGCAACCATTGCACGGCTTCGCGCTCATCGCGCCGGTAAGCTGCAGTGATCGCTGCGCGCAAGGGGCTCGGCGCATGCTCGATATCGGCGTGCAGAGCAGCGAATGGCACGGGAGCCGGCACCGGAGTGTTGGCCGAAGAGAATTCTTTATTGGGAGTCAACATTGCATCCATAGGAAGTAGGAGAATAACGATGCGATTGTAGTGAGGCTGACTAAAGATTAATTCTGGAAATGAGGGTTGCTACCAGAATTTTGTATTTTGTGTGACAATCGCGCCGAACAAAATTCTTTACGGAGTGCGCCTCATGCTCGACAAAATCAGCAAGAAAATTCTCTCCGAGTTGCAGAACGACGGCCGCATCTCCAACGTCGAACTGGCCTCGCGCGTTAATCTGTCGCCGGCTGCCTGCCTGGAGCGCGTGCGCAAGTTGCAGGATGCCGGCTACATCGTCAATTACACCGCGCAACTCAATCCCCAGCTGCTGGATGTGGCGCTCTTGGTGTTTATTGAAGTTGTGCTCGACCGCACCACGCCGGAAGTCTTCGAAGCATTCAAGCGCAGCATTCAGGTGATTCCGGAAGTACTCGAATGCCACATGGTGGCAGGCGGATTCGATTATCTGGTGAAAGCGCGCGTGAAAGACATGAATGCCTATCGCGAGTTCCTCGGCAAATCCCTGCTGCAATTAAAGGGCGTGCGCGAGACGCATACGTATGCGGTGATGGAAGAAGTAAAGAATACGACCAAGCTGCCGATTCGCTAGGCCGAGCACAGCCGACCCAGCGCTGTTGCCAACTGCCAAGCGTGCGGCATTGTCCGCACGCATCAAACTTCCCCTCCTTCGCACAATTCAAGCTTGCTCTGCGGATTGCCGGTTTCGATCGCGTAGAGATGTATATCCCTTGCGCCTGCTTTTCCTTGATGAGACTCAAGGACTTTTACGCCCGGAATAGGTAAAACAGACAAGCCCTTCTTCACTTTGGTATGTATGCGAGAGCGGATACAGAAGTGAGAGCAAAAGTTGGCAATGACGATTCGGGAGTGAACGCAATGATCTGGAATCAAGCAATGGATTGGCACTGGCTCGGCACGCTGGCGATGGTTTTGTTCTGGGCACTGATCATTGTTCTTGCGCTGGCGCCGATCAAGTATCTTCGTGCCGAACTGCGTTCGCCGGAACTGCGTTCCGCACCACATCGCCGTGATGCGGCAGAGCTCGCAACCGGCAAGGTCGCTGCAAGCGTTGCGCGCCGCTGAATATTTTTCCTGCTACTCGTCCTTCCGTAGTCACCAGTCACTCACCAGCCGCTACCGGCGCAGGAGATTTCCCTGCCCGTCTTCCGGCGAGCCTGTTTGAAAGCCGTATCACCTCAGTGTTCAAACAAGGCAATCCCGCATCGTCATAAAACAGTCACATAACCGTCATCAGCCCGTCACGGGCGCTGCGTAGCATGCCGCTTGTGGAAAAACGTCATGTTCATTCCGGAGCAGTCATCATGAGCCCCGATATCCTGATTGTTCGCGAAGGCGACGGCTATAGGCTGTTGCACGGTCACTTGCGTCTTGCCAATGTTCTCCTGCTCTCCGACGAAGTTGTTGTCGAAGTCAAGGGCGAAGGCGAGGTAAGGATCGTAAAGACGCGTAATGGTTATGTCGTCGGGAGTAAAGGACAGCGTTTGCCACTCTATCGAAATTGATCGCGCCATTCCAACAATCACAATAAGGAACTGACGACTCATGAATGATCTTACCAAGAAGGATTTTCTGATCGACCCGGAAGACATCGGCAGCAACCCATCGGACAATCCGACATTCGAAAGCGTGCTGAGCGCACGCCTGAGCCGCCGCTCGTTGTTAAAGGGCACGTTCGGCCTGGCGACCACAACATTTTTCGGTGCGGGCCTCGCCGCCTGCGGCAGCTCTGACGCGGTGACTGCTGTCGGCAGTGAAACAGCTGATGGCGCAGCGAAGACACTGAAACTGAATTTCAATGCGGTCGCGAAAAGCCTCACCGATGCGGTGAGCGTACCCGCCGGATACACCGCCACCGTGCTGTATCGTCTAGGCGACCCGATCACCACCAGCATTGGCGCATATCTCAACGATGGCACCGACACCGCAGCTTCATTCACGCAACGCGCTGGCGACCACCATGACGGCATGCATTACTTCGGCCTCGGCAGCGATGGCAAGTACAGCCCGACTTCTAGCGAGCGCGGCCTGCTGTGCATGAATCATGAAGCCATCACGCCGGCTTAC
>DATFAZ010000119.1:0-26822 GCA_035254105.1 Noviherbaspirillum sp. | reverse complement strand
ATTGCGAGCGCCTTCTACCTGTTCATCCTGATCACCTCGAACCCGTTCCTGCGCCTCGCCAGCCCGCCGATCGAGGGACGCGACCTCAACCCGGTGCTGCAGGATCCGGGCCTCGCGGTGCATCCGCCGATGCTCTATCTCGGCTATGTCGGCTTCTCGATCTCGTTCTCCTTTGCGATTGCGGCGCTGCTTGAGGGCCGGATCGATGCGGCCTGGGCGCGCTGGGTGCGGCCGTGGACGCTGATGGCCTGGATATTCCTCACCCTCGGCATCGCCATGGGCTCCTACTGGGCCTATTACGAGCTCGGCTGGGGCGGCTGGTGGTTCTGGGATCCGGTTGAAAATGCTTCCTTTATGCCATGGCTGGTTGGCACTGCCTTGATTCATTCTCTGGCTGTTACCGAAAAACGCGGTAGTTTCAAGAACTGGACCGTCCTGCTGGCGATCATTGCCTTTTCGCTTTCCTTGCTCGGTACTTTCCTGGTCCGCTCCGGCGTGCTGACTTCCGTGCATGCATTTGCAACCGACCCTGAGCGCGGCACTTTCATCCTGTTCTTCCTCGCCATCGTGATTGGCGGTTCGCTGCTGCTGTATGCATGGCGCGCACCGAGCGTGGGCCTCGGTGGCCGATTCGCGCTGATCTCGCGCGAGTCGATGCTGCTGGTGAATAACGTATTGCTGCTGGTCGCATCCGGCACGGTATTGCTCGGCACGTTATATCCGCTGTTCCTCGATGCGCTCGGCTTGGGTAAGATTTCCGTCGGCCCGCCGTACTTCGAGGCGGTGTTTGTGCCATTGATGATCCCGGTATTGCTACTGCTTGCGGTCGGCCCGTTCGCACGCTGGAAGGAAACATCATTGCCCGACTTGCTGCGGCGCCTGCGCTGGGTAGCGCTGGCATCGGTCGGTGTTGCGCTGGCAATCGCTTTGGTGCTGGCAGCATCGCCGATGGTGACGGCCGGTCTCGCATTCGCGGTCTGGATCGCGTTTTCCTCGGTGTCGCATTTGCTTGAACGCGTACGCCATGCGCCGGCTGGCATGCCACTGACGAAACGCCTGTCACGCGAGCCGCGCAGCTACTGGGCGATGCTCATCGCGCACGCTGGTATCGGCGTGTTCGTGGTCGGCGTGACGATGGTCAGCGGTTTTGATGACGCCAAGGATGTGCATATGCGCGTCGGCGACACCGTTACGGTCAGCGGTTATACCTTCACCCTCAACGATCTGCAGGAAGTGAAAGGGCCGAACTATGTCGCCGCCAGAGGAACGTTCGACGTAACTTATGGCGGCAAGACGGTGAATACGCTGCATCCGGAGAAACGGATGTACACGGTACAGCAGATGCCAATGACGGAGGCTGCGATTGACCGCGGCTTCACGCGTGACCTGTATGTGTCGCTCGGCGAGGCTACGCCGGATGGCTGGGTCGTGCGCGTACAGCACAAACCTTTTGTCGGCTGGATCTGGGGCGGTTGCCTGATCATGGCGTTCGGGGGCCTGCTGGCCGCATCGGACCGCCGCTATCGCCTGGCCTCGCGCCAGAAAGTGGCTGTGCAGCAGATCGCCACTGTCGCACCCGCAAACGCATAAGGGCTGGCAAAGCACTATGAGAAGATTTTTACTGCCGCTCGGCATATTCATCGGCCTTCTGGTTTTCCTTGGCATCGGACTGCGCCTGAATCCACGGGAAATTCCATCGCCGTTCATCGGCAAGCCGGCACCAAACTTCAAGCTGGCGCAACTGCATGAGCCCGACAAGACCATTTCGCCGCAGGATATGGCGGGGCAGGTGTGGATGCTCAATGTGTGGGCGTCGTGGTGCGTGTCCTGCCGTGCCGAGCATCCGGTTCTGATGGACTTCGCGAAAGCCAACGTGATCCCTGTGATCGGCCTCAATTACAAGGATGGTCGCCCCGACGGCATCAAGTGGCTGCTCGATTCCGGCAATCCGTACATGTTGTCGGCCTTCGACAATGATGGCAGGGTGGGAATCGACTACGGCGTATACGGCGTTCCCGAGACCTTCATCATCGACAAGAAGGGCGTGATTCGCATGAAGCACATCGGACCGCTGACACCCGAAGCGATCAGCCAGAAAATCCTGCCTTTGATTAAAGAGCTGAAGAATGCGTAAACTGTTTTTCATCCTCATGCTGGCGCTGAGTGCAGTTGCCGTGCAAGCCAAGGAGGCAGCCCCGGCCGCCGCAGACCCCGAGCTGGAAAAGCGCGTGATGAAATTGTCCGAAGAACTGCGCTGCCTGGTATGCCAGAACCAGACAATCGCCGATTCACATGCGGAACTTGCGGTTGACCTGCGTAACCAGGTGCGCGAAAAGCTCGCCAGCGGCATGTCCAATCAGGATGTGATCGATTTCATGGTGGAGCGCTACGGCGACTTCGTCCTTTACCGCCCGCCGGTCAAGGGCATCACCTGGTTGTTGTGGTTCGGGCCGTTCGCCTTGCTGGTTGCCGGTATTGGCGTGCTCGTGATGAAACTCAGGCGGCGCCGCACGGCGGACGAAACAGGCGATACCTTGCCGGAAAATGAAATGAAGCGCGCCGCGTCCCTGCTCGAAGGCGGAAGCGATACTAAGGAAAAAGCATGACAGGATTTTTGATTGGGGCCGCACTGCTGATTGCGACCTCTCTGGTGTTCTTGTTGCCGCCGCTGCTGCGCAAGGAACAGGTGACGGATGCGCAGATTCAGCGCGACGAACTGAACCTGGCAGTGTTGCGCGATCAGTTGCGGGAACTCGATGCCGACCTGAATAACGGCATTATTGACCCGTCCGCATACGAAAGCGCGCGCCATGAGCTGGAGCGTCGCGTTGCCGAAGAAGTGCGCCCGGATTCTACGCCGAAAACAAGTGGCGAAAACAAGCGCCGGACTGCTGTGGCGGTTGGCCTGATGGTGCCGGTTCTGGCTATTGCCATTTACATGGTGGTTGGTACCCCAGCTGCGCTCGACCCGACACAGCAAGTCGCTGGAAACGAAAATGCACATCAGGTGACGCAAGAGCAGATCGAGAGCATGGTGGCGACTCTTGAGCAGCGCATGCAGAACGAACCGGATAATGTCGAAGGCTGGACCATACTGGCCCGTACCTATAGTGCCCTCGGGCGCTATCAGCAGGCAAACGAAGCTTATGCGCGCCTGGTAAAGCTGGTTCCGAATGACGCAAGCTTGTATGCGGATTATGCTGACACGCTTGCCATGGCAATGGACCGCAGCCTGCAAGGCGGACCGGAAAAACTGATCGAACGGGCATTGGCGATTGATCCGAAAAACATCAAGGCGCTCGCACTGTCCGGCAGTGCTGCATATGAGCGCAAGGACTATGCGCTTGCGGCTGAACGCTGGCAAAAAATCCTGCCGCTTGTTCCGCCAGATTCGGAAATGGCGCGCTCGGTTACGGGCAACATCGCCGAAGTCAAGGGCTTGATGGGGCAGGCACCATCTGCTCCGGCACAAAAGTCTTCAGCCAAACAGGCCGCCGGCGAGGCCCGGGTTTCCGGAACCGTGGACATCGATCCTGCATTGCGTGCGCAGGCTGCCGACACCGACACGGTATTCATCTTTGCACGTGCTGCGACGGGGCCGCGTATTCCGCTTGCTGTTCTGCGCAAGCAAGTCAAGGATTTGCCGGTGGAGTTCATTCTTGACGACAGCATGAGCATGACGCCCGAAGCCAAGCTGTCAACGACGCCAATGGTGGTGGTCGGCGCCCGCGTTTCCAAAACGGGCAACGCAATGCCGCAAGCCGGTGACCTCGAAGGTATGAGCGAGCCGGTAGCGCCGGGTGCTACGGATCTGAAAATCCGGATCAACAAAAAGAACGGTTAATCCCCGTTTCATCTGCAAAGCATGCCGCTGTATGGCGGCATGCTTTGCATTTTTTCTTCGCAAATAATATTCGTCGCCGCAGCCGAGTCGCTGTCCATTTCGCATTCGTGCTCGCAGCGTGCTTATCCATCAGACACAGGAAACCTGAAATTGAATGAACCGACCTCGGAAACCGGCATCGCACCTCCTATCGATGATTCGGCCGCGACAGGGTTCAAGCAAAAGTCAGCTAAGGTAGGCGTCCCTGCATACCTGCAAAAAGTCTACTGGTGGGCGTATGTACATCCGAACGCAGTACGTGTCTTTGAACGCGATTGGTTGGTCAACCTCATCCTGTTCGGAAACTATCCGGTGTTGCGCGATGCAGCGCTGGCTGAATTTGGCACGCAAATCCAGGGCCGGACCCTTCAGATCGCATGTGCGTACGGTAATCTGACGCCGCGCCTGTACGAGCGGATCGGCGATGGTGGCAGGCTGGATGTGATCGATGTACTGCCGGTTCAATTGGCCAATCTCAGGCGCAAGCTTCCGCGGGACCCGCGTGTGAGCTTGCATCAGCGCGATTCGGCGGAACTGGGCTTTACGGATGGCAGCTTTGATCGTGCGCTGCTTTTCTTCCTGTTGCACGAACAGCCTGAAAGCGTGCGCCGGCGCACTTTGGCCGAAGCGTGCAGGGTGGTCCGGCCGGGCGGAAAGATCGTCATCATCGATTATCACGGCCCGGAAAACTGGAACCCGCTGCGCCATCCTTTGCGTGCGCTGCTAAGGCGGCTGGAGCCGTACGCCGATGACCTGTGGAGAAATGAGATCGAAACTTACCTGCCGCAGGATGTCAGGCTGATGAGCACCACGAAAACCACTTATTTCGGCGGCCTTTATCAAAAGCTCGTATTGACGCGCTGAACTCTACCGGCTTCATGGCCGCTCATGCTTCGAGCAAGGTGTTGGCCTGCATCAGCGCCAGCACGTCATCACCCGGTATTGGGCGGCTGAACAGGTAGCCCTGCACGAGATCACAATTGTGCTCACGCAGGAAGTCGAGTTGTTCGTGGGTTTCCACGCCTTCGGCCACCACTTTCAGCTTGAGGCTGTGCGCGAGCGCAATGACTGCGTTGACGATGGCACGGTCGTCCGGGTCGGTGTGGATGTCGCGAACGAAGGATTGGTCAATCTTCAGGATATCGATAGGCAGGCGCTTCAGATAAGAGAGGGATGAATACCCTGTGCCGAAGTCGTCGATCGAAATTTGCACGCCCATGTCGTGCAGCTTTTCCAGTATCGTCGCGGTCTGCGAAGTATCTTCCATCAGAATGCCCTCTGTCAGCTCTACTTCCAGCAATTCTGGCTCAAGTCCGATTTCTTCCAGTATGCCGGCAATGACGTCTGCCAGATCGCCGTGATGGAACTGGCGCGCAGAAAGATTGACGGCAACCCGCATAGGCGTACCGGCGAGTTGCCATGCCTTTGCCTGTGCGCAGGCCGTACGCAACACCCAATCCCCGATTTCCACGATCATGCCGGTTTCTTCCGCCAGCGGAATGAACTGTGCTGGCGACACCATGCCGAGTTCCGGGTGGCGCCAGCGGATCAGGGCTTCGGCGCCGTGAATGCGCCGGCTTTGCACGTCCACCTGGGGTTGATAATGCAGCATGAATTCGCCGCGCTCGATGGCCCAGCGCATCGCATTTTCCAGTCGCAGGCGCTCCATCATCGCGGCATTCATGTCACCGGTGAAGAACTGGAAATTATTACGGCCAAGGTCCTTGGCGCGATAGAGCGCGATATCGGCATTCTTGACCAATGCTTCGGCGCCGGGTGCATCGTTCGGGAAAAGCGTGATGCCGATGCTGGCCGTAATGAGCAGTTCATGGCCAAATAGCAGGAATGGCTCCTGCAGGATGTTGAGCAGTTTCTCAGCCATGTAGGCCACATCTTCGGGCTGGGTGATTTCCAGTGCAATCAGCGCAAACTCGTCACCACCCATATGTGCCAGCGTATCGCCTTGCCGCGTGCTGGCAAGCAGGCGTGCCGCCACTGCTTTCAACAAGGCGTCGCCAATGTCGTGGCCGAGCGTGTCGTTGATGGTCTTGAAGCGATCGATATCGAACAGCATCAATGCAAACGCATTGCCGTGGCGATGACGTGATGCAGCGGCCTGATGCAGCCGGTCATTGAACAGTCGCCGGTTGGGCAGTCCGGTCAGCGGATCGTGGAAAGCGAGGTGGCGGATCGTTTGCTCGGTCTGCTTGCGCTCGCTGATGTCTTCCGTGACCGCGACGAAATGCGTGATTTCTCCGTTGTCGTCCTTCAGGGGAGAGATCACTTCAAGGCACCAGTAGGTTTCGCCGTTCTTCTTTTTGTTATGCAGTTCGCCGGTCCACTCCTTGCCGGACAGGAGGGTGTCGCGCATCCGCTTGTGGGTTTCGGGATGCGTATCGCCGGATTTCAGGATGCCCGGCGTCTTGCCGATCACTTCCTCGGGTGTATAGCCGGTGATATGGCAGAACCATGGATTGACATATTCGATCACGCCGTTGCGGTCGGTGATGAATACGGCGCTGGCGCTTTGTTCAACCGCCCGCGACAGCTTGCGCAGATTATCTTCGGTCTTTTTGCGCTCGGCTTCGCGCTCCATGTTCTCCAGCGCGAACGAGACGTCTTCCGCCATTTCTTCCAGCACCCGCAACTGGGCTGCGTCGAAGGCATTCGGTTCGTGGGCATACAGGCTGAAAACGCCAACCGGTTTACCGCGCACGCACAGTTGCAGGAAAACGTGCGAATGGAAACCGGCTGCCAAGGCTAGTGGGCAGTTGGGGCCGGAGTACGTGCCGTCGCTGTTCGTGCTGCAGGCTTGCAGGATTGCGCCCTCGTGCGACCCCAGTTTTTCGGCAAGGCAGGATCGGATGAGATGATCGCAATCCGGCAGCGCATCTCCCTGGCCGCGTTGAGCGACCCACTGCCAGGTTTGTGTGGCCGGGTCGAGTATCGCAATCCGCGCTAGAGGAAATTCGCCCAGCTCCACCGCAACATTGCAGATTTCTTCCAGCAGCTTGGTGCGGTCGGTAATCCGCATGATCGCAGCGTTGGAATGGCTGAGCACGCCATAAAGCCGATTGATGTGTTGTTCGGCTTCCTGGGCACGCTTGCGTTCCTCGATTTCGTCGCTCAGGCTGCGATTGGCTTGTGCCAGCTCCTGTGTGCGATCAGCAACCTCGCGCCGCAGGAGAATAGGCTGCCTGAATGCAGAGTAGGTGAATGCTGCGGCAAGTGCCGCCAGAAAGAGCACTCCGGCCAGTGCCCACCAGGATAAATGCGTTTGAAGCCATCCCTCGGTGGGTGCAATGCTCAAAACCCATTTCCCGTTCGGCACTTCGATCGTGCGCACGACCGGATCTGCGAGAGGTGTGGGGCGCGAGCGCGAAAATACATTGTACTTGCCGCTGTCTGGGCGGATTTGGGCCAGTTCGTATTGATAGCCCGCTTGCTCCAACTGGTGCAGGCCACTCATGTTAATGAGTTCGGGAATCCTGATGACTGCGCTGGAGAATCCCCAGAAACGGTCCTTGCTGTCCGGATCTGGCAGAAATACCGCTAGACGGCCAATGACGGCCTGGCCGCCTTGTACCAACTCGTGCGGGCCGGCCAGCGTGAGCCGCCTGGTTTCAATGGCAAGTTTTGCAGCCGGGTATTGATCCGGATTCTCCAGCAGATTTCGCCCGATCGCCTGGGAGTTGCCAACAAACGGCACTACATGCGAGACGATGCCGCCTTCCGCCAACTGCAGGCTGCTGATGCCGCCATACATCTGCAGCATCTCTGATGCGAGCGTTTCGAAGTTGGGGATGGTACCGCCGGAATTGCGTAGCAGGGCTGCCAGCGCATAAGTGCTGGAAAGGCTGTGGCTTAAGCGTCCTTCCAGCGCCGAGCTCTGGTTGGCTGCGATGACCTCGACTTCCTTGTATTGGCGCAGCGCCTGCACGCGCCCGTACAGGACGGCAAACGTAATGCCGATGAGCAGGACAGCGACAAAGGACAGGGCTGTAAAAAGGCGTAGCCGGAATTGCAGTTTCGCTTCATCATGGGCTTTGCCCATCAGGGCTGTCACCATCCCGTTCATTCTTTGCTGCTCCGAGGCTGCTGATGCATGCAATTCGATGCCTGCATCCTGCACCAGCCGTGGCGAGCGATGGTGCGGGGTTGATTCCAATTCCGGGCATTGCGGCAGAGCCCCGGGGAATATCGCCCCAGAAGGACTCTGCCTGTCTCAGAAGCTGCATGTGCAGCGAAGGAAAGTGTCGAGTTCAATGAATGGCTGCTTCTGCGGTGAATCTGCGCATCGGTTCGGCAGCTTGCGGCCTGTCTGTCGCTACGGTACCTGCCTGTACTTCTGCCACCAGTTTTTCCGGCTTCAGCAGTGTCACTACGCGCCGTCCCTCGGTGGCTATGCCGGCAACACGGCCTTCTTCAGCATCCGAAGCGCGCAGGGTCGTTCTGATTTGTTCAGGTGCCAAGGACAGAACATCGACCACACTGTTCACAGCAATGCCGCTGGTGCGGCCGTTATCGTTGATGATGACGACATCGTTCGGGCGCGCAGTTCCGATACCGCCCGGGGCCAGCACTTCCTGCAAATTGAGCACCGGCAGGCTGCTGTTACGGACACTGATCGTTCCGGCAATCTTTTCCGGCGCCTCGGCCAGCGGTGTGACGGTATCGTATTCAGCCAGCTCCTGCACTTTTTCAAGCGCAACGCCGTACTCCCGCTCACCTACGCGGAATACGAGGTAGTCCTGCCGGGCCTTAACGGCATTGGTCATGTTGGATGTCGCTTGCATCATGTGTGCACTCCTTTCTTTTTCGCTTTATGCGGCTTCCAGTTTTTGTTTCCCTGTTGCGATCAGTTCGGTCGCCAGTTCTGCCGATACCGGTCGGCCGAAGAGATGACCCTGGCCGATGAGACCCTTGTATGCCTTTAGTGCTGCAAATTGTTTCTTTTCCTCGACCCCTTCGGCCACTACGCGCAGGCCCAGCTTGCCGGCCATCGCAATGATCACGCTGGCGATGGTGGCGTCGTCCTGGTCCGTGTCCAGATCGCGGATAAAGGACTGGTCGATCTTCAGTGCATGGATCGGTAGCTTTTTCAGGAAGGCCAGCGATGAATAGCCCGTGCCGAAATCATCGATGGAGAACTGCACGCCCAGCTCCGCCATATGGCGCATGATGGCGATGCTGTTCTCAAGGTTCTGCATGACGGCGTTCTCGGTGACTTCCAGTTCGAGGCAGAAATGGGGCAGTCCACTTTTCTGCAGGGCCGAAGAAATCTGGCGCGGCAGGTCGGATGAATGGAACTGGCGAGCGGAAAGATTCACAGACACCAGGCGGTGTCCCGGGAAATTGCGGCGCCATTCCTGCGCCTGCATACAGGCGGTATGCAGAACCCATTCTCCGATCGGCAGTATCAGGCCGGTTTCCTCGGCGATATCGATAAATTCCTCCGGAACCAGCAGCCCGCGCTCCGGGTGCTGCCAGCGCAGCAATGCTTCAAAGCCGATGAGCTTGCCCGTGTCGCAGTCGAACTGCGGCTGATAATGCAGCACCATTTCCTGGCGTTCGAGCGCTTTGTACAGTGCGGTTTCGGTGGCCATGCGCTGGGCCGCGCGTGTGCCCAGGCCTTCGTCATACAGTTCGTAGCGCGAGCCGCCGGCGCCCTTGGCGCGGTACATCGCCATATCGGCATTCCGCAGCAGCAGCTCGATAGTGGCGCCATCCTCAGGATAGACGCTGATGCCGATGCTTGGCGATACGTAGACTTCCTCGCCATGGAGGCAGAAAGGCGGGCGGAATGCGTCCAGGATCTTTTGTGCGACGCTGGCAGCATGTCGCGGATTGGCGATCTCGCTCAGGACAACGGTAAATTCATCACCGCCCATGCGCGCTACGGTGTCCGAATCGCGTACGCTGCCCCGCAGGCGATGTGCCGCCTGCTGCAGCAATTGGTCGCCGGCGTCATGCCCCATGCTGTCGTTGATCAGTTTGAAGCGGTCAAGGTCGAGGAACATGACCGCAAAATGCTGGTCCGGATGCCGTTTGGCCGAACCCATGACCTGGTGGACGCGGTCGTTGAACAATACGCGGTTGGGAAGATCGGTCAACTGGTCGTAATAGACCTGGTGCAGGATGCGTTCTTCAGCCGATTTACGCTCGGAGATATCGCTGAACACCCCCACGTAGTTGGTTACCTTGCCGTGTTCATTCTTTACGCTGGTAATGTTGAGCCATTGCGGATAGATGCTGCCGTTTTTACGGATATTCCATATTTCGCCCTGCCATTTGCCGGTCGTATTAATGGAATTCCACATCGCCTGGTAAAACTCGCGGCTCTGCCGTCCGGAGCTCAGCAGGCGCAGGTTGCGGCCCGCCACTTCCTGCAGGCTATAGCCGGTAATCGTCGTAAACGCACTGTTAACATTAAGAATGTCGCCGTTGGCGTCAGTAATGGTCATGCCTTCCAGCGAGCTTTCGAAGGCCTGATTAGCCAGATGCATCGAACTTTCGGCCTGCTTGCGGCGCGTGATATCCCGTATGGTCAGCTGGATAATGCTGCGATCCGTAAGGTGGGCGACATCAATTGCCAGCTCGGCCGGGAACTCCTTGTTATCCGTAGTCTTGAAGCGCCATTCGAAGCGCTGCGACCCGGTCTTGAGGCTTGCGCCGATGCGTGTGCGTAATGCATCAGCCGATGGTGTGCCATCCGGCTGATATTCCGGCTGCAAATGGGTGATGTCCAGGTCGCCGATGACATGGGCAGACGGCAGGACGAACATCTTCAGGGCCGCACGATTAATATCGGTGATCTGGTCCCGGTTCATCATGATCACGCCGTCATTGCTGCTTTCAAACAAGGTACGGAACAGCGTGTGCTCCTTATTGAGCAGGACAGTCTTGGCGCGCCGGTCTTTTGCTTCGCGATAGGTCAGCCACGCAGTCGCGCAAAAGAACAGGGACGCCAGCAAAGTTAGTGCAAGCAGGGCGTTACGCGCCATGCGATTATTGGCAGCGGCCTTTTCGTAAGCTAGATTAGTGTGCTGCGTTACCTGGAGTAGCGGTTGTTGCACCGCCATCAGCAGCTCATTGAACAGCGGCAGGGTATTCCCGGTATGGAAGCGATACACAGCCCCCGGATTGGAGGAAAGCAGACTGAGAACGGCGTTGCGACTGTCCGCCAGGCGCGTATAAAGCTGGATGATCCGGTCCCACTCTTCGCGGAGCGCGTGGTCATTAATCGGTTCGGCGAGCAGTTGCCGGATACTGGCGTCTGATTTCGAGAGCGCCTCCTTGTCTGCTGTCGACAGTTCCTGCTTCCGGATTGCGTCGAGGAAGAGCGCTTCGGAGCGGAGCAGGGATTTTTCGATATCCGACACCCGCTGCAAGCCCGTACTGCCGACCATATACAACCGGTCGATATCCTGCCCGCCCTGATACAAACCCCACCATCCGACGTTGCTGACAAAAAAACCGGAAGCAGCGCCGACCAGGAACATAATCAGTAGCAGGTTCGAAATAAGCTGTTTGCGCATCGGGCGCTTCCTTTTTTAGGTGGGAAAGGCGAGGTACGCTATTGCTGCTGACTTATCGAACAGACGCAGTGGGAAATATCGTTCGCTTGGACTTGCTGATTCATTTTGACCGCTCTGCGATGTAATCGACCGCTGCAATCACATCGGCCTTGGACAGGTTGCTGTTGCCCCCTTTTGCGGGCATGAATCCTTTGCCATTCAGAGCAGAAGCTTTAGCCACTGCCAGATCTTTCAGGCGCGGCGCCCAGGCTGCCTTGTCACCCAGCTTTGGCGCACCAGCAGCGCCGGTGCCATGACATGCCGCGCAAGTAGTGTCATAAATAGCCTTGCCCGTTGCGCCGGCTGCCATGCCGGACGTAATTAGCAGGCCGACCGTAAAGGCGGCGCCAAAAGATCGGATTTTCATGTTGTCTCCCTTGGCAAAAACCTCTCGGAGATAAAAAGGGTATTGCCGTATTGTTGCCTTATAGCAATTAACATGCCATCAAGGATGGACGTAAGGTTTTGTGGCGAAATCGTAAATTTCCATTGAGCAATTCTCAAAAATGATAAAAATGCTTGTCACTTGCGGGAATGAAAGGGGCTCGATTGTTTTGAGTCAAGCGCCGCGGAAATAGGGGGAAATCACCGAAGTTCGGGATATTTTTCGCATGGAACCAAAATTGCTTTCGCAAAATTTGATGCGACTAAGCACTTTGGATTGGCTGACTTGGTAAGGCGTCGATTGATGGCGCCTTGCGGCTAATACGGCGCAAGTAAGACGGGTGATTGGAAAAATCCCGTAAAAATAAATAGCAAGTTTTGGTGGGTAGGGAAGACAAGGAATATATGGAGTGGCAGAGCGTGATTTCCGGCCCAAGATTGCATGACTTGCGCGGACTGTATTTGCGCTGGAATTGGATTGGCCTGCTCATCAGCGGGATCATCCTCACTGGCTTGATCGAATATCTGGAAACCGAGCGACTCACCGCCGCTATTCGGTTTGAACAATTATTCGTTTTTCATTTGGCCACCGGTGCCAATCTGCTGCTGACTTTTTCGACCGTGCTGTATGTCGGCTATCTTTGGTTTGCCACCGAAACAGTAGGGCGGTGGGCATCTGCCACGGCTGCGCTTGGCGCGCTCGCATCCATGCTGGCCTTGTTCACTCGCTGGCTGGAAACCTATTTTCTGCAACGCCCGGGGCATATCCCCATGAGCAGCATGTACGAACTGATTACCTTCTTCAGCACGCTTACCGTGCTGATTTATCTTGTGATCGAGCGTGTTTACCGCAGCCGGACGGCCGGTGCTTTTGTGATGCCGATCGTGCTCGGTTCGATACTGTTCCAGGTTTCGTTGCTCGCGCGCGAAATTTAGGAATGCGCAGCGGCTTGCGGGATACCGCGGAAAAATTCGTGAACGCCGTCAGCGTTCGATAATCCAAAAGAAAGTAGTAATGAAGCTGGAGAATCTTGCAGATCCCTCGATGCCGTCAGCGGCTGCATCCGGACCACTCAATCAAAACGATGACAGGGCCGCTGGCGGCTATGTTATTTCGGTAAGAACCAAGGGCTGGCTCGTCCTTGGCGCATTGATCGTATATGGCATTCTTATTGTGTTGTTCCTGCTGTACCAGAAAAACCAGTTGCTGCGCGATTTCGAGGAGATTCAGAAGTCGCTTGAAATCGACAGCCTGCTGAAGCAGGCAGACACTGCTGCCTTCCATGCCGTCATGGGCGGGTTTGCGAATGTCGATGACAGCAACAGTGCGGCCGGCATGCAACGGATACTGATGCATTACGGGATCTTGCGAACCAAGCATGCTGAATTGCGTGAGCAACTTCCGGAGTTCAACCTCAGCCTGGCAAATGCAGATGCGGCCATAGACAAAGCCACCGAAAACCCATCCGGGGCCAATGTCCGGGAGTTGATCGCGGAACTGGTCAAAACCAAGAACGAGTTCACCAGCCTGGCGGAGCAGTCGCACCAGCTACGCCAGAATATGTCGGATAACTATCACCAGAAGACCGATTCCGTCGCGATGACCGCGCTCTTGCTCGGCATGATGGGCATAACCTTGCTGGGAACGATCATGGTGTTGTTCTTCAAACGGATGACCAGGGATCTGCAGTTGCTTCAGGTGCGGGCGCTGGAAATCGTGAATGGCTATCGCGGTGCACCGCTTGCCATTCGACGGCATGACGAAGTTGGACAGCTGATGGCCGCGGTCAACAGCATGGCGACCGTGCTGGACAAGCATGAAAAGGAATTGATTGTCGAACGCCAGAAGTATTTTCATCAGGAAAAAATGGCTGCAATTGGTGCCTTGGCAGCAGGTGTCGCCCATGAGATCGGCAATCCGATCGCCGCCATCTCCGGCATTGCCCAGGAAATGAAAGAACGGCGCGATGATGGATTGAATTCATGCAGCCAAGGGAACTGCAAGGACTGCCGGCCTGACCTGATCCAGGCACAGGCCGAGCGCCTGGCTGCCATTACGCATGAGATATCCGAATTTGCCTCGCCGCAGCCGATTGAGCCGCAATTGCTTGACCTTAACGGGCAGTTACGCAGCACCACCAGCCTGATCCGCTACGACAAGCGCCTGCGTGGGGTCGACTTGCGGCTGGAGCTTGACCCGAATCTGCCGGCGATCTATGGCGTGGCTGACCAGTACACCCAGGTCATCATGAACCTGCTGATCAATGCCATGGATGCGCTGGAGCAAGTGAAGGACCGGCAGCCGCTCATTCTCATCTCGACCAGGGTAGAGGGCGAACGTGTCTGCATGACGGTTGAGGATAACGGCCCCGGCATGGAAAAGGATGTGCTGGATCGCGCGTTCGAGGCATTCTTTACCACCAAGCCCGCAGGCAAGGGAACCGGATTGGGGCTATCCTTATGCTACTCGATCATGCAGACCCATGGCGGCAGCATTGAAATCGAGTCAGTTCCCGGCGCGGGCACCCGCGTTCGAGTGTTTTTCCCGATCAACGAAATATCCTGAAGTCATGCTTACGAAATCCCTGGAAGTTCTGGTCGTCGATGACGAACCTGCGATTCGGCAGATATTGTCCGCGCACCTGAGCAAATCGGGTTGCAGCGTATGCCAGGCGGCTAATGGTACCGAAGCGTTTGAACGCCTGTCGAAAGGCGACATTGATATCGCCATCAGTGACATCAAGATGCCGGACTTCACCGGTATTGAACTGGTGCGCCGCGCACGTGCCGCCGGCATCGATACCAGCTTCATCATGATGACCGCATTCGGCTCCGTCGATACCGCGATCGAAGCAATCAAGGCTGGCGCCTCCGATTACATGATCAAGCCGGTGCGCAATGAGGAAGTGCTGCACCGGCTGATGAAAGTGCGTGACATACGGCAGCTCAGCTCGGAGAACCGCGTGCTGCGCAACCTGGTGCTTGGTTCGCGCGAGGAAATGTTCAGTTTCGTGTCGCCGGCGATGACGGAGCTGGAGCGTCTGATTGCCAAGGTCGCGCCGACCGACAGCACCGTGCTGATCACCGGCGAAAGCGGCACCGGCAAGGGTGTGATCGCGCGCCAGATCCATCAGAACAGCACGCGCGCCGACGGCCCCTTCATTCCGGTCAACTGCGGTGCAATTCCCGAAAACCTGATGGAAAGCGAGTTGTTCGGCCACATCAAGGGCTCGTTTACCGGCGCCGACAAGGCGCGCAAAGGCCTGTTTCTCGAAGCTGATAAAGGCACGATCTTCCTTGACGAGATTGGTGAGTTGCCGCTGGCCTTGCAGGTCAAGCTGCTGCACGTGATTGAGGAAAAGACCGTGCGTCCGGTCGGTGGCGAGCAGGCCAAGCGCGCCGACGTGCGCATCATCGCCGCGACCAACCGCGACCTGAACCAGATGGTTGCCGAAGGCAAGTTCCGCGAAGACCTGTATTTCCGCTTAAGTGTTTTCCATGTCCATGCCCCAGCCCTGCGCGAGCGCCGGCAGGACATCCCGGGGCTGGTGCAGTTCTTGCTGCAGAAAGGCGCAAGACGTTTCGGCAACATGGAAAGCATCACCCTCGATGCCGACGTTGAAGAGATTCTGAGCGCCTATGACTGGCCTGGTAACGTTCGGGAGATGGAAAACGTGGTTGATCGAGCATTGATTCTGGCAGAAGAGGGACGCATTACGCGTGCCGATCTGCCGCCGCAGATTGCGCGCGTCGCGCCTGCTGGCAGAAGCGGCATGTCGGCGCAGGAGGCAGGCGATAGCCTGCGTGAACAGGTACGACGCTTTGAGTGTTCGGTGATCTGCAAGGCGATCTCCGAAGCGGGTGGTGACCGTCGGTCCGCCGCACAAAAACTTGGCATCGGCCTGTCCAGCCTGTATCGAAAACTGGAAGAGTATGAGGCAGTCGGGCTTGCGCCGGAATTCGGCGAAGTCCGTCAGGCGTCGCGCCAAAGCTGAACCTCATTCCTAAATCCAGTACGCATTTCCCGGTATCCGGAAACACGGCAGAATAATGCCGACGCCCGGCTCCCGGGAAGTGCGCATTTTGCATCCGAAAAAAGAAAGCTTCATGTCTTCCCGTTCCGCGTCTTTCAATACCCCGCTCAAAAACGACACTTTCCTGCGCGCGCTCTTGCGCCAGCCGACCGATTACACGCCGCTGTGGCTGATGCGCCAGGCCGGGCGCTACCTGCCCGAATACTGTGCCACGCGCAAGCGCGCCGGCTCCTTCCTCGGCCTGGCCAAGAGCCCGGACTACGCCACCGAAGTCACGCTGCAGCCGCTGGAGCGCTATGCGCTGGACGCGGCGATCCTGTTTTCCGACATCCTCACCGTACCGGACGCCATGGGCCTGGGCCTGTATTTCGCCGAAGGCGAGGGCCCGAAATTCGAGCGCCCGCTGCGCGACGAGCAAGCCGTCATGGCGCTGCAGGTGCCGCCGCCGGGCTCGCTGCAATACGTGTTTGACGCCGTCACCCAGATCCGCACCGAGCTGGCCGGCCGGGTGCCGCTGATCGGCTTTTCCGGCAGCCCCTGGACGCTGGCCTGCTACATGGTCGAAGGCGGCGGCTCGGACGACTTCCGCACCGTCAAGACCATGCTGTACAACCGCCCGGACCTGATGCACCACATTCTCCAGACCAATGCCCGGGCAGTCGCTGAATACCTGAATGCGCAGATCGACGCCGGTGCGCAGGCGGTGATGATTTTCGATACCTGGGGCGGAGTGCTGGCCGACGGCATTTACCAGCAGTTTTCGCTGGCCTACATGCGCGAAGTCGTCAGCCAGCTGAAACATGAGCATAACGGCGTGAAAATCCCGGCCATCGTCTTTACCAAGGGCGGTGGGCTGTGGCTGGAGCAGATTGCCGATATCGGCGCCGATGCGGTCGGCCTGGACTGGACCGTGAACCTGGGCGAGGCGCGCCGGCGCGTGGGCCACAAGGTGGCGCTGCAGGGCAATCTGGACCCGAACGTGCTGTTTGCCGGGCCCGAGCAAATCCGCGCCGAAGTGGCCAAGCTGCTGCAGTCGTTCGGCCAGCCGGGTGCCGATAGCGGCCATGTGTTCAACCTGGGCCATGGGATTTCGCAGTTCACGCCGCCGGAATCGGTGACGGTGCTGGTCGAGGCGGTGCATGAAATGAGCCGCAATATGCGGGGAGCGAAGTGATTTCTGTACGACATATTTTTCTTGTGTAGAGTCACTATCACAGATGAAACACTTTCCGGCCGGTTTCACGCCTTATTCACATCTGCCGTTCGATGCAAGGCGGTAATAAAAATTATTCCCACTATATTTTTCTGTCTTGCATCTGAATTCTAAGTGTTTGATTTTAAATGAGTTAATTTCTGCTTTTCGAATTGGCATTTTATTGGAACCCGCATGAATTCAGGGGTTTGAGCCTGTCAATAGAGGGTTCTCCACAAAGTTATCCACAGACTTTGTGGATAGATTAAAAAGTGCTTATGAATCGGGCATTTAGGTCGAACTGTTAAGAATCACATTAGGATTGAGGCAGCGCAGTAAACAGCTTTTGAGAGCGTAAGATCTATTGACTTTCTTGCAGGCATCAAGCAAGCAATTCTGCTGTTCTATTTGCTTGACAGGAAGGAAAGCGCCTGATCAAAAGAGTGGTCGAAAAGCTGAACTAATTTGTCGCGCTTACCCCAACTTATTCACAAAATCAAGTTGCAAATAAACTTGTGCAAGGCAGCAAAAATTTCGAACGCTTAAAATCTCTTCGGCCTCACGCTCATTTTAAGATGCTGATTTTAAAGGAAAAATTTTCTGCTTTTCAAATGAGCAATTTATAGAAAGCCGCATGAAATCTAGGGTTTCCGGCTGTCAAGAGGGGCTTGTCCACAAAGTTATCCACAAGGTTTGTGGATAGTGGAAAAACTCCTTATGAATCGTGGCCTTAGGCGTTTTCTTCACGCATCACCTTAAGTACGTGGAACAACTCTTTCTCAAAATCGCACTCGATACACCGCTCGATACCTGCTTTGATTATCGCTGGATGGCGCAGCCGTCTTCGGCGGCTTTGCCACTAGCTGGACAGTTGGCGCTAGTGCCGTTCGGGCGCCGCGAAGTTGTAGGCCTGATTGTCGGGGTCGCTGGCAGCACTGAGGTTCCGGTCGAGAAGCTCAAGGAAGCGATTGCGGTACGCACCGAACTTGCGCCGCTGTCGGCTGAATGGCTGGACTTGTGCGCTTTCGCCGCCGACTATTATCAGCGGCCGCTGGGCGAGGTGGCCGTACCGGGCCTGCCGAAGAACCTGCGCGCGGAAAAGCCCGTGTCGCTCGATCGCGCCTTGAAGAAGCTTGCCAAGGCGGTGCCGGCGCATGATGCGACGCCTGCCGACGCTCCCGTATTGAATGCCGAACAGCGCCACGCCGCCGACGTCATCGCCAGTGCGCAGGGCTTCATGCCGGCATTATTGTACGGCGTCACCGGCAGCGGGAAGACCGAGGTCTATCTGCAAGCCGCCTCGCAGTTACTGGCACAGGACGAGCATGCGCAGATCCTGATCCTTGTACCCGAGATTAACCTGACGCCGCAGCTCGAAACCAATGTGCGTGCACGGTTTCCGGGCGTGGAGGTGGCAACGCTGCACAGCGGACTGGCCGAAGGCGAGCGCCTGCGCAACTGGCTGGCCGCCCATATCGGGCGCGCGCGCATCATCCTCGGCACGCGGCTGGCCATCCTCGCTTCCCTGCCAAAGCTGAAACTGATCGTGATCGATGAGGAGCACGACCCCTCGTACAAGCAGCAGGAGGGCCTGCGTTATTCGGCGCGCGATCTTGCAGTATGGCGCGCGCACCAGCTTAAGATTCCGATCGTGCTTGGATCCGCCACGCCGTCTCTGGAGACATGGCAGCACGCGCAATCCGGGCGCTATAAAAAACTGGAACTGCGCGAGCGCGCCTCGAAGGATGCGGTGCTGCCGAAAGTGCGGCTGATCGACATGGAACGCGACAAGCCGGCCGACGGCATCACCTCCACGCTGGTCAGTGCATTGAAGCTGCGGCTGGAACGCGGCGAACAGTCGCTGCTGTTTCTGAACCGGCGCGGTTATGCACCGGTGCTGTCCTGCGACGCCTGCGGCTGGATCAGCAACTGCCCGCGCTGCACCGCCTTCATGGTGCTGCACAAGCCCGAGCATCGGCTGCGTTGCCACCATTGCAGCCTGGAGCAGCGCATCCCGAAATCCTGCCCGACCTGCGGCAACGTCGACCTGCAGCCGCTCGGGCGCGGCACGCAGCGTATCGAGGAGGGGCTGCAGCAGATTTTTCCGCAGGCTCGCATCCTGCGCATCGACGCCGATTCCACGCGGCTCAAGGGCAGCGCGCAGGCGGCATTCGACAGCGTGCATCGCGGCGATGTCGATATCCTGATCGGCACGCAAATGGTCGCCAAGGGGCATGACTTTCGCAATCTCACTCTGGTCGGCGTGATGAATCCCGACACCGCGCTGTTCTCGCACGACTACCGCGCCAGCGAGCGGCTGTTCGCACAACTGATGCAGGTCGCAGGCCGCGCCGGCCGGGCCGGCCAGAAGGAGGGCGGCAGTATCGGCGAAGTGCTGATCCAGACGCGCTATCCGCAGCATCCGCTGTATGCCGCGGTGATGGCGCATGACTACGACCGCTTCGCCGGTGATCTGCTGGAGGAACGCCAGCAGGCCGGCCTGCCGCCCTTCCTGTATCAGGCCCTGCTGCGTGCCGAAGCACGCGAGCTGCAGATTGCGCTCGACTTCCTGCAGCAGGCGCGCGAATGCCTGGAGCATCCAGGCATCACCATCAACGACCCGATTCCGATGACGATGACGCGCGTGGCCAATGTGGACCGGGCGCAGTTGCTGATCGAGTCGCCGTCGCGGCCGGCATTGCAGGCGTTTCTGAAGGAATGGATGGCCCAGCTGCGCGCGATGAAGACGCGGGCGAAGTGGTCGCTGGAAGTGGACCCGGTGGATATCTGAGGAAATAAACGAATGGCGAAACTGTTTTTTAGATCGGCATCAGGTGCGACCGCTTTTGTCGATACCGGCTTTAACTGGGCAGCCTTTGCGCTTGGGCCACTTTGGGCTCTCGCGAAACGTCAGTGGCTGCTGTTCGTTTTACTCTGTATCGGCCAGGTTCCTCCAACCGTGATTTCGATGATTGCCGAGCAGCGCAGGGACGCAGGCGTCATGGCATTGAGCGCGGTTCTGTTAGTGCTCTATATGATTGCCTGCGGTGCATATGCGAATCGTTTGTATCGCTATTTTCTGGAGAGGCAAGGGTATGTATTCGAGAGTGCTGCATAACATCTCCGGCAGCGCACACCGCTTCGTTTTTACTAGCCCCGATTTTAAGCGGGCTGCAAAACGCAGTTCCTGCTTTCACTGATTCAACCTACCATCGAAGAAAAAATGTTCCTCCTACTCCTGCTCATCACCCTGCTCATCGCCGCTGCCGTTTCCGTCCTCGTCGCCCGCGCCTTTTCCAAACCGCTCGACAGCATCCTCAAGCGCATCATCGCCGACGAAATCAGCATGGCGTGGCTCAAATACATGAAGTTCGCGATCCTGGTCGTCGGTATTTCAGCCGGCGTGCGGATTCATGAGCTGGAAAAGTACATCACGCCGCAGCAGCGCTGGCAAAAGGATGCGCAGATCGTCGAGCTGACATCCGAGCGCTGGATTCTGGAGATTTACCGGACGGTGATTGAAACCCTGCAGGGCATTGCGTGGATGCTGCTGGTGTTTTTCGTGTTCGCGCTGGTGGCGTATGTGGTGGTGCGCATTGCGGAGATGAAGCGCATGCAGTCGAACGAGCGTTCTTCAAAGTGATGCCAAGGCTGCGGCATATCGTCGCAGTGAGCTTTATTGGTCTAAAGAAACACAACCGCAGCGGTAGAATGCCCTCATGTTTCGCCAGGGCAAATTTCAGTTATCGCTAGTCTGGACCGTACTGTTTGCGGTTCTGTTCAACATTGCGCTGACAGCACTGGCGCGCTCTCCCGAAAAAAGTTCTCTGCTTACGGCAGAGGTGTGCACCAGTTCCGGTACCAAGAGCTTTTCCGGACTGGGGGCGAAACCGGCACCCGGCAACCATGCCAGCCTGCTGCACGATGGCCATTGCCAGCTTTGCCCAGTCGGCATGGCAGCCAGCCCGATGCGGGATGTGGACATCGTGTTGCCGATTGCAGCGCGGCCTGCGCACGAATCGGCACCGGTGCCATTCGTCCCTGTGAGCCCGTGCAAAGACGGTTCTCCACCACCATCCCAAGCCCCGCCCCTTATCTCCTGAAGCTGCCCGCACACCGGCAAGTCAGCATGTTGCACGCCGGTGCCTGCCTAATCGTCGCCTTGCCGCCTTTAAAGTGCGCACTCACAGTGGTGCCCGTGCGTCCATGCATGTCATGGAACGCTGTCTCATTCAGGAAGAAACATGAAACGTTTTAGCCTTACCCCGATCGCTTATGCAGCCAGCGTGCTGCTCCACGCTGCTTTTGCCCAAACCGCACCCGCTCCGGCCACGAGCCTGCCGGACGTGGTCGTCACCGCGCCGAAGATGCAGGCGCCGCTCGTCGTCACTACCGATCCGAAGGCACCGCGCCAGCCGGTACCCGCGCATGACGGCGCCGATTACCTGAAAACCATCCCCGGATTTTCCGTGATCCGCAAGGCCGGCACCGACGGCGATCCGGTACTGCGCGGCATGGCCGGTTCACGCCTGAACATCCTGCTCGATGGCCAGCACATCCTCGGCGGCTGCGGCGGCCGCATGGACCCGCCGACCGCGTATGTGTTCCCGGAGATGTATGACAGCATCACCGTGCGCAAAGGACCGCAGACGGTGCTGTACGGCCCGGTCGGTTCGGCTGGCACCGTGCTGTTCGAGCGCAAGCCCAAGCGCTTTACCGAGCCCACTGTGAAATTCAACGGCAGCCTGATGACCGGTAGCGCCGAGCGCTACGACGGCGTCGCTGATGTCACTTATGGCAATCGGAACCTGTACCTGGAAGCAGCCGCCACCCATTCGCAGTCCGGGGACTACGAGGACGGTGACGGCAAGGAAGTGCATTCGCGCTACAAGCGCTGGAGCGGCAGCGCCGCGCTCGGTCTGACGCCGGACGACAATACGCTGCTGGAATTGTCGATGATGCGCAGCGACGGCGAAGCTGCGTATGCAGACCGCATGATGGACGGCTCCAAGTTCGATCGCGAAAACATCGGCTTCAAGTTCAGCAAGCGCAACCTGTCGCCATTGGTGGAGAAGCTGGAAGCGCAGCTGTATCGCAATTATGTCGACCATGTGATGGACAATTACAGCCTGCGTACGCCGCCGGCCCTGCTTGCCAATTACAGGCTGAATAACCCCGACCGCACCACTAGCGGTGGGCGTATCGCGGCCACCTTGCGCATTGCAGAAGCCAGTACGCTGACCGTCGGTACCGATCTGGAAAAGAACGACCACACAATACGCAACGGCGTGAATTACCGAAGCCAGCCGCGTGTGGAGGATGCCAACTTCCGCAATGCCGGAATATTCGGCGAACTGGCGCACACACTGGGAGACCAGGATCGTCTCTTTGCCGGCCTGCGTGCCGACCGCTGGCGTGCGGAAGATCCGCGTGCGATGGCGGGCGGCGCAGCCAATCCGACGCGAGACCAGACCCGCAAGGAAACGCTGACCAGCGGCTTTGCACGCTATGAACGTGATCTCGGCACGTCGCCGGTCACTGTCTTTGCGGGCATCGGGCGCAGCGAGCGCTTCCCGGATTATTGGGAATTGATCTCGAAGGAAAGCGCGACCACCACCAGCGCCTTCAATACCAAACCGGAAAAAACCAATCAGATCGACGTCGGCGCGATCTGGCAGAGCGATGCATTGCATGTGTCCGTCTCCGGCTTCTATAACAAGATCGATGATTTCATCATGGTGCAGTCGGGCGTGACCAAAGGCATGCGCACTGGCCTGAGCACCGCGCGCAACATCGACGCCACCACCTGGGGCGGCGAAATCGGCGTCGCCTATTCGCTCAATGCGAACTGGAAGGTGGATAGCTCGCTGGCCTATGTGCGCGGTAACAACGACACCGACGACAAGCCGCTGGCGCAGCTGCCGCCGCTGGAAACCCGCTTTGGCCTGAACTACGATGACCGCACTTGGTCTGCCGGCGCATTGCTGCGGGTAGTGGCCGAACAGGATCGATTCGACCGCAACCAGGGCAACATCGCCGGTCAGGACATCGGCCGCACGGCAGGATTTGCCATATTCTCGGTCAATGGCGGCTGGAAACCGAAGAAGGGTGTTCAGCTGACGGCCGGCGTCGATAACCTGTTCGACCGCATTTATGCGGAGCACCTGAGCAAAGGCGGCTTTAATATGCCGGGTTACACGCAGACGACCCGCATCAACGAACCGGGCCGCACGCTGTGGCTGAAGGCGCAGATCGCACTGGACTGACGTCGCGTTCTCGCAGGCAAATAGCCCGCTCCGGCAAGCCCGGGGCGGCATCCTCAAGGGCCGGCATAATGCCGGCCTGCCATTGCAGGTGGCCACACGATAAGCTATCCCCGTCTCCTCGACAGCCGCGGCATGCCGGCGGGAAGCTCAAGGCATTTCTCCTCCCGATCAAGCAGAAACACAGTCTCCCTGTGTGACACTTGCTTACAGCGCGCGCATTGCCGCTACGTTCGGATACAAATCGCGTGTTGATAAGGCGACAAGCTGCGCGCTACGCTATCTGCGACGATCCGCCCAACCATCTTTGCCAAGGAGGAATGACGATGAGCGCAGCCGCACCCGATAAAACCTTTCGGCTCTGTGCCGCCATGTTGATGCTGGTCATCGCCGGACAGGCAGCCCAGGCTGGCCCCCTGCGCGAGCGGCTCGCCGAACGGCGGCTCGCGCAGGCGCAGCAGCAGAACGAAGCGCTGGACGACAGCGAGGATACGGCAGGCATGATGACGGCCTTGCCCGCCGGCGTGCAGGTGGTGCGCGATGTTGCGTACGGCCGCGACGACGAGCAGCGCTTTGATGTGTACCTGCCGCGCAAGGACAATCTGCGCAACGCGCCGGTAATCTTCATGGTGCATGGCGGCGGCTGGTACCGGGGCGACAAGGCGTTGCGCTCAGTGGTCGAGAACAAGGTCGCGTACTGGGTCAGCCGGGGCTACATCCTCATTTCGACCAATTACCGGCTGGTGCCGAAGGCCATGCCGCTGGAGCAGGCTGACGATGTGGCGCGCGCACTCGCCGTCGCCCAGCGCCGTGCGGCATCGTGGGGCGGCGATCCGTCGCGCTTCATCCTGATGGGGCATTCGGCCGGCGCGCATCTGGTCGCGCTGCTCTCGGCAGCGCCGGAGAAGGCACAGCGGCTGGGAGCCGCGCCCTGGCTCGGTTCGGTGCTGCTCGACAGTGCTGCGGTCGATGTGGTCGCTCTCATGGAACATCGCCATCCGTCGCTGTATGACCGCGCATTCGGCAGCGATCCGCTGTACTGGAGGCGGGCGTCGCCGTACCAGCAGCTGACGGCTGGTGCGACGCCGATGCTGGCAGTATGCAGCAGCCCGCGCACGCATTCCTGCGAACAGGCTCGTGATTTCGCCGCGAAAGCTGCGACGCTCGGTGCGCGCGTGCAGGTGTCGGAACAACCCTTGTCGCATCGCGAAATCAATGTGCAACTGGGCGAGGCAGGAGCGTATACCGACGCGGTGGATGCCTTTATCCGCTCGCTTGCGGACGCGCACTGAACGAAAAGCGCGCTCATGGGACAATGCGTTTTTTCCAAAATGACAAGAATACCCCATGATTATCGTCCATCACCTGAACAATTCCCGCTCGCAGCGCGTGCTCTGGCTGCTGGAAGAACTCGGCCTCGACTATGAAGTGAAGCGCTATGAGCGCGACCCGAAGACGATGCTGGCGCCGGAGTCGTTGCGCAAGGTGCATCCACTCGGCAAGTCGCCGGTCATCAGCGACGGCAAGCTGACGGTGGCCGAATCGGGTGCGATCATTGAATATCTGGTGGAGCGTTATGGCAAGGGCAGGCTCGTTCCGGCTGCCGGCACGCCGGAGCGGCTGCGCTATACCTACTGGCTGCATTTCGCCGAAGGCTCGGCGATGCCGCCGCTGTTGATGAAGCTGGTGTTCGACCGTATCGAGAAGAACCCGATGCCGTTCTTCGTGAAGCCGATCGCAAAGGCGATCGCCAGCAAGGTCAAGAGTTCATTCATCGAGCCGAACATCACGCGCCAGCTCGATTACATGGAAGCGGAACTGGGCAAACAGGCATGGTTCGCCGGTAAGGAATTCAGCGCGGCCGATATCCAGATGAGCTTTCCGCTGGAGGCGGCTGCATCGCGCGGCGGGCTCGGCAAGTCACGGCCGAAGCTGATGCAGTTTCTGGAGCGCATACATCAGCGTCCTACCTATCAGCGCGCGCTGGAGCGTGGCGGCAAGTATGAGCTGTTGGAATAAGGCAAGCAGTATTGCTTCAGGAACCGCACCGGGAAATCAAGCCAAAAACTTAGCCAGAAACTAACCTGATAGCCACGCGTCGAATAGAAATCACCTTGTATTTCTTTTAGACACGTGAGCATGCAGTCACCCGAACCCGATACGGAATTTTCCTGCGCGACGCACGGCCTATTGCAGCCCGGCCGGAACTGCTGGCGCATCGAGCATGCGCAACGCTTCGCGATGCTGGTCGATGCGGACGCCTACTTCCGCGCAGTGCGTACAGCGATTCGCAATGCACGCCACAGCATTTTCATCCTGAGCTGGGATATCGACAGCCGTACCCGGCTGGTGCCGGAGGGCGCAAACGACGGTTACCCGGAGGCGCTCGGCGACTTTCTGCATGAAATCGTGGCAACGCGACATGGCTTGCATGCCTATGTGCTGAACTGGGATTTCGCGATGCTGTATGCGCTGGAACGGGAATGGTTGCCAGTGTACAAACTGGACTGGCGCACGCATAGACGGCTTGCGTTCCGCATGGATGGCAAGCATCCGATCGGTGGTTCGCATCACCAGAAGGTAGTGGTGATCGACGACAGCGTGGCCTTTGTCGGCGGACTCGACTTGACGCGTGCGCGCTGGGACACGCCCGCACACGCCGCCGCCGACCCTTTGCGCTGCGACAGTGACGGCAAACCGCATGCGCCGTTTCATGATGTGCAGGCAATGGTCGATGGTGCGGCCGCGCGCGCGCTCGGGGAACTGGCACGGGTACGCTGGCAGCGCGCCACTGCGCACACCGCCGTGAAGGTATGTGACAACGGACAGCACGACCCGTGGCCCGAGGAGGTGACGCCGGACCTGACGGACATCGACGTGGCGATCTCGCGCACCGAACCGGTATTCAATGGCGACAGCGGCGTGCATGAGGTGCGCCAGTTGCATCTGGATGCCATCGCCGCTGCGCGCCGCCACCTGTTTTTTGAAAACCAGTATTTCACCTCGGGCATGATTGCCGATGCGCTGGCCGACCGCCTGGATGAGCCGGACGGGCCGGAAGTGATGGTGATCTCGCCGCGCACCCAAAGCGGCTGGCTGGAAGAGATGACGATGGGCGTCTTGCGTGGACGCGTGCAGCGGCGCCTGAAAGCTGCCGACCATTACGATCGCTACCGCATGTACTGCCCGCATCTGCCCGGGATGAATGGCCAATGCCTGAATGTGCACAGCAAGGTCTTTGCCGTCGATGACGAACTGTTTTCCGTCGGTTCTGCCAATCTTTCCAACCGCTCGATGGCCCTCGATACCGAATGCAACCTCACGATCGAGGCGCGTGGCAGTGAACGCGTCCGAAGTGCTGTCGCGTATTTGCGTAACCGCCTGCTGGCCGAACACCTCGGCACCTTGCCGCAGGTAGTTGATGCGGAAATGCGTCGCTGCGGCAGCCTGCACCAGACGGTTGCGGCGCTGGGGCGGCCGGAACGGACT
>DATFAZ010000118.1:0-3268 GCA_035254105.1 Noviherbaspirillum sp. | reverse complement strand
GTCTTCCAAATCGCCACCTCCGCGCTTGATACCGTGACTGCTCGCAGGGACTAATAAAGCCGGAAGCAACAGTAACGGGATCGGTTTGCGCGTATCACCGTCGTCTCCCTTGTTCACCTTGCTGGCTGCAAATGCCGCCTTGACCCAGTCTTCCGGCGCCTGTGCGACGCGCCATCCAGTGTCTGATTTTCCAATTTGGATAGGTTCGCAGCCTTTCGGTATGGACGGATGGGAGAGACAGCTATCCGCGAGTGCCGCCCGCCAGTATGCAAGGAGCTTCAGCGTGGCGTCGGAAATTTGTTTTTGTTGGGCCATATAGTTGTCGCAAACGCAAACGGATCGGCGGTCAAGGATACCAGAGCCTCCAATCTCGTTGCGATATGGCAAAAGGAGTACCAGACGAGTGGCGCGCCCGTCTGGCATTAAACACATCCCATTGCGCCTGAATTGCGGCACAACCTGCAAGCCCTGACTTTGGCTTCTGCGGGTTGTCACAGGTAGGTTATGGCAAGGCTAATTAAATAATGTTGTGTCAACAGTTAGGCACTGTGTTTATCTTCTACTAACGAAATTCGCGTGCTTTTAGCATTGACCGGCGATCCCAGATAGGCGTTGCTGATTTGCGGGCGGTTATGACCGAGTTGGCGCGCGACTTCAAGATAGGCGGCTTGGATGACATCGGGATCCGCCTCAAGGTGGCCGCCGCGTGCTGGTGCCGGGAGTTCCGTGATATCGAAGAACAGGTCGCCGGCAAATTGATGGCGCAAGCCATGCGGCGTGACCCCAAGTTGCTTCATGCTGATGCCGGCCTTGCGCATCACATTGTCGAAGCGGTCGAGCGACTGTTTCAAGCTCAGCCCGGGACGCCCGATATGCGAGGTGGAATAGGGCGCCAGACGAAGCGTATGGTCGAGCGCGCGGCGCTGGGCATCGGTCCGTACTGCCGTAAAGCGCAGGCGGCCACCCTTGGTACCTCGCTTCACGCGGAGGAAGGCGACGTACTGATCAGAGACAGGATGGTTGGCCGGAATGGCATGGGCCGGCACAATCGCTGCATGCGGGCAAAACATGACCGCCTCCTTGCGGCGCAAGCCGAAATGCAGCATCAGGTTCAGCTGCGCGGCCACGTACTCGTCAATGCGCGCAACTGCGGCGATCGCCTCCTCGACGTTCACGCTGTTGCCAGCCCAGCTCTTGTCCGCTATCGCCGTGTAGGTGCGGGAAACTAGGGACGGATCGGCGACATAGTGTTCCGGCACAAGAACCATGCCGGGCTTGCCGATCCATTTGGAGAATACACGCAGGAAGCTGAGTTGCTGCTGGATGTATGCGGCACTGTAGGGTTGAGCCAGCATCGGAACGCCTCGTTCCTGGCATCGCTGAGAAATCGCCGGGTCAGCAGTCCAGTATTGCACGAGCCGTACGATGTGGGTTCCATCCAGATTTTTCGGGTCTGGGGTGAACCCGAGTCGGCGCAGCAGGGTAAAGATTCGGAACAATGCATGTGCGCGTGCCGACGCCGTGCTGTGCGAGACGGACTTATTGCGCGCGCCATGGGCGTCATTGTGTTCGTCCAGGATCGCCTGCAGTTTCCTTTTCCAGTTTCTGTTGTTACCCATGAAAACCCTCCTTGTTGCCGGACCTGGCCATTGGCTGACGCAAATAGGACTGCCTGGCGCGACGGCGGCCGATACGCGGGCGATAGGTGCGTTCGCGCTTCGTGGATGTTGTTGCGGCGGATAATTGGGAATGCGGCTTCATCGTGACTCCAATCTTGTCGTGACTGCGTCGCTGTCAGGACGCAGTGATTCCAACGGTCCGATTCGTCATGCAAGGAAAACGGCGATGCCAATGGCTCGCCGAACGGGCTAATCAACCCTGTGCGCGGCGCCCGACCGCGTATGGATGGCGGATGAAGTTCGTCGCAGGCGCGACATGGTGTGTCTTAAAAACGTGCACGCGAGACGCTCACGTGTTTCCACGGCTTGCATCTCCCCGCTTCGGGAGCGGGCGCGAACGGCGTCAAAGCGCCGCAGCGGCATCCGGATTGATACCCGGACCCAAAATTCGGATTGTTGTCATTGGAGGTTCTTCCTCGATTGCATCCAGGGCCCTACCACCAGGCCCACACATCGATTGCGTGCTGATCGTTGCGCGCGCCGCCTCAAGGACGACGCCACGCCACGCCGCTGACTGATACTCAGACAGCAATGAGCGCACGCGGGAAGAAGCCACTCAGAAGATGAAGACATCGATCAGGTCGATGCAAGAATGAGTCGAGCTCATTCCTGTTGAAAGCCGTGCTCGACGGTACTGGCTTACGGACGGCTGAAGACCAACCACTCCGGGAAGACCGAACTGGACGGTTCGGCGCTCTGTGGACAGGTAACGACTGTAACGCCGCATTGAGAACGCGATGCTCATGGAAGCGGGTCCAGACAGCGTGATCAGAATAGGAAGGCTGCAGCGGCCGGTCAAGCAGTCCGCCAGCGAAAATCCGTCGTCATTGATCGCGAAATGATTACGTAAGAACGGGCGAAGCGCATCAGGCCTTGACGAGCGCATCAGTTGTGTTACCTCTGATCGTAAATCGTTTTGACACGCAAAGCGCTGCGCTTTATCGCGCAGTCGTGGCTCAGTCGCCGGCGACTGATCAAAGAGATGGCCGCATGAAGCAGCTGCTCTTGCATCAGTCGCCGCGCAGTCGTCGAAGACTGCGCCAACGCTTCGCTAATGCCAAATGCGCTGGGAATATCGGGGGATTTTCACTGGTTTGGGTTGGCAGCTCGAGCTACTTTGGGATTGCCGAATTGTTATGGAGGGCATGATGGGTTCGATCGTTCGCGCTATCGATGTGGGCCGTGGAAATACCAAGTTCGTCGGCAGCGACGACGGGGAGGACATCAAATGCTTGCACTTCCCGTCAGAAGCTTATCCGTCAGAAGCAGAGAGAAAGGGAGATGGACTGGGGAGCAGGCGCAAGACCGTCAGCATCCCGGTCGACGGCTTGTTCTATGAGGTCGGGCCAGACGTTCACCTGGCGGCGGACGTGTTCAATGCCAAGGTGCTGCAGCACGACGCTTACTTTGAAACCGCCGAATATCTGGCGCTGGTGCGTGGAGCGTTACATTACATGAAAGTCGAGGAAATCGACCTGCTGGTCGTTGGCTTGCCGGTGGCGACCTTCAAGGTGCCGGGCCGCGTCTGTCTGCTGGAAAAGAGGATGATCGGCCGGCACGATCTCGGCGGTGGACAAAGCATTGTCGTC
>DATFAZ010000117.1:0-6244 GCA_035254105.1 Noviherbaspirillum sp. | reverse complement strand
TCAGGGACGCGAACTCGACCTGAGCAAGCCTTTCGAGCGACTCACAATTGTCGGCGCAATCAACAAGTACGCACCGAAGTACACAAATGAACAACTGCACGACGCGGCTTTCCTGAAAGCAGAACTGAAGACGTTCGGCGTGGAGCCGCTTGCCAGCGCCGGCCTTGGCGCACTTCAGCTCGCATTGTTTGAGGAAACAGCAGAAGCACAGTTGTGGAATCCGACCTACATCATTGATTATCCGGTTGAAGTGTCCCCGCTTGCGCGCGCTTCTGACACCACGCCCGGCATCACTGAGCGCTTCGAGCTCTTCATTACAGGCCGCGAGATTGCCAACGGCTTCTCGGAACTGAACGATCCGGAAGATCAGGCGGCGCGTTTCCAGGCGCAGGTCGCAGCAAAGGATGCCGGCGACGAGGAAGCAATGTATTACGATGCCGACTACATCCGCGCACTCGAATATGGCCTGCCTCCAACCGGTGGCTGCGGCATCGGCATCGATCGCCTGATGATGCTGATTACCGATTCTCCCAATATCCGCGACGTCATCCTTTTCCCGCATCTGCGCCGGGAAGACTGAGTCGCACCTATCTGCGGAGCAAAAAAGAACGGGACCGCTTGCAAATAAGCGGTCCCGTTCTTTTTTTACCCGTGAAATCCTCTTTTTCCTCTTCTGTATCTGTGGGAGAAGAACCCTGCGTTACAAAGGCTTACAGATGACACACTATTGGCCTATTTTTGCCCCTGCTTCCCTTCGATAATCGATTTCATGCAATTGAACACATGTTGTCCATGTCACAGGAGTTAACTATGGAAAACAATAAGACGCCGAATCGAATTCATCCGCTAGTCGCAGGCGCTGCCATCTCCGTCATGCTGGTAAGCCTGACCGGCGTTGCCGCCATCACTGGCTTGCTTCCAAATTCTCATGGCACTGCAGCACCCGCCTCAACATCAGCATCAGCGCCGATTGCCAGCACGGTAGGCGCAGCAGCCGCGGCAACGTCCCCGGCCGCACTGGTCGAGTCCCCGACTGAAAAGAATGCGAATGCCCCTCAGGCAGATGATACGAAAGAGAAGCCACCGACCTCTGCGCCGCGCGCTGCAAAATCGAGTGAACCGCAGCCACGCAGATCCTATAACAGTGCGCCTGCACAAGTAGCGCAAGCCCCAGCCATCTGTCACAGCTGCGGCCGAATTGAATCCGTGCATGCCGTTCAACAACAAGCGCAAGGATCCGGCGTCGGCATGGTGGCCGGTGCCGTACTTGGCGGTGTACTGGGCAATCAGGTTGGTGGAGGTAGCGGCCGCAAACTGGCAACCGTAGCTGGTGCCGTTGGCGGCGGCTATGCAGGCAACGAGATCGAAAAGCGTACTCGCGCCACAACAACTTATAACGTGCGTGTTCGGATGGAAGGGGGAGAAGTTCGTACCTTCCCCTATGCTGAACAGCCTGGCTGGAATGTGGGCGACCGCGTCAGAGTGGTTGATGGGCACCTGACCGCACGTGGATGATCTGGACCAGATCGCAATAGCTTAAAGGGGGAGGTAATTTTAGGGCGGCAAGATTGCCGCCCTTTTTCTTTTTCTGGTTTTACCACCAGCTATCGATGGTTTATTTTGATTCTTCAATCCAGGCCATCTGAATGGCTTCCAATACCTTCTCGCCGCCCCGCTGCGGATCGTCGGCAAACTCATCCAGTGCGCAGACCCAGTTATGCAAGTCGGTAAAACGTATTGTCAGGGGATCGATATCGGGGTACTTGTCGTGCAGCTCTTCAGCAATACGAGTAATGTCAGTCCATTTCATGCGCAACCTCCCGATCAGCGGCCCTCGCCAACCTGATTAATCGTATATTTTGGAATTTCGATTACCAGATCTTCGTCAGCCAGAATAGCCTGACAGGAAAGGCGCGATGTCGCTTCCAGCCCCCATGCCCGATCCAGCAGATCTTCTTCTTTTTCTTCCGCGTCCTTTAGCGAATCAAAACCTTCACGCACCACGACATGGCAGGTCGTACACGCGCATGATTTTTCGCAGGCGTGTTCAATCTCGATATCATTTTGCAGCAGCACATCGCAGATCGACACGCCTGAAGGCGCATCAATTACTGCGCCTTCAGGGCACAAGGAAGCATGGGGAAGAACAACGATTTGGGGCACGTATATTACCTCTGTTTTTTATGGGGTCAATTAGGCTTTACCGGGTCGCATCATGCAAATTACGCGATCTGATCCAGCCTCCGGCCAGCCAGTGCCGCGCGCACACTGCGATCCATCCGGCGGGCGGCAAACTCTTCCGTGCCTTTGGCCAGTGCATCCACTGCAACCTTGATAAGGTCATGAGCGTTACCTTGAACTGCACGCCGCAGCGCCTCCATCTGGGCCAGCACGTCGGCTTTTTCAGCATCGGACAGCAAATCGCCGTCCGCATCCAGTGCAGATTGCGTCGCAAGCAGAATACGTTCCGCTTCGACCTGCTCTTCGCGCAATGCGCGCAACTTCATATCGGCATCGGCAGAAGTGTACGAGTCTTGCAGCATCCTGGCGATTTCCTCGTCGCCCAGGCCATACGATGGCTTGACGGTTATCGATGCCTCTACGCCTGAGCGCTGCTCACGTGCGGAAACAGACAAAAGGCCATCTGCATCCACCTGGTAAGTCACGCGGATGCGTGCTGCGCCCGCAGCCATGGGTGGGATACCGCGCAGTTCAAACTTTGCCAGTGAACGACAGTCGCTGACCAGTTCGCGTTCACCCTGCACCACATGGACGGCCATCGCGGTCTGGCCATCTTTGAAAGTGGTAAATTCCTGCGCACGCGCACAGGGAATGGTGGAATTCCGCGGAATGACCTTCTCGACCAGTCCACCCATGGTTTCGATTCCGAGCGACAGCGGAATGACATCCAGCAGCAACCACTCTTCACCCGAAGAACGATTGCCAGCAAGCAGATTGGCTTGAATGGCCGCCCCCAGCGCAACAACCTTGTCCGGATCGATGTTTGCCAGCGGCGTAGTCTGAAAAAACTCGCCGACCGCCTTCCGGACGTGCGGCATGCGCGTTGCGCCGCCGACCAGCACAACGCCATCCACATCTTCCACAGACAAGCCTGCATCACGCAGGGCCTTCCGGGCAGGCGTGATGGTTTTGGCCACCAGATGCTGGGTAATCTGCGCGAAGGTTGCTGCGGCAAGCGTCAGGTGAACTTCCTCACCGGAATTAAGTACGGCATCAACACTTATCTCAGCCTGGGATGACAACAGTTCCTTGGCTTCACGCGCCTTCATCATCAATATCCGCGTGTCCTTTTCGGACAGCGGCGCCAATTTGGCTTGCTCGATGATCCAGCACAGCAAGCGGTGGTCGAAGTCGTCGCCACCAAGCGCCGAGTCACCGCCTGTGGCCAGCACCTCAAAAACACCGCGCGTCAATTTCAGGATCGACAGGTCGAACGTGCCGCCACCCAGGTCGTATACCGCATAGATGCCTTCCGAGCCATTATCCAGGCCGTACGCAATTGCGGCTGCAGTCGGCTCGTTCAGCAGGCGCAACACGTTCAAGCCGGCCAGTCTGGCGGCGTCCTTGGTCGCCTGCCTTTGTGCGTCGTCAAAGTACGCCGGCACGGTAATGACAGCGCCAACCAGTTCGTCGCCCAATGCATCTTCCGCACGCTGGCGCAGGGTGGCGAGAATCTCCGCCGACACTTCGACCGGACTTTTCGTGCCTGCCACGGTTTTCAATTGCACCATCCCGGGCGCATCGACAAAGTCGTATGGCAGGTTTTCGACGTAGGCAATGTCCTTGAGACCGCGCCCCATAAAGCGCTTGACCGAGACAATAGTATTTTTGGGATCGGTAGCCTGAGTCGCTTGGGCCTTGTAACCGATATGGGCATTTCCATCCGACAGATAGCGCACAATGGATGGCAACATGGGCCTGCCCTCTTCATCGCTCAGCACTTCGGGAATGCTGCTACGCACCGTCGCGACCAGCGAATTGGTTGTTCCCAGATCAATGCCGACAGCCAGCCTGTGCTGGTGCGGAGCGGTGGACATGCCCGGTTCTGAGATTTGAAGTAGAGCCATATTGATTTTTCTGCCTAACGTCGTGTCGGATTGCAAATGCGGTCAGTCATCTTCCGGATATATGGCCGCGCTTTCCGACAAGTATTCTTAATTCAGCCTTCCAGCTTCTCGAAAACAGACTGTACTTCCGCACCGAATTTTTCAAGAAACATCAGTTGACGAACGCCTTGAGCCGCCGCAGTAAAATCCTGCGCATCAAGTACTTGCCCAATCTGCGCAATCTCAGCACTGCGTACCTTGCGCACTTCGGCATCGAGCTTTTCAAGTGCTTCGATGTCGGCGGCAGCCTTTGCTTCTTCCAGAGCCTCACGCCATTCCATCTGTTGCATCAGGAACTCACGCGACATTGCAGTGTTGGATTCGGCTTGCAAATCCACACCATTCAATTCACATAAATAGGCAGCGCGCTTGAACGGATTTCGCAGCGTCTGATATGCCTCGTTCGCGCGTGTAGCCCATTGCATGGCAACGCGCTTCTCGGCGTCGGTGGCATTGGTGAATTTATCAGGATGCACGCGGTTTTGCACTTCGCGGTAGGCCTGATCCAGCACATTCATGTCAACTGCGAAGCGCTGGGGCAGCTGAAAAAGCTCGAAGTGATTTTGCATGTTTATTCAAAACAAAAGCCTGTTCGTACCTCAACAGGCTTGTGTGCAGATGCAGGGCGAAGGTGGGCAACAGTGGAGAAATGTAAAGCATCCTTCTCGTCCGGCCTCCAGTAAAGCAAAAGAAAGTCCGGCACTCAAATCATTCCTCAGATCCGGAAACTTTCTCCGCAACCGCATTCGTCCTTGATATTCGGATTCTTGAACTTGAAGCCCTCGTTCAAACCCTCGCGCGCGAAATCAAGTTCGGTGCCGTCAATATACGGGAGGCTCTTCGGATCGACGAATACCTTGACACCGTGCGATTCGAACACATTATCTTCCGGCGCGCTCTCATCCACATATTCCAGCTTGTACGCAAGTCCGGAACATCCGGAAGTACGCACACCGAAGCGCAGGCCGATGCCCTTGCCGCGTCGCTCAATGTAACGACTGATATGCTTTGCCGCTTTTTCTGTCAATGTGATCGCCATAACGCATTACCTCTTTCAGGCAACTTCCTTCGAATCCGTTGTGTGCTTGGTCTTGTAATCCTGCACCGCCGCCTTGATCGCATCTTCTGCAAGAATAGAGCAGTGAATCTTCACCGGCGGCAGCGCCAGCTCTTCGGCGATCTGCGTATTCTTGATCGACAGCGCCTGGTCGAGCGTCTTGCCCTTGACCCATTCAGTCACCAGCGACGAAGAGGCGATCGCGGAGCCGCAGCCATAGGTCTTGAACTTTGCGTCTTCGATCACGCCATCGGCACCCACCTTGATCTGGAGTTTCATCACGTCGCCGCAAGCCGGCGCACCCACCATGCCGGTACCGACCGACTCGTCACCTTTGTCGAAGGCGCCGACGTTGCGCGGGTTTTCATAATGATCGAGAACTTTTTCCGAGTAAGACATTTTGATACTCCTTATAACTCTGTGAGGTTCAGTGCGCCGCCCACTGGATCGTGCTCAGATCGATCCCGTCCTTGTACATATCCCACAGCGGGGACAGTTCGCGCAGCTTGGCTACCTTGGTCTTGATCAGGTTGATCGTGAAGTCGATATCTTCTTCTGTAGTGAAGCGTCCGATGGTGAAACGGATCGAGCTGTGCGCCAGCTCGTCACTGCGCCCCAGCGCGCGCAACACATAGGAAGGCTCCAGGCTGGCCGAGGTACATGCCGAGCCGGACGACACCGCGATATCCTTGATTGCCATAATCAACGATTCGCCTTCCACATAATTGAAGCTCACATTCAGGTTGTGCGGCACGCGATGTGCCATGTCCCCATTGATGTAAACCTCTTCAATTTCAGACAGCCCCTTGGCAAGACGGTCGCGCAGCGCCGTGATGCGCGCCAGTTCCTCATCCATCTCTTCCTTGGCAATGCGAAAGGCTTCACCCATGCCGACGATCTGGTGCGTCGCCAGCGTGCCCGAGCGCAGTCCGCGCTCATGGCCGCCACCATGCATCTGCGCCTCGATGCGCACGCGCGGCTTGCGGCGCACGTACAACGCACCGATGCCCTTCGGGCCATAGGTCTTGTGCGCGGAGAACGACATCAGGTCGACCTTCCA
>DATFAZ010000116.1:0-12939 GCA_035254105.1 Noviherbaspirillum sp. | reverse complement strand
GTGTTGTGCCACGTGTCTGGTTATTTCTTGCTGCGCTTCGGCTTCCGCATGCTTCGACACTTTATGGCTTTTGCGTTAGTTGCCTCTATTTCCGTGGGATTGATGGTAACGATTATTCTGGGCCGCAGCGCGAAGGCTGAGTTAATGAATATCGCAGTATTTTCTGTTTCAGCTGCGGTGGTTTTAGGTGCAATTGGTAGTGTAGGCGCTGCTATTTGGTGGTGGCTGGCTGTTAAGCCATATAACTCGTCGCTCAACCCCGGCCCTTCGGGCGGGTTAGCTTAGTCGTTAGCCGCCTGTGTTCAGTTCGTTTCGCGTACCTTCTCTCGCAATGCTTGTGGTTTCGCTCGCGTCTTGTGTGACGCCGCCAGACGTAACTGTGTTTCCTGACAATCGGGGTGGGCGCCGCGAGGGCGAGGCTGGCATCACGTACTACACGATGTTCACGTCGAGGGACTACTTGAAGCAATTTGATCCCGACGTAAGGCGCGCACTCGGGCAACTCGCCGAGAAAGAGGCACGCCGGCGAGACATATGCCAAAGTGGCGTCGATATCGTCGGCTTCAATTTTGCGGAGAGCGGAAGCGGAGTGTACGCACGATTTGCATGCAAACGGCCGAGTGGAACATGAAGTCGGCTAACTCGTTGATGAACGCCGACAGCTACGCTGCCGGTTATCGTGGTCGTTAAACGCCCGCTTCTGGGAGTAAGCCACTTCCGCTTTGGGCCGGGAGCAGATCTTGAATAAATTTCTGTCAAGGCCCACTTCCCTGACCATTGCAAACGCTATCAGCGATTCACGGCTAAGCCACCTATGGCACCATCCCTACGAACCTAAATCGCTTGCTATTTCCCGTTAAGCAGTTCTTGCAGCTTGGCGCTGATCCGGAGATATTCCGTTTCGATCAAAGCCAGGCGCGCTGCAATATCCGCCAGTGAGCCCGTCTTCGCACGAAGTTCCACTTCCTTGCAAAGCGCTGACAGCCCGGTCGCTCCGATCGACATGCTGCTGCCGCTCAATGCATGCGCCAGCTTGGCCAGTTGCGTGGCATCGCCTTCCCTGCATGCGCGATGCAGTGCCGCAATACGCGCCGGGCTGTCCGCGTGGTACAGCGTCGACAAGGCGGCGAAGTGGTTGCCGAACATTCGTTGTACGGACGCCAGCTCATCCGTGCAGGAGTATTCGAACGCACTAACTTTGTTGCTGGCCGATTGGGGAAGCCAGCATGCCAGCGTTTCTGCCAGCACTTGTGGCCGCAGGGGCTTTGGCAGAAAGGTATCCATGCCGGCCTTCAGGCAGCGCTCTCGCTCGCAATCATCGATGCTGGCAGACAGGGCAATGATGGGTGTACGCCGCGCTGCTCCTTCCAATGCCCGGATACGCTGCGTTGCTTCGTAGCCGTCCAGTCCCGGCATCTCGCAATCCATCAGCAACAGGTCGTAGGCGCTCTTGCAATGCCTGTTGAATGCTTCCAGCCCGTCGACGACGGCATCGGGTGCATAACCGAGTTTTTCCAGCATGCGTATTGCGATATGCAGGTTGACCGGATTGTCTTCGGCAACCAGGATTCTTGCGCCTGCCGGCATATTCTTTTTAGCGGTAACGGCATGCATGGCTCATGCGTTTTACGTTTTTTCCATATTCGGAAGGATAAGCTGAATGGGAAAGCTTCGGTCACATTCTGTTGCAATTTCACGAAATGACGACGATTTCCCCATCTGTTCGCAGGCTTATTTGTGCGTCGCGCCTCGATAATGCAGATTAAGAAATTCCGGCTATTGATGAATAAATAACAATTCGCCGGAACCATTCATCCCGCGGGAGCAGATATATGGATAAGAATCAGACGCGAAACACTGGCTTGCAAGACAACGCTTTGCAGGCAGACGATATTGACGGCGGCACGGCGGTCGAGAAGGAATCTTCCGGCCGGCGCTCAGGTCCCATCGACCTGAAAGCGATCCGGGAAGCCATCGCACGCGTCGAAGCCGAAGCCAAGGCCACTGTCGCTGCTGAAAACCGTGCCCATGCCGAAGCGCGTGCGCGCGCACTGGCAGAGGAACGCGCCCGCCTTGAATCCGCTGCTGCTGCAGAGGCTTATCAAAGTGCTAAGGCAGACGAGGAGGCAATCGAAGCCACGCGCGAACGCCTTGATGCCGAACGCAGTGCGCGGGAAGCAGCCGAAGCGCGTGCTGCAGCCGTCAAGAAAGAAGTCGCCGAGCTGCGCGCCCGTGCCGTGGTCGAGGAGGAAGCCCGACGTGTTGCCGAGACGCGTGCCCGCGCCGAAGAAGATGCACGGAAACGCGCCGCCGAGCAGATCGTTTCCGAAACCGAAATGGGCGCTCGCGCTGCCGCGGCAGCCGAGGACCTGGCAAAGGAAACGGAAGTGGCACGTTGGCAGGCCACCCAGCGAATCGCCGCAACCGAGGCTGCAAGGTTGGAAGCCGAAGCCCGCGCCCGCGCTGATGCCCGCATTGCGGAGATCGCACGCGAGCAGGAGCGCCGTGAAAAGGAAGCCCGCCAATCGTCGGAAGTCCTGGCGCAGGCCCGCAGCGAAGCACTCGAGCTTGCGCGTGAACGCGATATAGCAGAAGCGCTCGCGCTAAAAGCCGCGCTGAACCGCGCGCCAGCCGAAGTGCGTGCCTGTGAAGAAGCGCGCGCTCGCGAATTGACCGAACAGGAGCAGGCAGCCACGGCGCAGGCACGTATCGAACTTGAGCGCAAGACGGCGGAATCGTTGCAACTGCGCCTGCAAGCCGAAGTTGAAATGCGCGAGGCAGCCGCCCGCCGTCATCATGCCGAAACCCTCGCAGCCGAGGCAGCGCAGGCACGGCGCGATGCCGAAGAGCGTATCCGGGCCGCTACCGAAGAGCGTATCAAGACAGAACGCGAAATGCAGGCGGTAGCGCTGGCACGCGTCGAGGCAGAACACGAAGCCGCGCTGCAGGGGCGCGCACGTATCACCGCCGAGAAAGATGCGGTCGGCAGGGCACGCGAGCGAGCCGAAGCAGAACAGAAAGTTATCGAAACGGCAAAAGCTCGCAGCGCAGAAGAAGCGCGGATCAAGGAACTGGCCGAAAAACGCCTCGAACAGGAGCGTGCCGCCGCAGCACATGCAGCGGAACAGGCTGCCGCCGAGGAGCAGGCCTACGCACATGCGGCCGAGCATGCACGGCTGCAGCGCCAAACAGCCGAGCTGGCAGCCGCCAAGGCACGTGAAGCAATGGAGTGCGCCCGCGTAGAGCATGAGCGCGCCATCGCCGAACAACAGGCTGTCACCGCCTTGCAGGAAAAGGTGCGCGCTGAAGAAGCGGCGATTGCAGAAGCCAAGGCGCGCGTATCAGCCGAGCAGGAGCACACCCATCTGCTGCAAATGCAGGAACAGGCTGAACATGCCGCGCGTGTTGCCAAGGAAGAGGAGTGCGCTGCAGCCAAGCTTGCACTCGCCAAGGCTATGGAAGCCGCAAATGCGCAGCGCGAAGCTGCTCAGGCCGCCATCCTGAAAGCGCGTGAAGCCGTCGAACTGGAGCGACTGGAACGCCAGCGTGCCAACGACGAACAGCAGGCGCTCGAAAAACTGCAGCAGAAAGTCGAGCTGGAACGCCAGCGTGCTGAAGCGGCAAGACAAAAACTCGCTGCCGAGCAAGCCGCCTGCGCGGAAGAAGAGGCACGCCTGCATGCGGAAGAAGAGCAAGCTGCGGTACTGCGTGCACAGGAAGAAGCCGATCGCGCCTTGCGTGCTACGCTCGAGGCGGAATCCACCGCTGCAAGACATAAGGCCGAACAGACGAAAGCCGCCGCCGATCTGCAGCGCAAATCGGCGCAGGCAGCATTGCTGAAAGCGCGCGAGGCGACCGAACTGGCGCGTGTCGAGCGTGCCCGTGCCATTGCCGAAGAACTGGCTTTGCGCGCCCTGCAGGAAAGACAAGCAGCAGAAGAGGCCGCTCGGGCCGAAGCAGATGCACGGGCCCGCGCCGAACAGGAGCAAGCAGAACTGCTGCGCGCACGCGAACATGAAGAGCGTCAGCTGCGTGTTGCAATCGAAGCCAGGTGCGTGGCCGAAAAGCAGGAGCTGGAGCATGTCGCGCAGCAAGCGGACATGGAGCGCCAGGCAGCCGCAGCCGCAGAAATGAAGGCCAGCCAGATCATCGAGCTGGCGCGTGTCGAGCAGGAACGTGCCGCGGCAGAACAGCAGGCTCTGCAGGCTGTGCAGGAAAAGCTTGCAGCTGAAAAGCAGATGCTCGGCGAAGCCGAAGCACGCGCAAAAGCCGAACAGGAGCATGCGGTGATGCTGCTCGAGCACGAGCAGACCGAACGCGCCGCTCGCCAAGCAATTGAAGAGAAACGGGCTGCGGAAAAGCTGCTGATTGAAAAAGCAGTCGAGCAGGCCGAATTGCAACGCAAGACCGCCCAAATTGCGATAGACAAGGCGCGCGAAGCGGTCGAACTGGCAGCTGCAGAGCGCGACCGTGCTGAAGCCGAGCAGAGAAAGCTGGCGGCAATGCAGGAAAAAGTGCTCGTCGAACGCGACCGTATTGCGGCCGAGCAGAGTGCACTGGCATCGACCGAAGAAAAGCTCGCAGCGGAAAGGAGCGCTTGCGCAGACGCACAGGCACGTGCCGAGATTGAAGCCGAACAGGCCCGGATTAACCGTGCCCGCGAGCAGGCGGAACGCGAAGCACGCCTGGCAAGCGAAGCTATTGCAGTCGCCGAGAAGCAGTTCCTGGAGAAAGCCGTCGAGCAGGCGCAATTGCAGATGCAGGCTGCTCAGGTAGCTGAAGCCAAGGCGCGCGATGCAATCGAATTGGCACGCAATGAAAGCGAGCGTGCCCGGGCGGAGCAGGCTGCGCTGGAAGCCATACAGGAAAAGCTGCATGCGGAGGAAACGGCGCGTGCCGATGCCGAGCTGCGTGCGGCTGCCGAGCGTGAAGCGGCGGACCTGGCCATACAGCGCATGACAGCCGAACAGGAGGCAAGAGCCGCCGAAGAGGCACGTGTCGTGGCCGAGCGCAACGCGCTGGAGGCGGCACGCCGGCAGAAGGAATCCCTTGATGCGGCTGCCAGCCAGGCAGATACTCTGCGCGCCAGATATGAGCGTGAGCACGAAGACGCTCAGGCAATCGCCCTTGACCTGCTGGAGCGCATGACACAAGACATTGAGGCGCTCGGCGACTGGCGTGAGCGGGCAGAAGCAGTGCTGGCAGAATCGCCGTTGCCGGCTATCAGAAGCAAATCCGTCAAGCGGCCGATCGTGGCATTGCTGAGCGGTGCGGCATTCGTGGCCGGCGTGGCGGTTGCGGCGGGCTGGATGACTCAGAATCCGCAACTCCACTCTGCCTTGCCCCGGGCCCAGCCGATAATGGTTGCAGCCGCACCGGCAGTTCAGGCAAATGCGCAGGTGAGTGTGACGGAAGCACCGGTCGATGTGGCGATTGCATCAAAATTGCAATTGTCTTATCAGCTTACGCAAGAGCAGCAGCTGAACACGGCAGCTGGTCAGTCCGTTCAGGCGCAACCGGCAGGCGAATAACGAAGAGCGAACCGGCAAAGGTATCGACGGCAGCTTGAAGTGATAAATGCTGTCGTCGACACATGCCATCCTCGCAACACCATCCCGCTCCACCCGTATCCCGAGCATTCGAACCGTTGCCGCACTGGTAAGCATGAGCTTCCAAAATGGCTAATTCAGTCTGGTGAGGTTAGAATGCACAGGTTTAAAACCCGTTCCTGGGTCGGGCAGCAAAAGCCTCTGAATCCCTTGTTACGAATCCGATTGCAACCATGATTCCAACTTCGCGCCGCATGACCGATTACCGTTTGCGCTCCGTATTGAACAAGACCGTCGCATTGTCCGGCCTGCTGGCGGCGCTGTTTGCCGCCCCCGCCTTTGCAGACGAATTCGCCGATGTCAGCAAGCTCATGCGCGCCAACCAGTATGCGGAAGCGCTGAACAAGGCGGACGCCTACCTGCGCAAGAATCCGCGTGATGCACAGATGCGCTTCATCAAAGGCGTGATCCTCACCGAGCAGAACAAGTCATCGGAAGCGATCGCCATCTTTACCAAGCTGACTGAAGATTTTCCGAGCTTGCCTGAGCCGTACAACAATCTCGCCGTGCTGTATGCGGCAGCCGGCCAGTATGACAAGGCCCGCAATGCGCTCGATGCGGCGATTCGCACCAACCCGAGCTACGCGACTGCTTATGAAAACCTCGGCGATGTCCATGCAAAGCTCGCTAGTCAGGCATACGACAAGGCGCTCCAGCTTGATAGCCGGAATTCCGCCACCAAGTCGAAGCTGACACTGGTTCGCTCGCTCGTGGGCAATGCGAACGGCAATGCCAATACGACGGTGGTCGCTGCTGCGCCGGCGCTGCCAAATGTGCCAGCACCAAGCGCACCGGTAGCTGCTGCGCCGGCAGCCAAAGCACCGGCGCCGGCCGCAACAACGCCAGCCGCACCGGCCGCCGACACGAAAGTCGCCGCAGTGACGCCGCCGCCTGCTCCAGTCGCCAAGCCAGCGCCACCGGAGAAGGTCGCCGTGGCCAAACCGGAACCGGTTAAACCGGCTCCAAAGCCGACATCCAGCGAAAATGCTGAACGCGAAGAAATTCTTGATGTCGTACAAGACTGGGCAAAAGCATGGAGTTCACGTGACGTGAAAGCCTACCTGGGTCATTACGGCAGCGATTTCCAGGTGCCCAACGGTCAGCCACGCAAGGCATGGGAAGAAGAGCGTCGCGCGCGTATTGCCGGCAAGGGAAGCATCAACGTCAAGGTCGAGGCGCCGCAAGTGAGTGTCAATGGCAATGCCGCAACGGTAAAATTCCGTCAGGTTTATGTTTCGGACCGCCTGACTGCAAATACCCGCAAAACGCTGGTACTCGCAAAGCAGGGCGGCAAGTGGAGAATCAGGCAGGAAAATACGGGTAGCTGATGTCGTGTTTTAAATTCATTTATCATCCGGCAAACATTCTTTCCCGGAGAGGTTTGTTTTTCGGACTATCCTTGCTCCTGGCTGCAAGCAGTTGGGCGGCACCGGCTCCGATTGTCGCCAAAAGTTCTCCCGCAACCGCTCTGGCGATTGCTGCCGCAGATAAGCCGGACCCGGAAGTCCTGCTCATCGAAGTCTACAAGGAGATGGGCGCCAACAATCTCCGCAAGGCGCTCGAAAAAGCCGACAAGCTGGTCGAGGCTTATCCGAATTTCCGTCTGGGTCATCTGATCCGTGGCGACTTGCTATTGATGCAGTCCCGGCCAGTCGCCACCTTTGGCGCTACCACTGGCCCGGAAGACAAGCTAAAGAACCTGCGCGAAGAGGCGATGGTGCGCCTGAAGTCGCTGCGTGAACGCCCCGCTCCCGGCATGATCCCGAGACTGGTGCTGCAAATGCGCGAAGACCAGAAGCATGTGCTGCTGGTCGATGCCAAACGTTCACGGCTGTACATGTACGCCAACCAGGGCGGTGAGCTGAAATTTGTCGCCGATTATTACATCAGCCAGGGCAAGCTGGGCGTCAACAAGCTCAAGGAAGGCGACCAGAGGACGCCTATCGGTATCTATTACATCACCAGTCATTTGCCCGGTGCGCGACTCCCCGATTTCTACGGTTCGGGTGCCTTGCCGATCAATTATCCGAACGAATGGGACAAGATCAACGGCCGCAGCGGCTCCGGCATCTGGTTGCACGGCACGCCATCAGACAGCTTCAGCCGCCCACCATTATCTTCTGACGGCTGCGTGGTGCTGACCAATCAGGATTTGTACAAGCTCGCCACGTCTGTCGAAATTGGCAAGACGCCGGTAGTAATCAGCGAGAGTATTGAATTCGTCAACAAGACCAAGTGGGAAAATGACCGCAAGCTTGCCGCTCGGCTGATAGACAGCTGGCGGCGCGATGTCGAGAGCCTCAATGCGCAACGCCTGATAACGAATTATTCGAAGAACTTCAAGTCGGATCGCGGTGAAGACCTGAAGAGCTGGATGGAAAAACACCAGCAGTCGGTTCGTGGCGTAAAGAGCCTTTCGATTGTGTTACGTGATGCGACGCACTTTTTCTATCCTGGGCGTGATGACATGATCGTCAGTACTTTTACTCAGGAATCCAAGGTCGGAAAAAGCAAGACCTCGATCCGCAAGCGCCAGTATTGGGCACGAGAGGGTGCTCAATGGAAAATTGTCTATGAACTGATTCTTTGATTCGCCCCTAATCAAGTTTTTAAGAAAATTCCAAAAAACGGCCACCTATATAAAAGGTGGCCGTTTTCTTTTGGTATACGGATTTTGAAGTAATGCCGTAAGAAAAAATGATGTTCGGTATCTGTGACACTAATCAAATTCCACTCGGATTTCTTCTGTTCTGCATGGAACCAGCTTTCCACGCAGACTATCCTCTTTAGATAGCCTTCCCGCCGTGGCATTTGATCGCGTAAGCAATCGAATGGTCAGGCCAGATCAAGATGCAATGTTTGTATTGCGGAACAATTAACCTTGGCTCAGCCAGAGTTTGCGCCGCATGCAACCTGCGGCTGCCGCAGGCAGGTAACTCCTGGAAATTTATTGAGTGGGATGAATCCCGCCACAGGCCAAGTAATTATTCATCGCTCGCTCATTTGCGATTCAATCATCGCCTTCGTTTGGAACAATATTGGAGGACACGCCTTTTGACGGGTTTTAAGCCACCACATTCAGCAAGGGCTGCAGCAGGCAGTGCTGGCGCGTTCCAGGGCAGCATTCCTGTCCAGGAAGGTTTGAAATCTCAGCAACCCCGATTTCAACCAGCCAAACCAGCCAAACCAGCCAAGCCAGCATCGAGCCATTCGGATTCGAAGTATTCAGAGCAGCATGTGCACGGTACTCCTGCGTCGAGCCCGAGCAATCCACCGCCATCTCAAAATCCAGTTCCTGCACCACGGCGCCTGGTATCGCGCATTCTTGTCATGGTCGGCGTGTTTGTGGTCGGCACCACGGTCGGAATATCCGCTGTATGGTGGGTGCATCAAAATCCGGAGGATGTGCCGCTTTCTGCAAGCCGGGAACCTCTTCAAGCGAGCGCTGTATCCGTTCCCACTCCTGTCCAAAGCGGGCGGGCTAATGTGCTCCGTGGCATTAATCCAGCAGAATTACCTTATGACGGTGCGCGTCCATCCTTGGCTGAACCTGCGCCGCAAGAGACGCAACAAGCTGCGGCTTTTCAGCCCTCAGAGGAGGCATCCATAACCGGCAGCTCTTCCGCTACCAACATGCCTGAATCGAAACCTGCGCCGCAAGCAGATGTCCCAATTCTCCCAGAGCCGCCTCCATCGTCCGGGATGCAAGCAGCGCAAAGAGCCGCGTCGGAGCCAAAGATTTCTACGCCGGCCGCATCGCCAAAGCCATCCGCACGCAATCAGCAGAAACAAAAAACACTGGATAGTGAGGCGAAATCAGAATCCAGGAGCAAAAACTCTGGATCCACTGTTGCAAAAGACAGGGAGATTGAACGCATCAAGCAACAGGCGGATAAGGAGTTGCAGCGAAAGCTTGAAATCGGCCGCGCTGCAGAAGAGGCTCGCACACGCAAGCAGCAAGCGGCCCGATCGAACAATCGCTCTCAAATAACCGCGATGCGTGAATCGCGCGAAGCGCGGGTGCGCAAGATACTCGCCAAATGTGAGCACAATTCCAATTTCTTTCGGCGCGAGCAGTGCAAATGGCGGCTGTGCGGCGGCATGTGGGGAAAAAACGGATGTCCCTCCTACTCAAAACAGGCCAGCTCGGGTAGTTAAAAAGCGTAACGCCTCGCCCTCCTTGTATTTCCATCCTCACTGGGTAGTTCGCCAGTTCACTGCACCTGCTCTTTCTCATTAGAAATTTAACTAAGTTAAAACATTGTTCTCACTAATATTGCAGAGTTACAACATTGCTTTCATACAAAATTTCCAGAGAACAATTTTGTAGTACGATGTTAGTACGTGCTGTTGAAGTGATTTCTATGAAAACTGCAATTCGCAAAATGGGTAATTCGCAAGGGGTGTTAATTCCCAAGCCATTCCTTTTACAAGTCGGGCTTGATATCGGCGAAGTTCAGATTGGGGTGGAAAACGACGCGATCGTAATCCGCAAACCGAAAAAAAGACCGCGGGAAGGCTGGGTTCAGGCATGCCAGGCGATCGCAGCGAAGTCTACCGAGCAGGTAATCGCATGGCCGCTGATTCCTGCTGATGCGGATGCTGAGTTCTCATGGTGAGGCGGGCAGAAATCTGGCTGATCGATTATGAAAAATTGGTTGGCGGCGTGTCGCAGAAGCGGTGGCCCGGGGTCGTGGTATCGCCCCAAGAAATGGATGAGCACCTGAGTACGCTGATTGTGGCGCCGATGAGCACGAATGACCTGCCGGCCCCTTTCAGGATACCGGTGAGTTTCATGCAGAAAGAAGGGCTCATTTTGCTGGATCAGATCTGCGCCATGGAAAAGTCGAGGCTGGTAAGAAGGCTGGGCGCCATTGGCGAGGACGCAATGCTCAAGACGCTGGATGTACTACAAGAAGTATTCGCTTATTAACAGGGAATGGGACGAACTCATATGTCTAACGATTACTTGTCCGAAATCCGTAATGTCAATTTGAGTTACCTGATGATTGCGCAGCAAATGATTCGCCATGATCGCGCTGAAGCTATTTTCCGGCTTGGCATTAGCGGTGAAATCGCGGATCTGATTGCAGGCATGAGTAACGCGCAGGTGCTGAAGATGGCCGGATGCAATGTCATGCTGTCCCGCTTCCGTTTCGATGATTCGGCCATATTGACCACTTTGCTAAGTGACAAAACGGCAAATACTGTCAACTCGCTGCGCACTTCGATCATCATGGCATCCCAAACGCCTGAAACTATCCGATAGTCGGGTGTCGTTTCATCGCGGCTTCCGATGAGGCGTGACCAATTATTTATCCATACAGTTTCATCCAGTCACATGAACTTGTATACCAGGCTCGCCACAATTAGAGCCGCTTAATATGCAGGCGCAAAACTTATCCAAAAGTGCGCTGCAACTGGAAACGGAGCGCCAGAACCGTATCTATCGCGACGCTATCGAACAAAAGAAAAAACAGATGCGTCCGGAAGAGGGTGGCAGCGCCCGGCAAGTTTCCGAAAAAAGAAATCCTGACATAGCACCGTCCCCGGCAGATACACACTCCGACACATCCGAACCGTCAGATGTGCCGACCGACCGACTCAGGCACATTCCTGATATGCGCTCTGCACTCATTCCGCTTGATGAGGCAACAGAAGAGCGTATCTGGAGCAAACCATTCTCCCTCCCCAAGGCTGACATAGAACCCTGGCTCTCTTATTGCAAAGGGTATTGGCAATCAAAACTGTTCCTCGAAACTTTTTCCGGTCTCAAGCCGATGACGGGAGATGGATTCGAATTGCCGGTGGATTTTGCCGTGCGCGCGCTGCTGGAACTGAAGCAGCTTGATATCAATATCATTTTGGAACCGCGGGTGCGGATCGACGGACACGTTGAATATCTGGAGCTTGATGACGAACTGCGGGTATGCCACGACTCCGCCCAGATAAAAGCACTGGTCGCGCGTGCCAATGAAGGACACGATAAACTCCTGCGCAAAGCGTTCGAAATCGGTCGTCAAATGGGCAATCGCCTGTATGACGCATTAATGGGTGATGGTCATGTGCACCTCATTGCCGCTTGGGAAAGCGTCCATGGCAGAAAGCCGACCGTAGAAGAGTTGCACCGCATGCTCACCACTGGGCGCATTCGTGAGCTTCAGCGGGAAAAAGATCGTGCGCCAGAAATTCAAAATGAGTCCTTGCTTAAGGAAAATGTCGCTCCAGTCATGCCTGAGGAGCGCTCTAGCGGGGAAGCACTGCCATTAAAATCGCAGCCGCCACCGGTTGATCCACCGCCAGTAGTCGGTTGCGAGGATAATGATGCATTGCCTGTACAGGCACCTGAAGACGACCCCGTTAATCGCAAACGCAGGATTCTCTTTCATGTAATTCATATCACCGCAGTCTGCGCAGTTCTTGTTGCATACGGCATTTGGGTGCTGATCTGATCGCTAGCGAAATGACAAATCGACCTCGACTTGCTAAATGAAAAACCAGATTTTATTGAACTGATTCATCCTTGAAAAAGCGCCGTGCACGCCCGCTTCCCGCATCTTTTATTTTTTGAGTGGCGACGAGGTTCGCGAGCGCCGGTGATACGCGCTGCTTTATTTTCTGAATCTGTCCTTTTTGATCCGGCTTGATCCCTAACGCGGTGATGGCTGCGTTTGAGATATCGACGGCAGATTGCGGCTGACTGTTTACAAGCGCAAACCAGAAATCCCTGCCTGTCGGTGGAAGGTTGTCAGCACCCTTTGACCTGCTTATAGAAGTATTTTTCGCTGCGGGCTTTGTTTTATTGGTTTGTTGGGCGGAGGGGGCGGTCGTGGAAGATCCCTGTTGCATCTTACGTGAACTGACTCGTTTGGTTCTTGTTTGAGCCCTTGCATCTCCAATTACTTCCTTTGAACTAATATCAACGCTCTCAAGTTGGTGTAGTGCGTTTTCCAAGGCTTCGACACGGGCAAGATAGTAGGCTGCGCCCTGTTTGGCATAAGACATTTCCGCTTCAATGGCGCGCCTAGCGGATTTCAAATTGGAAATCATTCAAATACCTCCTCCTTTAAGGCAATGAAGATTTGACACTCATTTATAGCGAAACGTTTTTGGAAATCTAGTTTTTGTCGGCCCTTGGCTAAGTCAGGGGCAACTTAGCCGCGCTCACCTTTCTTTGGCTAGGCTAAATGGAGTTGACGGAAGATTGGAAGTGCTGCATAATCTCGTTTCTCTGCTGCTGACGAACAAAACGATTCGATAGCGAAGCGCGCAAGTGGCGCTGGCGGGAAGGTTCTTTAACAAATAACAGCCGATAAGTGTGGGCGCTTGG
>DATFAZ010000115.1:0-23826 GCA_035254105.1 Noviherbaspirillum sp. | reverse complement strand
GGTTCGGAGCGCCTGTTCTCGCAGGTTGGCCTTGCGACCCAAGCGATGCTGTGGCATGTCGGCGTGCAAACCGTGCTGCCGCCTGGCTACTTGTGCTGCGGCTATCCGCAGCGCGGCAACGGCCAGTACGACAAGGCCGAGAAGATGATGACGGACAACCGGGTGTTGTTCCATCGCATGGCCAACACGCTGAACTACCTCGACATCAAGACGGTCGTAGTATCGTGTGGCACTTGTTACGATCAGTTGCAGAGCTATGAATTCGAGAAGATTTTCCCGGGCTGCCGGATCATCGACATCCATGAATATCTGCTGGAAAAAGGCGTGAAGCTCGAAGGTGTTGGTGGCGTGCGCTACATGTACCACGAGCCCTGCCACAGCCCGATGAAGCTGCAGGATTCGCTAAAGACAGTGAATGCGTTGATCACTACCGCTGATGGACAAAAGGTGGAGAAGAATGAACGCTGCTGCGGCGAGTCCGGCACCTTCGGCGTGAGTCGTCCGGACATTTCGACGCAGGTGCGCTTCCGCAAGGAAGAGGAAATGCGCAAGGGCGCCGACAAGTTGCGTGCAGACGGATTCAGCGGTGAAGTGAAAATCCTGACATCCTGCCCGTCCTGCTTCCAGGGTTTGTCGCGCTATAACGAAGATGCCGGCACAACTGCCGACTACATCGTGATCGAGATGGCCAAGTATCTGTTGGGCGAGAACTGGCTGCCTGATTATGTGGCGCTGGCCAATAACGGTGGTATCGAACGCGTTCTGGTATAAGCGGATGACGAAAGAATCTGCCTGCGAGTTATGCATCCAGCCCGGTGGCGATATCGTCTACCGGGACGATAATTATCGGATCGTGCTGGTCAATGACGAGCACTATCCCGGTTTTTGCCGGGTAATCTGGAACACACATGCGCGGGAGATGACTGATCTGTCTAGCGCTGAGCGCGCCATTCTGATTGCCGCCGTCTGGCAGGTTGAGGAAGCGGTGCGGGAAGTGATGCAGCCCTACAAGATTAACGTGGCGAGCCTTGGCAATGTGGTTCCGCATCTGCATTGGCATGTGATTCCGCGTTATGAGGACGACGCCCATTTTCCCAATCCGATCTGGGGCGAAATCAAACGCACACCCATATCGGCCGACTTGGCTAAACGCAAGGCGCTTGTTCCCAGGCTGCGCGAGCTAATTCTTGACCGGTTCGCCCCCTCGCTACTTTGAATATGGCTGACTCTCAAAAGACCGATCCGAAAAAGATCGACCCGGTGCCCACCGCGCTGACAGTACATAAACAGTCGCGCGTACTCGAAATTGCATTCGATACCGGCGAGGTGTTTTCTTTGCCATTTGAATTCTTGCGTGTATATTCGCCATCGGCAGAAGTGCGGGGGCATGGTGCAGGGCAGGAAGTTTTGCAAACCGGCAAACGTGACGTGCTCATTACGGCGATGGAACCGGTTGGACATTATGCGGTACAGCCACATTTTTCCGATACGCATACTACCGGCATCTATACCTGGGATTATCTGTACTGGCTTGGTGCAAACCAGCAGCAGCTGTGGGAAGATTATCTGAAGCGACTGGAGAGTGCCGGCTTCACCCGCGAAACAGGGCGTGACGCGCCGATGCTCGCCGAGAAGGGCGGCTGCGGGCACCATTAAGTTTTTGCCTGCCAGTCTCCCGATTCAGGGAACGCTTGGCAACGCTGCCGGTCTGCACTTGTATAATGCGGCTTGGATTAACAAGGCCGTTGCCATGACGAATACAACCCATTTCGGTTATAAAACTGTCCCAGAAGAAGAGAAGGCGCAGAAAGTAGCGCAGGTATTTCATTCCGTCGCCGCGAAGTACGACGTGATGAACGACCTGATGTCAGGTGGCCTGCACCGTCTTTGGAAGACATTTACCATCGCGCAGGCCGGCGTCCGGCCTGGCTTCAAAGTGCTCGATATTGCTGGCGGCACTGGCGATTTGGCCAAGGCATTTGCCAAGCAGGCCGGGCCGACTGGTGAGGTGTGGCTGACAGACATTAATGAGTCAATGCTGCGCGTCGGTCGCGACCGGCTGCTGAACAAGGGGCTCGCCACGCCTACCTTGCTTTGCGATGCGGAAAAGCTTCCTTTCCCAAGCAATTACTTTGATCGTGTAAGCGTCGCATTTGGTTTGCGTAACATGACGCACAAGGATGCTGCGCTGGCTGAAATGCAGCGCGTGCTCAAGCCTGGCGGCAAGCTTCTGGTTCTGGAATTCTCCAAGGTCTGGGAGCCTTTGCAAAAACCGTACGACGTGTATTCGTTTTCGGTTTTGCCGTGGCTGGGCCAGCAGATTGCCAAGGATTCGGAAAGCTATCGTTATCTGGCTGAATCAATTCGCATGCACCCGGACCAGGAAACCCTGAAGAAGATGATGCAGGATGTCGGTCTGGAGCGCGTCGAATACTACAACCTGACAGCAGGCGTGGCTGCGCTGCATACGGGTATCAAACTCTAGGAGAGTGCGATGAAAAAATTCCTTCTTGTCCTGATGGTCGCCATCAGTGCGGCTTCGATGGTAGTGTCCGAGGCAGAAGCGAAGCGACTGGGCGGTGGGGGCTCGTTCGGGCGGCAATCGCAAGGTTTGAGCCGCCAGACGCCTGCGCAGCCGGCCCAAAACCAGATGACCAATCCGGCCAGCCAGCAACGGCCATCCGCAGCGCCTGGCGCTGCACAAACGCCGAAACCTGCTAGTCCGTGGCGCAATATTCTGGGTGGTGCGTTGCTTGGTCTTGGTCTGGGTGCACTGCTATCGCATCTGGGCATCGGTGGCGCTTTTGCCAGCATGATCAGCAGTATTCTTATGATCGCGCTGCTCGCATTTGCCGCGATGTTCATTTACCGAATGTTTCGCCGCAAAGAGACGGATACGCATGCGCGGCAAGCCTACGCTGGCGGCTATTCGACTCACGACTCTGCCACCGGCCCCACTACGCCGGAAATCGGATCGCGTATTGAGCCACAGGCAAGACCGTTGGCATTCCAGTCTGATACTTTGGCCAGCGGCAGTGCCGTTGCAAGTAATGCAATGGATCTGCCTGCAGACTTCGATGCGTCGGCCTTTCTGCGCAATGCAAAGACTTACTTCATCCGCTTGCAGGCCGCATGGGATCGGGCCGATGTGAATGACATCCGCGAATTCACGACGCCGGAGGTGTTCGGCGAGTTGCGCCTGCAACTGCAGGAGCGCGGCGCTTCGCCGAATCATACCGACGTAGTGTCTCTGGATGCCGAGTTGCTGCGTCTTGAAACGGTTGGTAATGACTATATTGCAAGTGTGCGTTTTTCCGGCATGATCAAGGAAGCAGAAAGCGCGCAAGCCGAGGCCTTTACCGAAGTATGGAATTTGTCCAAACCGATTTCCGGGCAAGGTGGCTGGCTACTGGCGGGTATCCAACAATTATCCTGAGTCGGCAGAAATAACATACGGCAAGCTGGTAAACTGAGGGCCGCCCGTGAATCGTCACGGGCGGCTTTGTTTTGTGACCATGATTTCTTCACCTATCTCTGCTGCAATCAACCACTTGCTTGCCCAAGAAAACTGGGCTCGGGACAAATTGAGCCGGCATGCCGGCAAAGTTGCCTGCTTTGATGCCGGCGTCATGGCAGTCAGATTGAGGGTGGCTTCGGATGGCATGGTGCAGGCAGCTTCCGCCGATGCGCCGACCAACGTGACCATCCGCGCCAAGTTGTCCGATTTGCCGTTGATGGCGCAAAACCGTGAACACGCGTTTTCCTACGTCCAGATTGAAGGCGACGCCGATTTTGCCAATACCATTTCGCAGTTGAGTGAAAACCTGCGCTGGGAAGCGGAGCATGACTTGAGCAGATGGATTGGCGACATCGCCGCCACACGGATAGTCGGCGGGGTGCGCGGTGCACTGGAAACCGCAAGGACTACGCAACAACGCTTTGCCGAAAACGTGGCCGAGTATTTTCTTGACGAAAAGCCGCTGCTGGTCCGGCCGCAGGCGGTGGCCGATTTCTCGGGCGATGTGACCAAGCTGCGCGACGATGTAGAGCGTCTCGCCAAGCGTATCGAAAAACTAAAGGAAAGCCGCTAAATGGTTGTCAAATTGCTGCGGCTATTCAAGATCGCCCGGGTCGTCATCCGTTACGGCTTGGACGATATTGCGATATCCAGTCTGGCCCATCCGCGCGTGGCGAAAGTGCTCGCTGCATTCATGTTCTGGCGCGACATTTCTGCGCCGCGCGGTGTTCGCCTGCGTCAGGCACTGGAAGATCTCGGCCCGATTTTCGTTAAATTCGGCCAGGTTTTGTCCACCCGGCGCGACTTGATGCCGCCGGATATCGCCAATGAACTGGCCAAGCTGCAGGATCGTGTGCCGCCTTTCGATTCCGATCTCGCCATTGCACAAATCAGGAAATCACTCGGCGCACATCCGGATCAGTTGTTCGCAAGTTTCGAGAGGCAGCCGGTGGCTTCCGCCTCGATTGCACAGGTGCATTTCGCCACCCTAAAGAATGGCAAGGAAGTCGCAGTCAAAGTACTTCGTCCGGGCATGAAGAAGTCGATCGAGAAGGATCTGGCTCTTATGCGTATTGGCGCCGCATGGGTTGAAAAATTATGGGCGGACGGTCGGCGTCTCAAGCCAAGAGAAGTGGTCGCGGAGTTCGACAAATACCTGCACGATGAGCTGGACCTGATGCGGGAAGCGGCCAATGCCAGCCAGCTGCGTCGCAATTTCACGAATTCTGATTTGCTGATTGTGCCGGAAATGCACTGGGACTACTGTTCCACCTCGGTGATCGTGATGGAACGCATGAACGGTATTCCAATCTCGCAGCTCGACCGCTTGGTAGCGGAAGGCGTGGATTTGAAGAAGCTGTCCAGCGATGGAGTGGAAATTTTCTTCACGCAGGTGTTTCGCGATGGCTTCTTTCATGCGGACATGCACCCCGGGAATATCCTCGTGTCTATCGATCCGGCTACGTTTGGCCGCTACATCGCCCTCGATTTCGGCATTGTCGGGACGCTGACCGACTACGACAAGGATTACCTGTCGCAGAATTTCCTCGCATTTTTCCGACGCGATTACAAACGTGTCGCCGAAGCGCATATCGAATCAGGCTGGGCGCCGAAGGATACACGCGTCGATGAACTGGAATCGGCGGTGCGCGCCTGCTGCGAGCCGATTTTCGACAAGCCTTTGCGCGACATCTCTTTCGGCCAAGTGTTGCTACGCCTGTTCCAGACTTCGCGCCGCTTCAATGTTGAGGTGCAGCCACAACTGGTGCTATTGCAGAAGACGCTGCTCAACATCGAAGGCCTCGGGCGCCAGCTCGATCCCGATCTCGATCTGTGGAAAACCGCGAAGCCGTATCTGGAGCGCTGGATGCACGAGCAGGTCGGGCTGCGCGGGCTGCTTGCCCGCTTCAAGGAAGAAATCCCGCATTACAACAACATGATTCCGCAACTGCCGCGTCTGGTGCATCAGGTATTGACGGCAAGGGTGGCCGAGCCGCCAAAGCACCACAATGAATTGCTTAAACAGCTAGTTGCCGAACAGAGGCGCACCAATATGTTGCTAAGCTTTGCCTTGTATTTTGGCGGTGGCCTGATTGCCGGCATTCTCGTCGCACAACTGATTTCGCGCTGGTATCCCATTTTCTGACAAGAGGCGTTCGTCATGCCGACATTTGAAACTCGTGATCCCAGTGCCCCGGATTTCTGGTCCGAGCGTTTTAAGCAGGAATTTATGCCGTGGGATCGCGGCGATGTGCCGGCGCAGTTAAGGCAGTTTGTCACCCAGTCAGCTCGCCCATATGTGACGCTGATTCCGGGTTGTGGCACTGGCTATGAAGTCGCTTGTCTTTCCGAAGCAGGATGGAATGTCACCGCGATTGATTTTTCCGCTGCGGCAGTCGAGCTGGCAAAGAAGGTTCTGGGCAGATGGAGCGAACGCGTACAGCAGGCGGATTTCTTCGACTTTGTCCCGGCACAGCAGGTTGAACTGATTTACGAGCGCGCATTTTTCTGTGCGTTACCCAAGCGCATGCGGCCGGCTATCGTTGCGCGATGGGCTGAGCTCCTGCAGCCAGGCGGCCTTTTGGCCGGTTTCTTTTTCTTCGATGAGAATCCGAAAGGCCCGCCATTCGGCATTTCTCCGGCAGAACTGGAAACTTTGCTAACCCCTTTCTTCGAACGTATCGTTGACGATGCGGTGGCAGATTCCCTGCCTGTTTTCGCAGGAAAGGAACGCTGGCAAGTTTGGCAGCGACGGCCAGGCTGACCGGCCCAAAAAAGTATTGCTATTTCTGTCCTGGGGACCGTTCGGACCGATTTCTGCCGCTATAATCCCGAAAAATTTACCGAAGGGGCGTAGTCGCCTGGGTTAGGCCCGGACTTGCGCAAGGGGAGGCATCAGGCCCGGCAGAGTAGTTCGTGTCTGCTGCCCTTGCACATTAATGTTCCGATCTTTCTAATATAAGCCAGCTGATCGGCAGCTGATCGATAGTGAATATTCCGGATTCTTTGTGCGGAGCAAACATACATGAACTACACACTGATCACCTTCGTCGTTCTGTATTTGCTGGGCACGCTTGCTCTGGGCGTATGGGCCGGTACACGCATCCAGAACACCAGCGATTTTGCCGTCGCCGGCCGCAGCTTGCCGTTAATTATGGTGGTGACCACGACGTTCGCAACCTGGTTTGGTGCCGAAACGGTCATGGGTATTCCGGCCAAGTTTGTACAGGGCGGCTTAAACTCGATTGTCGAAGATCCCTTTGGTGCCGGCACCTGTCTGATACTGGTAGGTATGTTCTTCGCCACCAAGCTGTACAAGCAAAACCTGCTGACTATTGGTGATTTTTATCGCAATCGCTATGGCAAGGGCATCGAAGTATTTTGCTCCGTCGCGATAATCCTGAGCTACCTCGGCTGGGTTGCAGCACAAATTACCGCGCTTGGCCTCGTATTCTCGGTGCTGACAAACGGCGCAATGTCAGAAACAACCGGCATGATCGTCGGTACGCTTGCGGTACTGATCTACGTGGTGATAGGTGGCTTTCTTGCCGTGGCCTGGACCGATTTCATTCAAATGATTGTGCTTGTAATCGGCTTGAGTGTGATTGCATTCTTCTCGGCTGATCTGGCGGGCGGTGCCAGCCAGGTATTAGAGATGGCGAACAAAGACAATCTGTGGCAGTTCCTGCCCCCTCCGACTTTTACCGATATTGCTTTCTTTATTGGTGCAGGTTTGACGATGATGCTCGGTAGTATTCCGCAACAGGATGTGTATCAGCGTGTGATGTCGGCCAAGGATGCACCGACCGCGCGCACCGGCGCAGTCATCGGTGGAGCGAGCTATATCCTGTTTGCATTCGTGCCAATGTTCATCGTTGCGTGCGCCGTCATCGTGATGGGTGAGGATGCACTTAATTTGGCGAAGAGCGACTACCAGCGGCTGCTGCCCACGTTTGTGATGACGAAGATGCCGCTCGTGATGCAGATCCTTTTCTTTGGTGCGCTGCTCTCCGCCATCAAGAGCACTTCATCGGCCACCCTTCTGGCGCCTTCTACCAGCTTCGTTGAAAATATCCTCAAAAACCTGCGGCCGCGCATGAGTGACCGTCAGCAATTATTCGCGATGCGCTGCTCGATTGTCGTGTTTGCGTCGCTGGTACTGGCTTATGCGATCGCGATGAAGGGCACATCTATCTACGATCTGGTGTCGACGGCTTATCAGGTGACGCTTGTCGGTGCCTTTGTGCCGCTGGTAATGGGGCTGTACTGGCATCGCGCGACGACCCAGGGTGCGATTGCTTCGCTCGCTGCCGGTATTGGCACCTGGATTTTGTTCTTCCCTCAGGTTACGTCATTGGGTGAGCAGTTTCCGGGTCAGCTTGCAGGCTTGATCGCCGCGTTTGCTGGCATGATCCTGGGATCCCTCTTGCCGCAAGTGCTGCAGAACCGTCATGAGCCGCGCCATTCGGTGGAGAGCGTGAGCGCTTGAGGCGCGACTGATCCCGTATCTGCCTGATTGTTTTTTTATAACAAGGGGTGGGCTAACCTCAATGGAGCGGCGGGCCGTTTCTCCTTCGAGCCTCTGGTAATCGCGCATTCGCGCAAAGTCAGCCCAAAACTCTTTATAATTCAGGGTTTTGGATGATTTTTGCTTGAGGTTTTCTATGCCGATTTATGCATATCGCTGCGAGGCGTGTGGTTTCACCAAGGATGTATTGCAAAAAATATCCGACGCGCCCTTGACTGAGTGCCCGTCCTGCGAAAAGAGCGCGTTCAAGAAACAGCTGACCGCCGCCGGTTTTCAGCTAAAAGGTACCGGCTGGTACGCAACTGACTTCCGCAATGGCAGCGGCAATACTTCTGCGCCGGCAGTAAGTAGCAAGCCGGCGGAAAGTGCTTGTCCTGCAGCGGAATCCTGCGGCGCGTCGTGTGGCGCTGCCAACACCGATAGCAAGACTTCGGCGGCTTAACGATAAATGGGAAGAGGCGAGCCGATAGCTTGTGGCACGCCAATAAGAGATGCGTAAATATTTTGTCACCGGCCTGCTGATCCTGGTTCCTCTGGCGATCACCCTCTGGGTGCTGAACCTGATCGTCAGTACGATGGACCAATCGCTGCTGCTGTTGCCGGAGCGTTGGCGGCCGGCTGCCGTGTTCGGTTTTAATATTCCGGGCCTGGGCACGATATTGACGCTGCTGGTGGTTTTCGGCACTGGGCTGTTGACCCGGAACTTTATCGGCAAGCAGGTCGTGAACCTGTGGGAACGGATGCTGACGCGCATACCGATCGTCAGCTCGATTTATTCCAGCGTCAAGCAGGTGTCCGACACTTTGTTCTCGTCTTCGGGCAATGCATTTCGCAAGGCGATGCTGGTGCAATATCCGCGTGAGGGTTCCTGGACCATCGCGTTTTTGACCGGCGTTCCCGGCGGTGACGTGAAAAACCATCTGACTGGCGACTACATTAGCGTCTACGTGCCGACTACGCCAAATCCGACCTCCGGTTTCTTTCTGATGATGCCGAAGGCGGATGCAATCGAGCTCGACATGACTGTCGACGAGGCGCTGAAATATATTGTATCGATGGGCGTCGTCGCGCCCGAATACGTTGTGGCCGCTTCAAAGAACCTGAAAGCTGTTCCACCTCCGATCTGATATCGGCGGTCCATTAATCCAGACCTCGCTGGCCTTCCGGCACCGGCGCGATCACTACTAAGAATCTGAAACTGGAAACTGATTATGTCTATGCGAACTCATTACTGCGGCCTCGTCACTGAGGAATTCCTCGGCCAAACCGTCAGCCTGTGCGGCTGGGTCCATCGTCGGCGCGATCATGGCGGCGTCATCTTTATCGACCTGCGTGACCGCGAAGGCCTGGTGCAGGTTGTGTGCGACCCGGATCGTGCTGATGTATTCAAGGTTGCGGAGGCAGTACGCAACGAGTATTGCGTTCGCATTACCGGACTCGTGCGCAACCGGCCGGAAGGCACGACCAACGCCAACCTCAAGTCCGGCAAGATCGAAGTATTGTGTCATCAGCTCGAAGTGCTGAATGCGTCCGTAACGCCGCCGTTCCAGCTCGATGACGATAACCTGTCAGAAACCACTCGCCTCACGCACCGCGTGCTCGACCTGCGCCGGCCGCAAATGCAGAACAACCTGCGCCTGCGCTACAAAGTGACGATGGAAGTGCGTAAATTCCTCGACGCTAACGGCTTTATCGATATCGAAACGCCGATGCTGACCAAGTCGACACCGGAAGGTGCGCGTGACTATCTGGTACCCTCGCGCGTCAATGCCGGTAACTTCTTTGCATTGCCGCAGTCGCCGCAGCTGTTCAAGCAATTGCTGATGGTTGCCAACTTCGATCGTTATTATCAGATCACTAAGTGCTTCCGCGATGAGGATTTGCGCGCGGACCGCCAGCCGGAATTCACGCAGATCGACTGCGAAACCTCATTCATGAACGAACAGGAAATTCGCGATCTGTTCGAAGGCATGATTCGCGGCGTGTTCAAGAACACGCTGAATATCGAGCTGCCGAACCCGTTCCCAGTAATGGATTATGCTGAAGCGATGGGGCTCTACGGTTCCGACAAGCCGGACATGCGCGTGAAACTTCAGTTCACCGACCTGACCGCGGTGATGAAGGATGTAGATTTCAAGGTGTTTTCCGGTGCGGCCAATATGGAAGGAGGCCGCGTGGTCGGCCTGCGCGTGCCGGGCGGCGGTGCGATGCCGCGTTCCGAGATCGACGCCTATACCCAGTTCGTCGCAATCTATGGTGCGAAGGGGCTGGCCTATATCAAAGTCAACGAAAAAGCCAAGGGACGCGATGGCCTCCAATCGCCGATCGTCAAGAACATTCATGATGCCGCGCTTGCCCAGATCATCGAGCAGACCGGCGCGCAGGACGGCGACCTGATCTTCTTTGGTGCCGACAAGGCCAAGGTCGTCAATGACGCGATCGGCGCGTTGCGCGTGAAGATCGGCCACAGCGATTTCGGCAAGAAGGCGGGATTGTTCGAGGATGCCTGGAAGCCGTTGTGGGTGGTCGATTTCCCGATGTTCGAATACGATGAAGAAGGCCAGCGTTACGTTGCTGCCCACCATCCGTTTACATCGCCGAAGGATGGTCATGAAGACCTGCTCGAAACCAATCCGGGCAAGGCGCTGGCGAAGGCTTATGACATGGTGCTGAATGGCTGGGAACTGGGTGGCGGCTCGGTACGTATCCATCGTGCAGATGTGCAGAGCAAGGTATTCCGTGCGCTCAAGATCGATGCCGAAGAAGCGCAGCTCAAGTTCGGCTTCCTGCTCGACGCATTGCAGTATGGCGCGCCGCCGCACGGTGGCCTGGCATTCGGCCTTGACCGTATCGTGACGATGATGACGGGTGCCGAATCGATCCGTGACGTGATCGCATTCCCCAAGACCCAGCGCGCGCAGTGCCTGTTGACCCAAGCCCCGTCAGAGGTCGACGAGAAACAATTGCGCGAGCTGCATATCCGTTTGCGCACTGTAGAGCCGGCAGTCAAGGCATAAGGCTGCGGCCATTGGAAAAGACAAAAAGGCGCGATTTAAAGCGCCTTTTTGTTTTGTGCATCTGCTTTGGGGCGTGGCATATTGATTGGGCTGAGAAACTTCGCCACTTCTGGACATGAGGCAGGTGCCAGCTTTCATGTGATAAATGATCAAACCGTACAAAATTCCTGAATCTGTTCTGGTCGTCATTCATAGCCCAGACCTCGATGTTTTGCTGATTGAGCGCGCCGACAAGCCCGGCTATTGGCAATCGGTGACCGGCTCGAAAGATGCCGTGGATGAGCCGCTGAGAGTAACTGCGATTCGGGAGGTATTCGAGGAAACCGGAATTCGCGTTGTCGACGAATTTTTTGGCGCTGAACAAGGACTCAATACGGTCTCTGCTTGCAGCCTGGTGGACTGGCAACTTTCCAATGTTTACGAAATTTATCCAGTCTGGCTCCATCGCTATGCACCAGGAGTAACCAGAAATACCGAACATGTATTTGGCCTGACTGTTCCCCGGAACATTCCGATTACCTTAGAACCACGGGAACATCTGCAATACATCTGGCTCCCATATCGGGAGGCGGCAGACAAATGCTTTTCACCTTCCAATGCGGAAGCGATTCTGCACCTGCCGGAACACCTGCATGATTAACGAAAGTTTTCCTGGAATAAGCGGATTGACAGGCAATAAGGAAGCGTCTTCCGCAATACTTGCACAACGTCTAGAATAACTTCATGAAACTCCGGATTGCGACGTATAACATCCACAAGGGGGTCAGCACCCTGCGCAGCACGCCACGTGTTCATGCGCTAAAACAGGCATTGTTGTCGATGGAAGCCGATGTCCTGTTCCTGCAGGAAGTGCAGGGGCGACACGATAAATACCAGATGCGCCATGCTGCCCTCTGGCCGGCGCAAGGGCAGCATCAGTTCCTCGCCGGCGACTCGCATCAGGCGGTGTATGGCATGAATGCAGTGTATGACCATGGCCATCACGGCAATGCACTGCTGAGCAGATACCCGGTGATTTCTTCCATCAACCGAGATGTGTCGGACCATGCGTTCGAATCGCGTGGGATACTGCACTGCGTGGTGCAGACACCGAAAGATGATGTGCATTGCTATGTGATTCATCTCGGCCTGTTCGCGCGTAGTCGCAAGCGCCAAATCGAAGCGCTGATCGAAGCGGTTGAGAGTTCTTCTCCTCCCGACGCCCCGCTAATCATTGCCGGCGACTTTAACGACTGGACCAACCAGTTGAGCGATTCCCTGCGCAACCGGCTCGGTGTTACGGAAGTGTTCGATGACAATCTGCCTACGCGCGGATTTGGCACCTATCTGCGTACGCTGAGCGGCCGTGGGCCGAAAATTGCACCAGCGCGTACCTTTCCCGCGGCCTTGCCGTGGCTGCGCCTGGATCGCATTTACGTGCGTGGATTCAATATTGAAACTGCGCAGGTACTGCATGGCCCGACTTGGGCAAAGCTGTCTGATCATGCGCCTATCGTGGCTTCCTTGGCGCTGCGCTAAATTCCCGTCGCCGGGTCAATGTAGAATGCTTGGCAACATTGTTCTCTCGGAGTCTTGCCTGCCTCATGCGCCCGGTAGAATTTACCGCTCATAACAACGTAACGCTTTTGCATTGCGGTGCCGAGTATTTCCCGGCCTTGATTGCAGCCGTTGACGCGGCACGTCACGAGATTTTCCTTGAGACCTATATCTTTACGCTGGATCGCACCGGCGAGAAGGTTCGAGACGCGTTGATACGCGCAGCTAGCCGCAACGTAACAGTGAATGTGATCACTGACTGGCTGGGCTCCGGCCATCGCGAATCGGTCATTCTCAACCAGCAGTTGCGCGCAGCCCATGTTAACCACCAGGTCTTTAATGCATGGTTTCGGCGCGGTGTGGCCCGCACACATCGCAAGATGTGCGTGGTGGACCGCGAGCTTGCCTTTCTCGGCGGACTCAATATCAACGACGATCATATCTCTGATGATGGTTTTAATGAGCCCTTGCCCGCGCCGCGCTGGGATTTTGCAGTCAGGATCAGCGGCCCGTTGGTCGCCATCATCCACCATGACATGCAATCGCAGTGGCATCTGCTTAGCGGGGTAAATTTTCGGTATCGCTGGGAGTTGTTTCGCGAACGGCATTCAATCGGCTCTGCAATGGGCGACGGGCCGGTGCTGGCCGCGCTGGTATTGCGCGATAACCTGCGCAATCGTCGCACCATTCAGCAGAGTTATCTTAAGGCACTGGGCGGCGCACGCCGAAGTGCACTACTGGCCAATCCCTATTTCGCCCCAGGACGCAAGCTACGCGACGGACTGGCGTCCGCAGCAGCGCGCGGTGTCAAGGTAACGCTGCTGATCGGTGTCGGGCAGTTTCGCTTGCAGGATGCGGTAGCGCATTCCTTTTACCCAAAACTTTTGAAGAGTGGCGTCAAAGTGGTGGAGTACCGCAAGACACAGTTGCATGGCAAGGTTGCGGTAATCGATGATGCTTGGGCAACGGTCGGGTCGAGCAATTGGGATGGTCTGAGCCTGTTTGTAAATCATGAGGCGAACGTAGTAGTGAAAGACGAGCAGTTTTCCCAAGACTTGCGTACGAAAATCGAGCAGGCGGTAGACGAGGGAGCAATTGTGCGACTGGAAGATTACGCGAATATTCCCTGGTATGAACGTGCATGGTATGGAGCGGCTTATTTGCTGTACAAGGCGATATTGCGAGTCATTACTTTAGGCCGTTATACCGAGTAGTGCGTGAGTAATGTGCGCCATGTAGAGTCGTGCAAAAGGCGCGGCGCATGTATATATTGAAAGCTGCTTTTTTTTTTGCCAACTAGCTGTGGAATTCGATTACAGACTCATCGACAAGCTGCATCACGCCCGGCGTATTGTTGTTTTCACCGGAGCGGGCGTCTCCGCGGAGAGTGGTATTCCCACCTTTCGTGATGCGCAAACGGGATTGTGGACGAAATTCCAGGCCGAAGATCTGGCGACACCGGAAGCGTTCCGGTGCGATCCGGAAACAGTATGGAAATGGTATGAGTGGCGCCGTAAACTAATGCGTAGTGCCCAGCCAAATCCCGCTCATATTGCCATTCAGCAGTTGGAACATCTGGTGGATCATGTCACCGTGATTACCCAAAACGTCGATGGCCTGCATGCTCTCGCAGGCAGTTCAGATGTAATCGAACTGCACGGCAATATCTGGAACAATTTTTGTTCTGCATGTGGCCGGCCGGCTAAGAAAGACCTTGTGCAAGTCGAGCATGTCACCGAAGCTCCGCCGCGTTGTGGGTATTGCAATGGATATTTGCGTCCCGCCGTGGTCTGGTTCGGTGAATCGCTTCCTGTTGCTCCATGGATGAATGCAGCAAAAAGTCTGGAGCACGCCGATATATTTTTCTGTATTGGTACTTCCAGCCTGGTTGAACCTGCCGCGAGCTTGCCACGCGAGGCGAGTGCGCATGGCTGCGCGGTGGTGCAAATTAATCCCGAAATCACAAGTCATGATGCGCTTGCCCAGTTTGTCTTGCGCGGCAAGGCCGGGAAGGTTTTGCCGGCCCTGCTGAACGTTGCATGGCCAGAAGGCTGAGCTTGGTGCACCTTACGTTGCTTATTGAGACAGATTGGCGGTGGATGGCTTTTATTTTCGTATTGGCAACTTATGTGCTACTCCTCTTATCCTGTTTGCTTGCCATATGGTTTTACTCATGCAAAAAGCTTCTGTCTTCGTGAGAGGGGGGCGTAGTTCGGGGAGGTCGAATCGTTTTGCCATACTGCGTTTTCTACATACGCAAAGAGGTATTTCTTAAGCTGCATGATAAAAAAGCACGGTCAGCCTATAAAATGAAGCTTATGGTATTGAACGTCTTCAAAATTTCCGCCCGCCTTCAGCTCATCTAGATCGTGTCTGATTCCGTTCGCATTGATAAGTGGCTTTGGGCCGCGCGCTTTTTCAAGACTCGCTCGCTTGCAACCGATGCCGTCGATGGCGGAAAAGTACGGCTGAATGGAGAACGTATCAAGCCTGCTCGAGGCGTGAAGGCTGGCGACAGGCTCGATATCGACAATGGTTCTACCGAATGGGAAGTCATTGTTAAAGATCTGGCAGAAAAACGAGGTTCTGCCGCATTCGCCCAGACGTTGTATTCGGAAACAGAAAACAGCGTTACTAAACGTCAAAAGAAGGCGGAGCAACGTAAATTTTTCCAGGAACCGAGTGAGGCAATCAAAGGGCGGCCGACAAAGCGTGACCGTCGTTTGCTCGACAAGTTTTAAGGCAATTCTGCTTCCATATTGCTGGTTTTTAAGGGAAGGGAATGCGGCATTTTTCGAGTGGCATAAATAGAATTGCCACTCTAAGTTCCCGTTTGACATTTATACTGCGGTAGATAATAGTACGAGCGTTCGCTTCAGTTCGACCGCGCTGTTTTTTGATTTCTGTGATAGGGCATTACCGTGGCAACCAACATGACTGATTCGACAACCAAGTTCATGCGTAAAGGCGAGCTGACTCGTGCCGCAATTCTGGATGTGGCGCTTGATCTGGCCAGTCGCGATGGGTTGGAGGGGCTGACGATTGGCTTGCTGGCGGACAAAATGAACATGAGCAAATCCGGCGTGTTTGCGCATTTTGGCTCGCGCGAGGATTTGCAGATCGAAGTGGTGAAGCTGTACCACCACCACTTCGAGCAAGAAGTGTTTTATCCGAGCATGAAAGAGCCGCGCGGATTGCCCCGGCTGCAAACCATGTTTGCACGGTGGGTCAAGCGCGTGTCGGTTGAAATCGCATCCGGATGCATCTATATCAGCGGCGCGGTTGAATATGACGACCGTCCCGGCGCAATCCGCGAGGAATTGGCTGGCATGGTGCGCGCCTGGAAGGATGCATTGCGACGTTGTGCAGTGCAAACGATCGAGTCTGGTCATTTGTCCACCACGACAGATCCGGATCAGTTGGTCTTCGAAATGTATGGTCTGATCCTCGCACTGCATCACGATGCCCGTTTCCTGAAGTTACCGGGAAGCGTGAATCGAGCAGAGATCGGGTTTGAGCGCCTGATCAAGAGTTATCAGGATCCGCAGCCGGCTGAAAATGAAAAGCCGGCCGCAAAACGCAATCACAAATCTGCTGTAAAGAAAACAGCTTAATTTATTCTAGTCGTCAGGAGATAAAACCATGGGTCAATACGTCGCTCCATTGCGTGACATGCAGTTCGTGCTCCACGAATTGCTGAAGGTGGAAGATGAGTTCAAGCAGTTGCCTGCGCATGCAGAGATTGATAAGGACATCATCAACCAGGTGTTGGAAGAGGGGGGCAAGTTCACCTCGCAGGTGCTGTTCCCGCTGAACCACTCCGGTGATCGCGAAGGATGCCGTCTCGATAAAGAAACCCATGTCGTGCATACGCCGAAGGGATTCAAGGAGGCGTATCAGCAGTACGTAGAGGCGGGCTGGCCTGCGTTGTCCTGTGATCCGGAATATGGTGGCCAGGGCCTGCCTGTCACGATCAACAATTCGTTTTACGAAATGCTGAACTCATCCAACCAGGCATGGACCATGTATCCAGGTTTGTCGCATGGCGCCTATGAGTGCATCCATGAGCACGGCACCCCGGAACAGAAGGCGATGTACCTGACGAAGCTGGTCTCCGGCGAATGGACCGGCACCATGTGCCTGACCGAGCCGCATTGCGGTACCGACCTCGGCATGTTGCGTTCCAAGGCAGAACCGCAGGCTGACGGCTCGTACAAGATTTCTGGCGGCAAGATATTCATCTCCGCCGGCGAACATGAAATGTCCGCCAATATCGTGCACCTCGTTCTGGCACGCCTGCCGGACGCACCTTCTGGTACCAAGGGCATTTCCCTGTTCATCGTGCCGAAGTACATTCCGAATACCGACGGCTCCATTGGTGCGCGCAACAATATCTTCTGCGGCGCAATCGAAGAAAAGATGGGCATCCATGGCAATTCCACATGCCAGATGAACATGGACGGCGCAACTGGCTGGCTGATCGGCGAGCCGAACAAGGGCTTGAACGCCATGTTCGTGATGATGAATGCGGCGCGTCTCGGCGTCGGCATGCAGTCCCTCGGCCTGACCGAAGTCGCTTATCAAAACGCACTGATCTACGCAAAAGACCGTATCCAGATGCGCAGCCTGTCCGGCGTCAAGGCGCCAGACAAGGCCGCTGATCCGATCATCGTGCATCCTGACGTACGCCGCATGTTGTTGACTGCAAAGGCATATGCGGAAGCCGGCCGTGCATTCACCTCCTACATTGCATTGCAGATCGATAAGGAACTGAATCATCCGGACGAGCAAGTTCGTAAGGACTGCGCTGATGAAGTCGCGCTGCTGACGCCGATCATCAAGTCCTTCCTGACTGATAACGGCTGGATCGCCACGTCGGAAGCCATGCAGGTCTTTGGTGGCCATGGCTACATCTCCGAGTGGGGCATGGAGCAGTATGTGCGCGATGCCCGCATCAACATGATCTACGAAGGAACCAACACGATTCAGTCGCTCGACCTGTTGGGTCGCAAGATCCTGATGGACAACGGTGCGAAGCTGCGCAAGTTTGGCGCAAAGGTGCAGGCGTTTGTCGAAGAGAATGGTACCAATGAAGCGATGGCAGAATTCATTACGCCGTTGGCAGACCTTGGCGACAAAGTCACCAAGTTGACGATGGAAATCGGCATGAAGGCTTTCCAGAATCAAGATGAAGTTGGTGCGGCAGCGGTACCGTACCTGCGCGTAGTCGGTCACATGGTGTTCTCGTACTTCTTCGCGCAGATGGCGAAGATCGCGTTGGAGAAGCAAGATTCCGGCGACAACTTCTACAAGGCCAAACTGGCGACAGCGCGTTTCTACTTCGCTCGTCTGCAGCCGGAAACCGCGATGCTGATCCGCCAGGCACGCTCCGGTTCTGCAAACCTGATGGCACTCGACGCAGACCTGTTCTAAGTCATTGCATCGGCAGCGAGTTGGGTCGTAAGCTGTTCGGCCCAACCCGCACGCGATTTGGAAGGTTTATAGGGTGCGCCATGCGCACCATACAGTGTCAACAACCGCGTTTTGAATGGTGCGCGTAGCGCATCCAACGTTTATAGGATTGACCCCATGTCTAATTTCATCGTCAAAAAAGTCGCCGTGCTCGGCGCAGGCGTGATGGGTGCGCAGATTGCCGCCCACTGCGTCAATGCAAAAGTGCCTGTCGTGCTGTTCGACCTGCCCGCCAAGGAAGGCCCAAAGAATGGCATCGTACTGCGTGCGATCGAGAACCTCAAAAAACTTAGCCCAGCTCCGCTCGGCAACAAGGAAGATGCCGCACTGATCCAGGTCGCCAACTACGAAGACAACCTCGATGTGCTCGCAGGATGCGACCTCATCATCGAAGCAATTGCAGAACGCATGGCCTGGAAGCACGACCTGTACAAGAAGGTCGCCCCGCACATCGCGCCGAATGCGATTTTCGCGTCCAACACGTCCGGCCTGTCGATCACCGCACTGTCAGAGGGCTTTGACGCCGACCTGAAATCGCGCTTCTGCGGCGTGCATTTCTTTAATCCGCCGCGATACATGCACCTGGTTGAACTGATCCCGACCGTCTCCACCCGTCCGGAAATCCTCGACCAACTCGAAGGCTTCCTGGCTTCCACGTTGGGCAAGGGCGTTGTGCGCTGTTTCGACACCCCGAACTTCATCGCCAACCGCGTCGGTATCTTCGGCATGCTGGCTACCATCCATGAAGCGGAAAAATTCGGCCTGTCCTGCGACGTGGTTGACGATCTGACCGGCTCCAAGCTGGGCCGTGCCAAATCCGGCACCTTCCGTACTGCCGACGTGGTTGGCCTCGACACCATGGGTCATGTGATCAAGACCATGGAAGACAACCTGAAGAGCGACCCGTTCTCCTCGCTGTACAAGACGCCGGATGTGGTTGCCAAGCTGATCGGTGCCGGTGCGCTGGGCCAGAAGAGTGGCGCTGGCTTCTACAAGAAAGTGGGCAAGGACATCCTGCGTTACGATTCCGCCAAGAATGACTATGTTCCGGGCGGCGCCAAGGCGGACGACGTCATCGCGCGCATCCTGAAGGAAAAGGATGCAGCGAAGAAGATGAAGGCACTGCGCGAATCCACCAGCCCGCAAGGCCAGTTCCTGTGGGCGATCTTCCGCGACGCATTCCACTACATCGCCGTACATCTTGAGTCCATCGCGGACAATGCGCGTGACGTCGACTTTGCATTGCGCTGGGGTTTCGGCTGGAACAATGGCCCGTTCGAAACCTGGCAAGCAGCTGGCTGGCAGCAGATCGCTACCTGGGTGCAGGAGGACATCGAAGCCGGCAAGGCGATCTGCAACACGCCGCTGCCGCAGTGGGTGTTCGACGGCCGTACCGGCGTGCATACTGCTGAAGGTTCCTGGTCTCCGGCCAAGAAGGCTTATGTGCCGCGTTCGAACCTGTCCGTCTACCAGCGTCAGGCATTCCGCGCTCCGGTTCTGGGCGAAGGCGCAGCCGACGGCCGCACTGCTGGCACCACCGTATTCGAAGATGATTCCGTACGTCTCTGGCACCAGAACGACGACGTGCTGATCCTGTCGACCAAGACCAAGATGCACGTGATTGGGCCAGGCGTCGTTGCAGGTATCAACAAGGCGATCGAAGAAGCAGAAAAGAACTACAAGGGCTTGGTGCTTTGGAATGCTGATGCGGCAGAAGGCGGCGCATTCTCCGCCGGTGCCGATCTGCAGTCGATGCTGCCGGCATTTATGGCTGGCGGCGCGAAGGCGATCGATCCGGAAGTTTCCAAACTGCAGAACGCATTCATGCGCTTGAAGTACGCGAACATCCCGGTCGTGGCTGCTGTTGCTGGCCTGGCGCTGGGCGGTGGTTGCGAACTGATGCTGCACGCCGCCAAGCGCGTCGCATCAATCGAGTCGTATATCGGCCTGGTTGAAGTGGGTGTCGGCCTGGTGCCGGCCGGTGGCGGCCTGAAGGAAGCCGCGATGCGTGCTGCTGCGGATGCGAAAGGTAACGACCTCCTGCAATTCCTGAAGGTCTACTTCACCAACGCGGCCACTGCGAACGTGTCGAAATCCGCACTGGAAGCACAGCGGATGGGTTACCTGAAGTCGACTGACACCGTTGTGTTCAACACCTACGAACTGTTGCATGTGGCAAAGGTGGAAGCTCGCGCAATGTTCGACGCAGGCTATCGTGCACCGGTGCAGAAGCTGGTTCCGGTTGCTGGCCGCTACGCTCTGGGCACGATCATGGCGCAGCTCGTTAATATGCGCGACGGTGGATTCATCTCCGCGCATGACTTCAAGCTGGGTGCGATGATTGCCGAGGTTGTTTCCGGTGGCGACATCAACCAGGGCAGTCTGGTAAGCGAACAGTGGCTGCTCGACCTCGAGCGCAAGGCGTTCGTGGAATTGCTGAACAATCCAAAGACGCAAGAGCGCATCATGGGCATGATGCAGACCGGCAAACCCGTCCGTAACTAATCGGATCAGGAGCATAGAAAATGACTAAACAACTTCAAGAAGCATACGTTGTCGCCGCAACCCGTACCCCGATTGGTAAGGCTCCGCGCGGCATGTTCAAGAACGTGCGTCCGGACGACCTGCTGGTGCGCGTCATTCAGTCCGCCATGGCGCAAGTGCCAGGGCTGGATCCGAAACTGATCGAAGACGCCATCGTCGGTTGCTCGTTCCCGGAAGCCGAACAGGGCATGAACATGGCGCGTAATGCCATTCTGCTGGCCGGCCTGCCGAACACCATCGGTGGCGTCACCATCAATCGCTACTGCGCATCTGGCATCACCGCTGTTGCGATGGCCGCTGACCGCATCAAGGTTGGCCAGGCTGACGTGATGATCGCTGCCGGTGCCGAATCGATGTCGATGGTGCCGATGATGGGCCACCATCCATCGATCAACATGAACACCTTCAAGGATGAAAACATCGGCATGGCCTACGGCATGGGCCTCACGGCCGAGAAGGTTGCCCAGCAATGGAAAGTGTCGCGCGAAGCACAGGATGCGTTCGCAGTGGAGTCGCACCGTCGCGCTATCGCTGCGCAGCAAGCCGGTGAATTCAACGACGAAATGACGTCGGTCGACATCATCGAGCGCATCCCGAACCTGGCAACTGGCCAGATCGACATCAAGACCCGCACCGTCAGCATGGACGAAGGCGCACGTCCGGACACCAGCATGGAAGGCCTAGCTCGCCTGAAGCCGGTATTTGCAAACAAGGGCTCGGTCACCGCTGGTAACAGCTCGCAGACTTCCGACGGTGCTGGCGCGCTGATCTTGGTTAGCGAAAGGATCCTGAAGCAGTTCAATCTGACTCCGCTGGCAAAGTTCTCGTCGTTCGCAGTACGCGGCGTGCCGCCGGAAATCATGGGTATTGGTCCGAAGGAAGCGATTCCTGCCGCATGCCGCGCTGCTGGCATCACGCAAGACCAGATTGACTGGTTTGAGCTGAACGAAGCCTTCGCTGCACAATCGCTGGCAGTCGTGCAGGATCTCGGTCTTGATCCCGCCAAGGTCAACCCGATGGGTGGCGCGATTGCTCTGGGCCATCCGCTGGGAGCAACCGGTGCTATCCGTTCCGCGACAGTGATTCACGCAATGCGTCGCAAGAACCTGAAGTACGGCATGGTAACCATGTGCGTGGGTACGGGCATGGGCGCTGCAGGAATTTTCGAGTCCGTCTAGGCATTCTGCCTGCATAGAAAGCAAAGCCGTACAGTGACAAGCTGTGCGGCTTTTTTAATGGATGCGCTCCGGACAGCCGGCTGACAGACGTCAACGGAAGTGTCGTGGCGAAAAATCAGGCACAATCAGGCCTGTAAAAGCATCGCGCATGCTTATCAAGAATTTTAGGGAGATTTCATGGATATTCTGATCAATAAAGCCAAGGGCATATTGACAATTGAGTTCAATCGTCCGGAAAAGAAGAACGCCATTACTTCGGCGATGTACCAGGCAATGGCGGATGCGATCAAAGATGCTGAGAGCGATACCGCAGTACGTGCGCTCGTAATTCAAGGCAAACTGGAGATTTTTACTGCCGGTAATGATCTTGAGGATTTTCTGAAAAATTCTTCTACTGAAGTGGGGGATCGCCCGGTAGCGCAGTTCATGCGCGCGCTTAGCACGGCAACGAAGCCGGTGGTCGCCGCTGTGGCCGGGAATGCTGTCGGAATCGGCACCACGCTCTTGATGCATTGCGATCTTATTTATGCGGCTGATAATGCGAAATTTGCCATGCCGTTTACGCAATTGGGGCTGTGCCCGGAGTTTGCCTCCAGTATGCTGTTCCAGCAGGTGGTCGGCTATCCGCGTGCGGCAGAAAAGTTGATGCTTGGTGAAGCATTCGGCGCTCAGGAAGCGTATGACATGGGTCTGGTCAGTCAGGTTTTGCCGATTGCCGAATTGATCGAATTTGCACATGCGCAGGCGGCCAAGCTGGCGGCATTGCCGGCTTCTTCATTACGTATCACCAAGCGCCTGATGAGGGGAGCGCAGGCTGAAGCTGTCAATGCAAGAATGATGGAAGAAAACAAGCATTTCGGTGAAATGCTTGTCTCGAAGGAGGCGAAAGAAGCGTTTATGGCTTTCTTTGAAAAAAGGCGCCCCGATTTCACCAAGTTCGAATAACAATGGCCCCGGCATGCTGGCGCTTGCCAGATATGTCGAGGCGCCGATTTTCGAGCCGGACGACGCAGAAACCGCAGACCTGATTGGGATTGCGTGTCTGCTGATTGCTCTGAATAGCGTTCGAATAAGAGGTGCTTGAGCAAACTCTATTCTTTCCCGGCAAGACGTCTCCACCATTGTTTTAAGCGCAAGGGCTTTTTGAAGCTGGCCGGTTTTACGCCCTCGGATTCTCGGATACCATTGACTTCCGGTTTCAGGGATTCGACCTGCTTGTCATATTCCAGAAACAGCACTTTGCTTTCCAACGCCTTGATCACGTGATCCTTGTCGGCAAGTCGCGCCCGTAGCTCGTTGGTGACCTGATCCTTGACCTTGCGCAGTTCCGCTTCCAAAGAGAGTACGCGTTCAAGCGAACGGTTACGTTCTTCCAGTAATGCGATCTTGAGCTGCGCATGAGACTCGACGTCACTAGTGTGTTCTTCATGTGTCGGGTGCAACTGCCCGTAGGTGCGCAAGAGCTCCGAAGTATCTATCTGGGTTTCCCCTTCGGGAGAAATGGTTTTGCTTAACCGGCCTCTCTCGATATCCCGATAAAGTGTCGAGCGATTTTTGCGCACCAGCTTCGCTGCTTGAGTAATGGAGACGAGCGCCATATACGAGAAGAGTTGTGATGAAAGTAATTCATTGAGCAACTACAATAGGTGATGACCGATAGAAAAGTTTGATACTGCACGAGCATATCGGCGCATGCATTACTGACAATCCCATGCCCGAAAAATTCTGAAATGGCCTGTGAAGCGCTAGCAAAGAAAATACGTGGGACGTCAATGGGCTACAATGTCGCCTGAAGCAAGCCAGACAGCCGCTGGCTATCGCAAGATAGCGGGAGGAAGGTCCGGACTCCACAGAGCAGGGTGACGGCTAATGACCGTCCGCTGAAAGCCGCAAGGTATAAGGCGAGGAATAGGGCCACAGAGACGAGCGTATTAAGTTACGGTGAAACGCGGTAACCTCCACCCGGAGCAATTCCAAATAGGCACGCATTGAGGCTGCTCGCGGAGCGTGCGGGTAGGAAGCTTGAGCCGTGGA
>DATFAZ010000114.1:0-6709 GCA_035254105.1 Noviherbaspirillum sp. | reverse complement strand
GTCATGTTGCAGCGAATGCCTTCTTTTTCCAGTACCTGCGCGGCGCTGATGCCTTCCCAGGTGGAGGCAATCTTGATGAGGATGCGCTCACGCGGGATGCCTGCCGCTTCGTAAAGTGCGATCAATGCACGGCCTTTGTCTATCGTGCCTTGTGTATCGAACGACAGACGCGCATCGGTTTCGGTGGAAACCCGTCCGGGAACAAGCTTGAGGATTTCCAAGCCAAATGCCACCAGCAGATGATCGATGATTTCCTGAACCGGCTTGCGTGCGTGGTCGCGCACCGCTTTTTCCAGCATCGGCTTGTACTCGTCCTTCTGCACCGCTTTGAGAATCAGTGATGGGTTAGTGGTTGCATCGCGCGGCGCGAACGCTTTCATGGACTGGAAATCACCGGTGTCGGCGACGATGGTGGTGTACTGCTTCAGTTGTTCGAGCTGGTTCATCGCAAAACGGGAAAATGGGTGGGAAAAGAAATTAATGATAACCGGATCGGCAAGCTGCTTGTTAGATCTCTGTCAGTATCGAAATTCTCAGAGCTTGGGCGGATGGCGCAGAAAGGAATCGAATTGCATGTCGAGCTTTTGCAGCGCTTTTTGTGCGTTTTGCATCTTTTTCCGAAATTCCGGCCCGCGCTTCAGTGCCAGTCCGACCGCAAGAATGTCGATAACCACCAAGTGGGCAAGGCGTGCCGAGATCGGCGTGTAAGGGTCGATATTGAAACTCAGATCGATTGGCACCAGCGCCGTTGCCATGTCGGACAGTTGCGTGCCGCTTGGGGTCAGAGCAATGACGTCCGCACCGACCTTGCGCGCGAGTTGCACACTGTGAAGAAGGGACGTGCTGTTCCCTCGCTGGGAAATCGCCACCACAGCGTCGCCTTTTTTCAGCAACGCGGCGGAAATCGCATGTATGTGCGGGTCGGCATAAGCGACGGTGGGTACGCCGGAACGGAAAAATTTGTGCTGCGCATCGGCCGCAACGATGCCCGAGGTGCCTTGCCCCCAGAACTCGATCTTGTTGGCGCGTGCCAGTATTTCCAGCGCTTTTTCGATGGCAACCGGGTTCAGGTTGTTGCGCAGGTCGAGCAGGGTATTGATCGAGCGACTGCAAATCTTGTTGACGAGGTCAGCGGCGAGGTCATCCTGCAGCGGCGATTCATCGGTCTTTGGAAGGGCGAGTGCAAGGGTTTGTGCCAGTTTCAGCTTGAACTCATGCCAGCCGTCATAACCAAGCGTACGGCAAAAGCGCACGACGGTCGGCTCCGATACCTGCGCATTCTTGGCCAATGCGGTGATATTGCCGGAAACGGCAATATCGGGATTCTTGAGTACGGTGACGGCGACTTTCTTTTCCGATTTGGATAGGGTGTCGAGCTGGGTCTTGATGGAGTCGAGCAGCATAAGTCCTTACATCTCCGGCAGCGCTTCTTCGCGCCATTGCAATCCGTCGCGGCCGATCAATGCGCTGGCGGCGGCCGGCCCCCAACTTCCCGCCGTATATGGAAGCGGTTCGATGGCTTCCTGTTCCCAATAATTCAGGATCGGCTCCACCCATTCCCAGGCGGCTTCCAGTTCGTCGCTACGCATGAACAGGGTCAGCTGACCGCGCAGTACGTCGAGCAGCAGGCGCTCGTAGGCGTCCATGCGTGGTGTCTTGAAGGTTTCGCGGAAGTCGAGCTCCAGTTCAACCGGTTTCAGGCGCATGCCGTCGCCGGGCGTTTTTGCCATCAGGTTGAGCTGCAGGCCTTCGTCCGGCTGCAGGCTGATGATCAGGCTATTCGGCTGGAAGCTGCTGTACGGCTGCGTAAAGATCGAGTGCGGAATCGCCTTGAAGCGCACCACGATTTCGGCAAGCTGGTCGGCCATGCGCTTGCCTGTACGCAGATAGAACGGTACGCCAGCCCAGCGCCAGGTATCGATTTCAGCTTTCACTGCAACGAAGGTTTCCGTGCGCGATGCCGAATTGGCGTTCGGCTCCTTGCGATAACCAGGCACCGGCACACCCTCTACATGACCGGAGCGGTATTGTCCGCGGATGACATTTTGCGCGAGGGTGTGAGGCGTGAAGCGTCGCAGCGAGCGCAGTACTTTCAATTTTTCGTCACGCACCGCATCTGGTGTGGCCGCAACCGGCGGTTCCATCGCAACAATGCACAACAGTTGCAGCAGATGATTTTGCAGCATGTCACGCAATGCACCGGCGGTGTCGTAGTAATCGAGCCGGTTGCCAACACCGATCTCTTCCGCAATCGTGATTTGCACATCGGAGATCCATTCACGCCGCCACAGCGGCTCGAACAGCACATTGCCGAAGCGGAGCGCCAGCAGGTTTTGCACGGTTTCCTTACCGAGGTAGTGATCGATACGGAAGATCTGCGATTCGGAAAATACACGTCCGACTTCGCTATTGATCTGCTTGGCGCTGGCCAAGTCACGCCCGAGTGGTTTTTCCAGAACCACGCGTGAATTGTCGGTGGCAAGGCCGCATTGCGCGAGGTTATGGCAGATTTTGGCGAACAGGCTGGGCGGCGTTGCGAGATAGAACACACGATTAAGGCTCGTGTCGTCCTTGCGCATCGCATTGACCAGTGCCGCATAGGTGCCGCTGTCGGTAGCGTCAAGCGATACATAATCAATGCGCGCGCAAAATTTTGTCCACGTGGGCGCCGTTAGAAAAGCTGGCTCGATATGCGGTTTGGCATTTTGTTCAACAGTATCCAGGAATTCTTCACGGGCCCACGCGTGGCGCCCGACGCAGAGAATACGGGCATTGACTGGCAGGTCGCCGCAGCGATCACGGTTGTAGAGTGCCGGCAGCAGCTTGCGCATCGCCAGATCGCCGCTGCCGCCAAACAGAACCAGATCGAAATCGATAATTGCCATGGTGGAGTAATGATTTATATAACGAGCGCGCCGCCGCTATAAGTGCTTGATTTGGTTTTGATGCGCAAAATTTCGAGTCGTTCGGAAAATTGCCATAGGGAGTGAATTTGGAATAGGGGACGTTATCGTGCCTGTGCCGCTTTAGCCCTCGCAACTAACCCATTCGTCGAGCTGTCATGCACATTCGAAAGTGTAGTGCTCATCAATTCCGCTTCGATATTTTTTGCGAGGGCTTTACCCAGTTCAACCCCCCATTGGTCAAAGCTGTTGATGCCCCAAACGATGCCTTGCACAAATACTTTGTGCTCATATAGAGCGATCAATGCGCCAAGCGTTCGGGGTGTCAATGCGTCCAAGAGAATGGTGTTGCTGGGCCGGTTACCTGGAAAGGTTCGATGAGGCAATAAGCGTTCGATCTCGGCCTCGGCGATATTTTGTGCCTGCATTTCCAAGCGGACTTCTTCCGTGGTTTTTCCACGCATAAATGCTTTTGACTGTGCGAAGCAATTGGCGAGAAGCACGGTGTGATGGCCCGCCAAGTCGTGTGCCGGCTTCAGCACTGCAATGAAATCCACCGGCACAATATTTGTCCCCTGATGCAGTAACTGAAAATAGGCGTGCTGACCGTTGGTGCCGACGTTGCCCCATACGACCGGGCACGTATTGGTGGCAAGGGGCACTCCGTCACTGCTGACCTGCTTGCCGTTGCTTTCCATTTCGAGTTGCTGCAAATAGGCAGGAAACTCGCTCAAGTCCTGATGATAAGGAGCAATAGATAATGAATCGCAGCCAAGAAAGTTGCGGTTCCACACGCCCACCATAGCCAGAATTACCGGCATGTTGCGTTCGAGCGGCGCGGTACGGAAATGCTGATCCATTGCATGGCCGCCCGCAAGGAATTCGGAAAAATGATCAAAGCCCACTGCCAATGCCAGCGGCAGGCCAATTGCCGACCAGATCGAATAGCGCCCGCCCACCCAGTCCCAGAAGGGGAACATGTTTTCAAGATCGATGCCGAAATCGCGCACAGCTTGGCTGTTAGTCGATACCGCCACGAAATGTTTCGGCAAATCGGATTTGGCATGATTGTCCAGAAACCATTCGCGCGCCGAGTGCGCATTCATCATGGTTTCGCGCGTGGTGAAAGTTTTGGAGGCAACAATGAACAGGGTAGTTTCCGGCCTGACTTTTGAGAGCACAGCATCGAGATCGTGCCCGTCCACATTGGATACAAAGTGCATTGTCAGGCGCGGATGCGCGAAGGAACGCAGCGCCCGGCAGGCCATTTCCGGGCCGAGATCGGAGCCGCCAATGCCGATATTGACGATGTCGGTGACCGCATGCCCGGTGCATCCTGTCCATCCGCCGGAACGCACCTGCTCCGAAAACACCTTGATCTGCTCCAGGACAGCATGAACCTCTTCTACCACATTGTGTCCATCTACAATCAGTTTGCTTTGGCGAGGCATACGCAAGGCGGTATGCAGCACCGCACGATTTTCGGTGATATTGATTTTTTCACCGGCAAACATTGCGTTGCGCCGCTGTTCAACCTTTCGCTCACGCGCTAGTTGCAACAGCAGTTGCATCGTGTTGTTGTTCAGTCTGTTTTTGGAGTAATCGAGCAGAAGACCAGCAGCTTCGACAGAGAAGCGCTCAAAGCGATCCGGTTGCTGGGAAAAAAGTGTTCGCATTTGCCATTCCTTCGCTTGGTCATAGTGCGAAGCGAGTGCCTGGAAGGCTGGCATATCGGCGAGGGCTGGCTGGCGCATGGCGAATGGCTTTCGAGGAAAGTCAGTTTGTTCAACTATACAATATTTTTTGGTAAATTCACTACAATTAATGTGCTCTGTTTAATTCCCCTTTGAGTTTTCTCAGTGCGGCTCTTATTCGGGCGGATAAGCGGGCTGTCGGTTTGGTCAGGCCTTTTAAGGCTGCCATAAAGGGGAGTATGCTTATGCGTAGTAAAATTTCAAAAAATCACGAAGGACCTCACCATGTCTCTTCATCCCGTTCTGGCAGACATTGCTGCGCGCATTACCCGACGTAGCCGGCCATATCGCTCTGCCTACCTTGCGCGACTGGATGCCGCGCGACTGAAGGGTGCGCAACGCGGCGCACTGGCTTGTACCAATCTCGCGCACGGTTTTGCAGCCTTTCCTGAGAATGACAAGCTCAAGCTCAAGGAACTGAAGGCACCGTCGGTAGCTATTGTTTCGGCTTATAACGACATGCTGTCCGCCCATCAGCCGTTCGAGCGCTTCCCGCCGATTATCAAGGAAGCGGTGCGTGCAGCAGGGGGCGTAGCGCAGTTCGCTGGCGGCACGCCAGCCATGTGCGATGGCGTGACGCAGGGGCAGCCCGGCATGGAGCTGTCGTTGTTCTCGCGCGATACCATTGCCATGGCCACTGCCATTGCGCTGTCGCATAACATGTTTGACGCTGCGGTGTACCTCGGCATTTGCGACAAGATCGTGCCGGGATTGCTGATCGGTGCGCTGCATTTCGGGCATTTGCCCGCTGTGTTCATTCCGGGCGGCCCGATGACGACCGGAATATCGAACTCGGAGAAAGCCAAAGTCCGACAGTTGTATGCACAAGGCAAGGTGGATCGGGCAGCCTTGCTTGAATCGGAAGCGCAGTCCTATCATGCCCCCGGAACATGCACTTTTTATGGCACCGCTAACAGCAACCAGATGCTGATGGAGGTCATGGGACTGCATTTGCCGGGCGCAGCTTTCATCACGCCCAACACACCGCTGCGCGATGCACTGACGGCTGCTGCTGCGCAGCGCGCTGTACAGATCAGCGCGCTTGGGCAGAATTACATACCGGTCGGTCATGTGGTCGATGAAAAAGCGATTGTGAATGCGATCGTCGCTTTGCTTGCCACCGGCGGCTCCACCAACCATACGTTGCATCTTGTGGCGATCGCCAAGGCTGCAGGCATCGTGATCGACTGGAATGATTTCGATGCATTGTCGGCGGTGGTGCCGCTGCTAACGCGCATTTATCCGAACGGGGATGCCGACGTTAACCATTTCCAGGCCGCCGGCGGCACCGGTTTCGTGATTCGCGAGCTGCTGGATGCCGGGCTTTTGCATGAAGATGTCATCACCGTGCTGGGGCAGGGGTTGCGTGCGCATTGTGTTGAGCCTTTCCTCGACGGACAATCCGTCGTCTGGCGAGAGACGCCGCAGGAAAGCGGGGATCGTGATGTATTGCGGCCAGTGAGCGAGCCATTTTCCCCGGATGGCGGCTTGCGGCTGTTGTCCGGTAATCTCGGACGATCAGTCATCAAGGTGTCGGCAGTCAAGCCGCAGCATCGCGTGATCGAGGCGCCGGCGATTGTCTTCAATTCGCAGGAAGACTTCATGCATGCATACAAAGAAGGCAGGCTGGATCGCGACTTCGTTGCCGTGGTGCGTTACCAGGGGCCGCGCGCCAATGGCATGCCGGAGCTGCATGCGCTGACACCGGCACTGGGCAGCCTGCAGGATGCTGGCAGAAGGGTCGCGCTGGTTACCGACGGTCGAATGTCAGGTGCTTCCGGCAAAGTACCGGCGGCGATCCATGTGTCGCCGGAAGTGCTGTCCGGCGGGCCGCTGGGCCGCGTGCGCAGCGGCGATCTGATTCGGTTGGATGCGGACAAGGGCGTGTTGCAGGTTCTTGTGGCGGATGCAGAATGGGCCGCGCGTGACAACGAACCAGCTGATCTGTCGGCCAATCAGGTCGGCATGGGGCGCGAGTTGTTTGCCATGTTCCGCAAGTCGATCAGTGCCGCTGAAGAGGGCGCGGCAACTTTCGGCCTGCCACCGGCACTG
>DATFAZ010000113.1:0-3677 GCA_035254105.1 Noviherbaspirillum sp. | reverse complement strand
GCGACCGAGTCGGCTTCGATGAAGTCGCGTGATTTCAATCCGTTGAAAATGCCGGTGGCGAATGCCTCGCCGAGTTTTGCCAGGGCTTTCGGCGGGAGCTCTTCGGTAAGCAGTTCGACTAACAGTGTCTGATTCATATTCTTGTCGTTTTTCCCATGCAGGCGGGAATCCAGAAATGTAATTAAGCGATGCGGGCTCAGGCTGCCTGGCGCGCATCTCCGCACATCGGGAAGCCGAGTTTTTCGCGCGATTCGTAATACGCCTGCGCAACGGCACGCGACAAGTTGCGGATGCGGCCGATGTAGGCGGCACGTTCGGTTACTGAAATCGCACCGCGCGCATCGAGCAGATTGAAGGTATGTGCGGCCTTCAGAATCATTTCATACGCTGGCAATGCCAGCGGCACTTCCAGCAGGCGCTTGGCTTCCGCTTCGTAATTGCCGAACAGCGAGAACAGGAATTCGGTGTTCGAATGTTCGAAGTTGTAGGTCGATTGCTCCACTTCATTCTGGTGGAATACATCGCCATAGGTCAGACGCTTGGTCACGCCATGCTCTTCCCATTCAGTCCAGACCAGGTCATAAACATTTTCCACGCCCTGCAGATACATGGCGAGGCGTTCGATACCGTAGGTAATTTCACCCAGCACCGGCTTGCAGTCGAGGCCACCGACTTGCTGGAAATAGGTGAACTGCGTGACTTCCATGCCGTTCAGCCACACTTCCCAGCCGAGGCCCCACGCGCCTAGCGTCGGATTTTCCCAGTCGTCCTCGACGAAGCGTACGTCGTTCTGCTTCAGGTTCAGTCCCAATGCTTCGAGCGAGCCGAGATACAGGTCGAGGATGTTTTCCGGTGCGGGTTTCAGCACGACCTGATATTGATAGTAGTGCTGCATCCGGTTCGGATTTTCGCCGTAGCGGCCATCTTTCGGCCGGCGCGACGGCTGCACATAGGCGGCGCGCCACGGTTCGGGCCCGATTGCGCGCAGGAATGTGGCGGTATGCGAAGTGCCCGCGCCGACTTCCATGTCGTAGGGTTGGAGCAGGGCGCAACCTTGCGCATCCCAATACTCTTGCAGCTTCAGAATAACTTGTTGAAATGTGAGCATCGTGGCTTGCCTTCCCGCTGACGAAAGCGGGTTGAGGATGAATGGTGGAAATTCGCTAAAACCCTAGATTTTAGCGGTTTTTCATGGGCTTATGCGGTTTGGCGCGGCTGATTGCCCAGCTCAGGCCCAGTATGAGCAATGCCAGGCCGACAACTGGTGCGTTGCCATATTTGCTATATGGCGTCAGGCCGCGGTAACCCTGAACGGTAAGGGCAAGTGTATCCCGCTCAAATGGCGGCAATTGCGCTACGACATCGCCTTTCGAATTGATGACGGCAGTTGCGCCCGTATTGGTCGCCCGCAGCATCGGGCGGCCGGTTTCAATCGCCCGCATGCGGGAAATTTGCAGGTGCTGCGGCACGGCAACAGAGTCACCGAACCAGGCGATATTGGAAAGATTTAGCAGGATGGTCGCCTGCCGGCCTGACGTTCCGCCAGCGGCCAGTTGTGCGGCGATTTCCTCACCAAACAGATCTTCATAGCAGATATTGGGCAGCACCCATTGGTCGCGCACCGCAAACGGCTCCTGCAGCAGATTGCCGCGCGTGAAATCGCCAAGCGGAATATGCATCATGTCGACAAACCAGCGCGCGCCGAGCGGAATGAATTCGCCGAACGGCACCAGATGATGCTTGTCGTACCGATATGCTGGTGCAGATAGTGAGGGGGCAATGCCGATCGCGCTGTTGGCATACCGTCGCGGACTGTCGCTGATCGGGATGCCAAGTATCAGATGGCTATTGGAGCGGCGCGCATACGTTGAGAGCCGTTCCATATAATCCGCCGGCAACTGGCTGGACAGCACAGGGATGGCGGTTTCCGGAGTGACGATTAGGTCGGCCGGTTGCGCCGTGATCATGTCGTGATAGAGAGCTAGCGTCGCTTCGATTCGCTCTTGTACGAATTTCATTTCCTGCGGAACGTTGCCTTGCAACAGACGCACCGAAATCGGCTGGCCGCTCGTAGTGGTCCAGTCGATTGGCTTTAGTGCCAGCCCGGCAGCAAGAAGTCCGACGGCCAGGCCGAGCGGCAGCTTTTTCGATGGCAGCAACGCGAGGCAAGCAGCAATCATTGCCGAAACCCAGGCCAGCCCATAAACCCCGATAACAGGTGCGAATCCGGCAAGCGGGCCGTTTGTGTGCGCATAGCCGGAACTGGCCCACGGGAATCCGGTCAGCACCCATCCGCGCGCCCACTCTGCCAACGCCCACATCGCAGGCAGTAGCAGTAGCGACACCGCAGTTGTTGATACCGACCAGCGCTGCTTCAGCCAGGTAGTGCCGCCCATCGCAAACGCCGCGAACGCGCCTGTTACCAATCCAAACAGCACGACTGCCAGCACCGCCATCCAGCTAGGCAAACCGCCATAGCGATGCATGCTGATATACAGCCAGTGCACGCATGCGACGATCCAGCCGAAACCGTAAGCCCAGCCGATTAGGGTGCTGCGCTTGACCGACGATTGGCGTGCTACCAGCCAGAACACCAGTGCCAGCATGGCAATCTGCAGCGGCCAGAAGCCGAAAGGCGCAAACGCCAGCACATTGAGTGCGCCGGCGGCCAGCGCGATCAGGATGGGCCAAGTCTGTGCAGGAGCGAGGTGAATACGGATAGTCACGCAGTCGGTCAGTTTTTGTTTTTTAAGTCAGGCAGTTGCGTGCTGCTGCGGCAAGCGGGTCACGACGCAGCTTGAGCGGGCTGCGCGGGCAATTTTTCCACCAGCAGTATGTGCACCTGCCGGGCATCGGCACGCAAGACTTCGAAGCGCAGGTTATCCAGCTCAAATACGTCGCCTTTGTGCGGTACCCGGCCGAGGTGGTTTGCCACCAGGCCGCCGATCGTATCGACGTCATCATCGGCAAAGCTGGTGCCGAGGGCTTCATTGAATTGCTCGATTTCGGTCAGCGCCTTGACCCGCCAGCGCATCCGGCGTGTAAGGTCACGAATCGGCAGGATATTGTCTTCATCATCATCGAAGTCGTATTCGTCTTCAATGTCGCCCACGATCTGTTCCAGCACGTCTTCGATTGTGATCAGGCCGGCTACGCCGCCGTACTCATCGACGACGATAGCCATGTGGTTATGGTTGGCACGGAAGTCGCGCAACAGCACGTTCAGAGGCTTCGACTCGGGGATGAATATGGCCGGGCGCAGCATGTCGCGCACGTTGAACGAGTCGTTCGCATAGTGGCGCAGCAGATCCTTGGCCAGCAGGATGCCGACCACCTTGTCGCGATCGCCTTCGATTGCAGGAAAGCGCGAGTGCGCGGCTTCCAGCACCTGCGGCATCCATTCGTCGATTGGCTTGGTCAGGTCGATTACGTTCATCTGCGGACGCGGCACCATGATGTCGCGCGCGGACAGGTCGGAAACCTGGAACACGCCTTCAATCATCGACAGCGCGTCGGCATCGATCAGGTTGCGTTCATGCGCCTCGTGCAGGATCTCGAGCAGCTCGGCGCGGTTTTCTGGTTCCGGGGAAATCAGGGCGGTCAGGCGTTCAAACAGTGACCGATGTGGTTTGGTGTCAATGAATTTGGCACCACTAGGGTGATCTTGCATATGGCGG
>DATFAZ010000112.1:0-11827 GCA_035254105.1 Noviherbaspirillum sp. | reverse complement strand
GAGAAGAAAATCGCGTCGTGAAAAATTCTTGTTCGTACTCATGTTTCCCCCGCCTAGCGCTTCTGCGCCGAAAAGTAATCAGCCAGGAGTTCAATCTCCTGTTCGTTGTATCCCTTGGAATGACGATGCATCACCGTTGCCCTGCGGGCGCCGCTCTGAAAGTCCTTGAGCGAGGCAACGAACTGTTCGCGCGGGATACCTGCGAGCACTGGGGTGCCTTCCACGCTACGGCCTTGAGTGTTGTGGCAGGCAGCGCAGCTTGCGCCGAGCAGGCTGCCGGGCGTCAGCTTTTCCTGGGCTAGCGATGGCGATACCGCGATGAGGGCGGTGATTGCGGCAAGCAATCGGAGCGGGGTGATCGATGTTGATGGTTTCATTGTGTTCCTCCTTCGGCGAAAAATATACGGGCCGGATTGGGAAAGAGAAACGATTGATTTCGTGTTTACTTATGAGGACTTTGCTGTGAACTTTGAGCGCGCAAATGCAGCAAAGGCATATCGACATACGGATTTCTTCGTTGGCCCTGTCTTTGGAGAACGGTACATTGCGGGCATGAAAAACCCTTTCGCCCGTGCCTCCGCTTCTCCACGCCGCACTCTATTGCGGCGCGGTGTCGCCGCAATGCTCACATTGGCTGGCGCGCTGCTGCCTTTGCGCAGCTTCGCCCGTGCCCATGCCGCATTTGATGCGCGCTCGCAGCAAGACGCATTTGATGTACTGCTGGCCGGGCGTCGCCCGGAAAAATCAGGCCGCATCAGGATCGTGACAAGCGAACTGGCCGAAAATGGCGCAGTCGTCCCGATCACCGTCGAGACAGACCTGCCCCGCATCGAGTCGCTTTCACTTCTTGCTCCCGAAAATCCGCGCCCGCTTGCCGTGGTTCTGCGACCGGGGCCGCGTGTTGCCCAGCCGTTCACGTTCCGGGTCAAGCTCGCAAAAACGCAGGACATAAGCGTGCTGGTTCGCTCCGGCGAAAAGGATTTCATCGCATCGCGACAGGTTCGCGTCGTCGTCGGCGGGTGCATCGGGACATGAGCGCGAATTCGATCAAGCTGCGCGCCGGAGTGAATAACACCGGCGTAGCCGCCGTGCGCATGCTGGTGAACCACCCCATGCTGCCGGAGCACATCGACACGAAGACCGGCAAGACAAATCCGCCGCATCACATCGAGGAAATCATGGTTTCTCTGAATGGTGAGACCGTGCTCGTCATCGATTGCGGCCCGGGCGTGGCGGCCAATCCATTTTTCTCTTTCAACCTTGCGGGTGTGCAGCGAGGCGATCTGCTTGCAGTAAGCTGGCGTGATAACCGTAAGCAGTCAGACCTCTTTCAGACGACGGTCGTCTAGAATGATTCAACTTCCTCTTCCCATGCTTGAACCCCTGCTGCTGGCAGGCGGCTTCGCTCTGGGTCTTGCGCTCGCGTTTGCAACCGGCGGCGCGCGTTTCTGCATCTATGGCGCACTGTCGGATGTAGCACGGCGGCGTTCCTCGCCGCGCCTCGCCAGTTGGCTGATCGCGATTGCCGTGGCGATTCTTGGCACGGCCCTGCTTCAGGGCGCAGGCATCATCGACACGTCGCGCAGCCTTTACGCGTCACCGCGCCTGCTGTGGCTGTCGCATATTGCCGGCGGCCTGCTGTTCGGCATCGGCATGACCTACGCCGAAGGTTGCGGCCTGCGGAACCTGACGAAAGCCGGCGAAGGCGATCTCGATGCCGCGCTGGCGCTGCTGGCGATTGGCCTTGCCGCCTTCATGACCATGAAAGGCATCCTCGCATTGCCGCGCCTTCATGGACTCGACGCCTTCTTCGTCGAGCTGCCCGCGCCGCAAACGCTCGACGCGCTGCTTGCCCGCGCCGGCCTGCCGCGCGCGGCAGCACCGGCACTGGCCATTGCCCTGATTATTGCCGTGTTGTTCTTGTTGCGTACCCGCGCAAACCTGTCGCGCGAAACGCTCTGGCGCGGCGCTGCCGTTGGCGGGCTGGTATTTGCGGTATGGTGGCTGAGCGGTGTCCTCGGCTACCTGCCTGAACACCCGGAAACGCTGGAGGAAGTTTTCCTGCGCACCGGCAGCGGCCGCATGGAATCGCTGAGTTTCATTGGGCCGCTCGCGCAAGGTCTTGAATGGCTGCTATGGTGGACCGACGACAGCCGCGTCCTGCCAATCGGTACCGCGATTGCCATCGGTGTCATCAGCGGCGCGGTGCTCTATGCTCGCTCGCATGGTATGGCGATGAGTCCGGAGTCCCGCGATCCCCACCGCAGCCGGCGTCATCTGCTCGGTGGCGCGCTGATGGGCATGGGCGGCGTGACATCGCTCGGCTGCAGCGTGGGCCAGGGAATTACCGGTATATCCACGCTTGCGCTCGGCTCAATTTTGACAATCACCGGCATTGTCGCAGGCGCGCTCCTGGCCTTGCGACAACGGCCCGAGGCCGGGTGCGGAGCATAGCAGGAACGACTCGAACGGGCCGGCAGCAATCACCGACAGATCAGGATTTCGGAAAGAATTCCCGGTCGCTGCTAAGCTAGCAGTCCGATCGGCCTGCTTTGCGACAAATTCTTGAATTCCTCACCTGATTCTTCCGCGACAAAGAGAGAGCAACTGTTCCTGCTGACACTTGCCGGCATGCAGTTCACCCATATCCTCGATTTCATGATCATGATGCCGCTCGGGCCGCAACTGCTCCGGGCGCTGCAGATCAATACGCAGCAATTCGGACTGCTGTTGTCGTCGTACACCTTTGCCGCTGCAGCGTCCGGCCTGCTTGCGGCGACCTACGTCGATCGTTTCGACCGCCGCAAGCTGATGCTTACGCTTTACGTGCTGTTCATCGTGGCAACGCTAGCCTGCGGACTGGCGCCGAATTATTCCGCGCTGCTGCTTGCGCGCGCACTGGCCGGGGCGTTCGGCGGCATTCTCGGCGCGATGGTGCAAACCATGGTGGCCGATGTGATTCCTTTTGAACGCCGCGGTCAGGCGATGGGCACGATCATGGCGGCGTTTTCGCTGTCGACGGTAGCTGGCGTGCCGCTCGGGCTGTTCCTTGCGAACCATCTCCCTGCGCTCGGCTGGCGCGCGCCGTTTTTCTTTATCGTGCTTCTGTCCGGCGGATTCCTGTTCATCGGTTACCGCATGCTGCCGCCGATGACCGCGCATTTGCACAACAAAAAAGAAGGCAATGTATTCCAGCAGATTTACGCGGTCGCACGGGAACCGAATCACCTGAAGGCGTTCGTGTTCATGTCTTTGCTGATGATGACCGGCTTTAGCGTGATTCCCTACATCGCTCTGTATTACACGTCCAATGTCGGCATGTCCGAAAGCTTCATCACGGTGGTGTATCTGTGCGGCGGCACCGCCACGTTTTTTACCTCACGCCTGATCGGCAGGCTGGCCGACCGGCATGGCAAGCTGCGCACCTTCCGCTGGGTGGCGCTGGCGGCATTCGTGCCGATGCTTGTGACCACGCACCTGGTGCCTGTGCCTTGGTGGGTGGTGCTGGCAAATTCGACGATTTTCTTTATCCTGGTTCCGGGCCGCATGATTCCCGGCATGGCGATGGTGACAGGGGCGGCGGCGCCAGCGGTGCGCGGCACTTTCATGAGCCTAGGATCGTCGGTGCAAATGATGTCGTCCGGCCTGGCTTCGCTGGTAGCCGGCATGATCATCACGCGCAATGCCGCCGGACAGATCGAGCATTTCAACATCGTCGGCTACCTTGCCGTCAGCTTCGGCCTGGCAAGCCTGTGGATGGCGCAGCATGTAAAGCATGTGCCTGCCAAACCGCAAGGCACGCCGGGTGCGTGATGGCCCGGCCTGCCTGTTCCTTATTTGCTCGTTTTTTTCTTGCTCGTGGTGGTCGAGGATGCAGTTGCAGTCTTTGCCGGCGCAGTGGTCTTTGCCTTTGGCTTTGCCTTGGTATTTGCATTTGACTCGGCCTTGGGCTTTTCCGATGCAGGCGCGGCAACCGACGCTTCCGTATTCATCGCGCCACTGACCGCCTGCTTGAACTGATCCTGCAGCATGTTCCACCATGCGGTGGCATTGACCAGCGGTGCGGTCAGGGCGGCGGCATCCGCCGCATCCTTGCTGGTCGGCTCCGGTGCGGGGGCGTGCTGTCTCTCGGTACCGCTCGTCTCGTCGGATCCATTACCAGCTTTGGCGCCGTTCTGTGCTGCGGTACTCTGTGAGGATGCCTGTTCCGTGGCGCCACCCCCGAGAGTCGCGGAGAAACTTTCGCCCATGGACTGTAGCGTAGCGATGGTTGCCGCCTGCACTTCCAGCGCCTGGATGGTACCGCGCAACATGTTCATGTTAAGCGTCAGCCAGGATTCCACCGCCTTCATGTCGGAAATCTTTTTGTGGATTTCATCAACTGACAGGGTCGGCATTACCATGCCGGGCAAATTCATGGCGGGCATGTTACTCATCCCCGGGACTCCCATGCTGCTCCACAAGTTCTTGACGAACTCCAGCGTATCGGTCATGGCACCCATTCCCGGAATGTTGGGCATATTCGGCATATTCGGCATGCTGGGCTTGTTGTGCTTCATCATGTTCACTCTCCGATTGGAGTTACGCCGCAGCGTAACAATTCGATAACTGATAAAGGTTCCAGTATGCGCTTACCTGCGAAAAGTGTCATATGCGCTGAGTCAAAACCGCCATCCGCCTGCCCAAGCGGGGATGCCATTCCCCAGCGTAACTTTGAGTTTCCTCCGCGATTGCGCCCGCATACATTGTTAAACTAGCGAAATGGCGATCACCTGCTCCCCTGGCAAAGAACAACGCGTACCACCGCAACGCTGGTGGGTGCTGCTGCTCGCTTCAATATTGCTGCACATCGTTGCCTTTAACTGGGCCGAAGGCCGCCTCGGCTTTCCCTCGCTGGACAAAACCAGCCCGGAAACCATTACGTCAGTCATGCTGGCACCGCCAGCCAAACCGCTACCGCCGCCCAAGCCAGCCGCCTTGCCCAAACCGAAAGCCAAGCGCAAGCATCCGCCGGCGCCAAAGCCGGTGCAGGAAGTGCATCCCGCACCGGTGGCAGAAGCTGCCGCTTCCCAGCCGTCGGCCGGGCCGGAAAACGCGGGCGGCAGCACGGAACCGGCTGTCGATATTGCCGACACGATTGCGTCAGCCGCCACGGAAGCGGAAGAACAGAGTGCCACGCGCTACAAAATCGATCCGCCGCCATCAGCAGAACTGCAATACGATGTGCGGGCCGCGAAAAATGGACAGAACTGGTATGGCAGCGGCGTATTCCGCTGGCAGGCGACCGAGCTTGGCTATAGCCTGAGCGCCGAAGCAAGCGTTACGCTCATTTTCAAGATCAGCGTGCTGAGCTCAAAAAGCGAGGGTGCGATCAATGAGTTCGGTGTGGCGCCGGTGCTGTACAGTGAAAAGCCATGGCGCAAGCCGATGACGAATACGCATTTCCGCCATGAAGAGCGGATAATCAGCTTTTCCGCATCGGAAGCGATCTATCCGTACAGCGGTGGCGAACAGGATCGCACCAGCGTCATCTGGCAACTGGCCGGGATCGGGCGTGGCGATGCCAGCCAGTTCGCGCCGGGTGCGGCAATCGACATCTTCGTCGCCGGCACGCGCAATGCGGAAACATGGAACATCCGGGTGATCGGCGAAGAAGAGGTCGACACTCCCTTTGGCAAACTCATGGCATGGCATGCCGTACGCGCGCCACGTGCCGATTCCTACGACAAGCAGATCGACATCTGGCTGGCGCCGCAGCAGGAATGGTATCCGGCCAAGGTGCGCTATACCGAACGCAACGGCGATCACATTGAGCTGTCCCTGTCGCACATCGCGCCCGCAGCCCAGTAAACTTTTTTCATTACTCCTCATGACTACTTCCTTTCTTCGCAGCGTTTCGTTTGTCACCCTTGCATGGGCCCTGATGGCAAGCGCAAGTGCAGCGCCGAAATACAAGACCAATCTGCCGCCATCTGCGGAACTGACGTATTCCATCACCGCGAAGCAGAAAGGCATCACGCTTGAAGGCAATGGGCTCATGCGCTGGAGCGTCGCTGACAACAAGTTCAGCGCCTCCAATGAAGCGCGCGCAATGCTGATCGGGAAGATCCTCGATGCGAAGACCGAAGGCGTGGTCGATGCGAATGGCTTGGCGCCGGTGACATTTACCGAGAAGCGCTTTCGCCGTGACCCGACTACCACGACGTTCGATCGCGCATCCAAGACAATCCGCTTTACTGCATCCGACAAGAGCTATCCCATTACGGGTGGCGAGCAGGATCGCAACAGCACAATCTGGCAACTGATCTCGGTGGCGCGCGCTGCGCCCGCCAAATTCAAGCCCGGCTCGAGCTGGATCTTTTTCGTGGCCGGCCGGCGCGATGCGGACCAGTGGACCTTCAAGGTGACCAAGCGGGAAAAGATCGATACGCCGCTCGGCAGCATGGATGCTCTGCATGTCGTCCGGGTGCCGCCATCCGATTCAAAGGAGCAGACGCTCGATATCTGGCTGGCGCCAACGCTTGAATGGTATCCGGCGCGCCTGCGCTTTTCCGAAGACGAGGGCGACTACATCGAGCAGACGCTGCAGAAAGTGGAAAAGAAAGCGTCGTAAGATTCTCCCTGCATTAATGATGTGCCCGCGCGCAAAGGCGCTGTGCCCCAACTCCACATCGAGGCATCCGTACCAAATATGACTATCTCCAACCGTGCTCTTGTCCTGTTCAGCGGCGGCCAGGACTCCACCACATGCCTCGCCTGGGCGCTAACACGCTATGCCATAGTCGAAACCATCGGCTTCGACTATGGCCAGCGGCATGCGATCGAACTGAGCGTGCGCCCTGCGCTGCTGCAAAAAATGCGTGCGCTGTCGCCGGTGTGGGATGCGCGTCTCGGCGAGGATCACATGATCGATCTGTCGTTCCTGTCGCAAATATCCGACACCGCCCTGACCAGCGATGTGGAAATCGCAATGCAGGCAAACGGCTTGCCGAACACCTTCGTGCCCGGGCGCAACCTGATCTTCATGAATGTCGCGGCCGCCCTCGCGTATCGGCGTGGACTGGACGTTCTGGTCGGCGGCATGTGCGAAACCGATTTTTCCGGCTATCCGGATTGTCGCGACGACACGATGAAAGCGCTGCAAGTCGCGCTCAACCTTGGCATGGCAACCCGGCTCAAGGTGGAAACCCCGTTGATGTGGATCGACAAGTCCGAAACCTGGCAAATGGCACAGGACCTCGGCGGGTCGACACTGGTTGACCTGATCCGCTCGGACACCCACACCTGTTATCTGGGCGAGCGCGGTGCGCTGCATGACTGGGGCTACGGCTGCGGCAAATGCCCGGCCTGCGAACTACGGGCGCGCGGCTACCGCCAATACGCTGCCCAATCTGCCGCAGACTCTGCAACACAGCAATAAGCTTGTAAGCAAACTCAAAGGATGAAAGAGTAGGATGGACAAAATCACCATTTCATCCTCAGGCCGACTGCCATGCTGATTGCCATTCTGACCGACATCCACGCCAACCGCGAAGCCCTGACCGCCTGCCTCGCGCATGCGCAGGAACGCAAGGCGCAGCGCTATGCTTTCCTCGGCGACTTGGTCGGCTATGGCGCCGACCCGGCATGGGTGGTCGATACCGTCATGGAATATGTCCAGCAAGGCGCGATCGCGGTGCAGGGCAACCATGATGCAGCCGTCACGCAGGCGCCGACCCGCCACATGAACCAGGATGCGCGCCTGGTGATCGAGTGGACGCGGGCGCAACTCAACGAAGCCCAGCTGCAATTCCTCGATAAGCTGCCGCTGACGCATGAAGAGAACAATTGCCTGTTCGTGCACGCCAGTGCCGCAGAGCCGAAGAACTGGGAATACATCACCGGCACCCTGGAAGCAATCAAGAGCATGCATGCGACACGCGCTCGCGTCACCTTCGTTGGCCACGTGCATGAGCCGGCGCTGTACAACCTTTCGCTGACCGGCAAGGTTTCTTCCTTCGTACCGACCGGCGACAGCAGCATTCCGCTCGGGACCACACGCCGCTGGCTGGTGCTTCCCGGCTCGGTGGGCCAGCCGCGCGACGGCAATCCGGCAGCCTGCTATGCCATGTACGATGATGTAACGCATGACCTGGTTTATTTCCGTGTGCCCTACGATTACGAAACAGCCGCAGCCAAGATACGCAGCGCGGGACTGCCGCAAAGCATCGGCAACCGGCTTGAACACGGGCGCTGATCATGGATCGTCTTGAAGCAGGCTTGGTGATCGACGGCTTTCGCCTCGAAGAAAAACTGCACAAGGGCGGCATGGCAACCCTGTGGCGTGTCACCCGCGTCGGCGCGGAAAAAGGCGGGCCGCCGCTGCTGATGAAGATCCCCATCCTCGGCGACAACGACGATCCGGCAGCGATCGTCGGGTTCGAAGTCGAGCAGATGATCATGCCCAAGCTGACCGGCATCCATGTGCCGCACTACGTCGCCGCCGGCGACTTCACCGGCCAGCCGTATATCGTGATGGAACAAATCGCCGGCAAATCCCTGCGCGCGCGCTTCGATGCCGCACCGCTGCCAATCGATGAAGTGGTCGAGATCGGCATCAAGGTCGCCAATGCGCTGCACGACCTGCACCGCCAGAACGTCATCCACCTCGATATCAAGCCCAGCAACATCATGTTCCGCCCCAGCGGCGAGGCGATCCTGATCGATTACGGCCTGGCGCGGCACGACAAGCTGCCGGACCTGCTGGCGGAAGAGTTCCGCCTGCCGATGGGCACCGGCCCATACATTTCGCCGGAGCAGGTCCTCCACATTCGCAACGATCCGCGCAGCGACCTGTTCGCGCTCGGCGTGCTGCTGTATCACCTTGCCACCGGCGAAAGACCGCACGGTTTCCCGACGTCCGTTTCCGGCCTGCGACGGCGTCTGTACCGCGATGTGATTCCGCCGCGCGCACTGAATCCGGCGATTCCGCCGTGGCTGCAGGAACTCATTCTGCGCTGCCTCGAAGTCAATCCGAAAAAGCGGCATGACACCGCGGCGCAACTCGCATTCGAGTTGCAAAATCCTGATCAGGTGCAATTGACGGAACGCGCGGAAAAACGCGTGCGCGACGGTTTTTTCAAGCGGATACGGCGCTGGTTTCGCGCCATGGGCCTGGAACCGATGCCCCAGCAATCGGCATCGCAGCAACTGTCGCGCGCGCCGATCATCGTGGTTGCCATCGATCTGAACCATGGGTCGGAAGCGCTTGCCGAAGCCTTGCGCGTGGCTGCCCGGCGCATCCTGCAAACCGAACCCGGCGCACGCCTGGCTTGCGTGACGGTGCAGAAAACCAATCGCATCGGCATGGATGAAATCGTGGACAAGCAGGGCCGCAATATCCACGTGAAGCATCTGGTTGGGCTCAAGCACTGGGCGCGCGAGCTCAACCTTCCTGCGGAGAAAATTACCTATCACGTGCTTGAAGCGCCGGACGCCGCTGCGGCCATTGTTGATTATGCGAAGGTCAATGACGTTGATCACATCGTCATCGGCTCGCGCGGCAGTTCAGCGTTTCGGCGCTATCTGGGTAGCGTGTCGTCTCAGGTGGTCGCACAGGCCGACTGCACGGTGACAGTCGTTAAAAGCGCAGGCAGCAGCGCCTCTCATTCTCCTGCGTCCGAAGCACAACCAGCGCCCTCGCCTATCTCTGCAGAAGCAGCGCAATAAGTGCGCCGCACCAAAACCGCTTCCCCCCCGTTTTGGGGGCCGCGCGCGCCTGCATGCGCGCCGCAGCAATCAGCTGCCGCTTGCGCAATGCACCAATTTCCTCACTCCATTCCTCACTCCATCTTTGTGCAGTGCGAATTGATTTCGATCAGATAGACGCGCAAAATGAATAAACCGCTCGTACAAATACAACACTAATACAGCAGTTGGGAGGAAGTTGCACAGCGTGAAGTCTGCAGGAAAGTTTTTTAGCTTGGAACTTTGTGGTCATAAGGTCATCAAATCCCTGCCTTTGAAAACCTGACTGCGAACAACATGATTAGAAAACTTCTTCTGCACTTTCCCCTTTTTGTAAATGGTCCAGAGAGGAGTCGCAAATGAAAGTGCCAAGCGAAGAAATGCAGCAGCGCCTCGGCTTCATTGACCGTACCATTTACCATGCAATGCAGGCCTGCCATTCGGACAGCAATGCCCCGAAGGAGTTGAAAGACTGCGTGCAGGAACTCGGCCAGCGCTCCAGCCAGGCAAAGCGCGCCCTCAATAACCATGACGAACATGGTTTCCGCCAGTCCGTCGACGATCTCGCGCAACTGAGTGATCGCGCACAGAACACGATCCATCCGACAGATCCGATGAATTACGAAGTCAAGAGCGCCGTCATCCTGGCGCATATCGAACTGTCCGCACTGCGTTACCAGCTGGACTGAGCGGCCAAGACGACCGCAACACACGCGTCTTCTTCAGTTAAAACACCGTCATTCCGGATTAAACCGGAATGACGGCGGAACGGCTTAAGCCTGTAGACACGCGCTATGCTGCGTGCTGCGACGCCACGGATGCATTCGAAGCGTCGAAGGCTTTGAGCAATGCGGCCTCTTTTTCCTTCGCTGCCTGCAAGTGCTTTTCCTTCACATGGCCGAAACCACGGATATCTTCCGGGATACTGGCGACCGCTGCCGCCTTTGCCAGATTCTCCGGCGTCAGCCTTGGCAGCAGTATGCTGATCGTTTCCTTGTACTGGCGGATCAGCTCGCGTTCGGTTCTGCGCTCCGCCGAGTAGCCGAAGATATCCAGCGCCGAGCCCCGCAGGAATTTCATCCGGGCGAGGACGCCGAACGTCTTGCGCATCCATGGTCCGTATTCGCGCTTGATCAGGTGGCCGTCGGCATCGCGCTTGGCGAACATCGGTGGCGCCAGATGGTATTTGACCTTGTAATCGCCTTCAAACATGCCGGAGATTTTTTCGCTGAAACCCATCTGCGTATGCAGGCGCGCGACTTCGTATTCATCCTTGTACGCCATCAGCTTGAACAGATAACGTGCAACTGCTTCAGTCAGACGCAAGGGCTTTTCCACCAGCCTGCTCTCGGCGGCCCGCACCTGCTCAACAAAGGCGCGGTACTGCTCCGCATACGCAGCATTCTGGTAGGCAGTGAGGAATTCAACGCGCTTTGCAATGACTTCGTCCAGCGAAGCCGCGCGCTTGAATTCCACCACCTGCGCGGTGGTGTCGTTCAGCCGGGCGAGACGCTCGACCGCAGCCCAGTCGTGCGCGGCATTGCGTCCCCATACAAATGACTGCTTGTTGAATTCGACCGACACGCCGTTGAGTTCGATCGCCTTCATCACGGCGGCTTCCGACAGCGGCACCCAGCCCTTTTGCCATACGTAGCCAAGCATGAACATGTTGGTTGCGATGCTGTCGCCCATTAGGGCGGTCGCCACCTTGCCGGCATCCACGATGTCGACATGTTCATTGCCGCAGGCTGCGCGGATTTCCTTTTCGGCGGCAGCGCCCGGATACTGCCAGTCCGGATTCTTTACGAAAGCAGCGGTTGGTGCTCCCGTAGAATTCACCGCTGCATGCGTGCGGCCTTCGCCCATGCGCGACAGCGCATCACGGCTGCCCGTGACGATCACGTCACAGCCGATCACAAGATCAGCCGCACCTGTACCTACCCGCGTCGAATGAATATCGTCCGGATGGTCGGCCAGGCGCACATGCGACATCACCGGCCCGCCCTTTTGCGCCAGGCCGCTCATGTCGAGTACCGAGCAGCCCTTGCCCTCCGCATGCGCGGCCATCGCCAGAATCTGGCCGACGGTGACAACACCCGTG
>DATFAZ010000111.1:0-10946 GCA_035254105.1 Noviherbaspirillum sp. | reverse complement strand
ATCACCATCTGCAAGCTTTCGAAGTGCAGACGCCGCTGGATCGCCAGTGCAGCCTGGTTATGCAGCAATCGCGTAAACCAGTTGTCTTGTTCGAAGATCAGCTTACTGGTGAAGAAGATCGCATTCGGATAGGTCCTGCTGATGGTTTCGCACATCTTCGCTACTTCCACCACCACGTCCGTGCCGAAGCCCAGGTACGCCGCAGATGCCATATTGTGGCTATGGCAGAAATCGACAAAGAACTTGAGTGTTGCGTTTGCTTCCGCGCGCATCTGCTCGACTGCCCCTTCGCCGCCATAGGCATGGGAATCGACCGTACGAGCATTAACAAAGATGAAGTTCTTGAAATGCCCGGGAAACATGCGCTGCACCCATAGCAATGCATGCAGGCCGCCGCCCCGCGAAGAACCGACGATGAATACGGCAGTCTGGTTATCCGGGTCAGGCTCCACCGGCCCGACATGCGAACCGAATGGCTGGTTGGCGAATACCTGATCCACCGCGTGGATAGCCTCCTTGGCATCGCGATAGTGATTGCGAATGGCAATGCAAAGCGCTGCGATCGCACCAATAATGACGGCCGTTGCCCAACCGCCGTGCGCAAATTTCTTAACGAGCAAGACTCCCAGAATCGCGGCGCAAATAATGAAGCCCAGCAGCGACAAGGTGAACCGGCGCAGCCACCTTCCCTGCTTGTGACGGTTGCGCCACCAGTAAAGGCACAAGCCAAACAGGGAAATGGCAAACGTAAGGAACACGGATACCGAATACAACACCACCAGCAAGGTCACGCTGCCCTGGGTCCAGTACAGGATGCCGAGAGCGGCAATTCCCATGACCAGAATGCCGTTTTGCGTTACCAGTCGCGTCGACAGGTAACGGAATTTATGGGGTACCCAGGAATCGGCGGCCATGTTCGACAACACGGCTGGTCCGCCGAGGAACCCGGTATTGGCAGCGACAAAGAGCAGACCAGCCTCAAATGCGAGGACGACGGTCAATACCAGCTTGTTACCCCACGCACCGCCGAAACCGATGCTTTCAATAATGGCATTGAATGTCGTCGCATTGAGCGTCTGGCCATAAATTGGTTTTGCATCCCACAACAGATATAACAAGATGATGCCGCTCGCGGTAAAAGCCAGCGACAGCGCCATCAGCGTCATAGTGAGCTTGCCGGTGCGTACACGTGGCTCGGCGAGGATGTTGACGTTGTTTGATACCGCTTCGAGGCCCGTGTAGGTACCGCCACCCTGCGAATAGGCGAGCAGCAGCATGCCCGCCACGCCGATCCAGCCGATATCGTCCGCTAGGGCGCTGGTTACATCCAATGTGTGTGGCACCAGATCGGGCAGGTAGGAAGCATGGGCAAAAATGCCATACACGATCAGCAGGAAATGCGTGAGCACGAATCCCAGAAAGATCGGCAGAAGAATGCGGATCGCCTCCTTCATGCCGCGCAAATTAAGGATGATCAGAAGGCCGACGAAAACAGCCTCCGCTGCAAGCTTGTACGGATGGAATCCAAGAGGTAACAGCGATGCCAGCGCTTCCACGCCAGCGGCAACCGAAATGGCGATCGTCAGCACATAATCTAGAACCAGCGCACACCCGGCAATCAAGCCCATGTATGGGCCTACCAGCCTCGATGCGACCCGGTAGCCACCGCCGCCCGTCGGGAAAAGCTCGATCACCTGGTTGTAGGCCATCGCGATAATAAATACCGTGACGGCTGTTGCAATGGCCAGATAGAGGCCGAGCTGCGTATGCCCGCCCAGCGCGCGGAAAGTCTCTTCCGGGCCGTAGGCGGATGACGACAATCCGTCGGCTCCCAGCCCGACCCAGGCAAAGAAAGTAATCAACGCCAGCGAGTGACGCGTCTCGGATTTCAGCGGATCGAGCGCTTTGCCGAGAAGAATCTCGCGGATTTTGGCTGGCTTCATTATTGTGTTGCGCGTCTGGAACGCCGACTTATTAAAGTAGGCGATGATACGCCTTTCAATTCTTCTGTGACAACGCTAATGGCATGCATTCTGTTGCTCGATCGCTGCATTTAGGCCATAATAACGCCCTGCGTTGCCGAGATGGCGGAATAGGTAGACGCACGGGACTCAAAATCCCGCGCTGGAGACAGCGTGCCGGTTCGATTCCGGCTCTCGGCACCAATAGAATTAAAGGAAATCGGTACAGGCGGGAATGCCCCAATATGCCGATTTCTTTCAGATCATCTGTCCAGATTTGACCAGCCTGCACGTCATCCCCCCTTCTGAAATAGAACATTCCCCGCGATTTGCCATATCGGGTAGCTTTTAGCGCTTGTTTGCTGCGTGAACACTTACTGAAGTACAAAGGAAGCAAATCCGGGGCGACGCTAATTTCGGCGTCTTTCTTGATGGGCGATTGCATGTGCTGGTTGCGCGCTACTGATTTGCGGTTCGCAGAATCAGCCTGCTAAAACAGCCCCTTGCCTCTGTGAATCGACCCGTCCCGCACTGGAATGACCCGCACATGGTCAGGGCGCATGGCCTCGCTTGTTTATTTAGCGAGCCCAGCGCCCATAGTTTGCTTCATCGATCCTGGAACACCGGCTTCCGCTTCTCGAGGAACGAAGCCATCCCTTCCTTCTGGTCCGCCAGTGCGAAGGATGCATGCAAGGTCCTGCGCTCGAACAGAAGACCTTCGTTCAATGGCCCCTCGAATGCCCGATTAACCGACTCCTTGAGCATCATGACAACCGGTAGCGAGTAACCGGCGATGATGGATGCCGCCTCGAGCGCTTCGTCAAGCACACGGTCTGCCGGATAGATACGGGACACCAATCCGCTGCGTTCCGCTTCTTGCGCATCCATCATCCGCCCGGTCAGGCACAGGTCCATCGCCTTGGCCTTGCCTACTGCACGTGGCAAGCGTTGCGTGCCGCCTGCGCCCGGGATGGCGCCGATTTTCACTTCCGGCTGACCGAACTTGGCATTATCGGCAGCGAAAACGAGATCGCACATCATTGCCAGTTCGCATCCACCGCCCAAGGCCACGCCGCGCACAGCCGCAATGACGGGCTTGCGGAAAGTCTTTAGCCGCTCCCAGTTCCGTGTAATGAAGTCCGACTTGTACGCATCCATGAAACTCATTGCCTGCATCGCAGCGATATCCGCACCGGCTGCAAATGCTTTTTCCGATCCAGTCAGCACCACACAGCCGATGCCGGGATCGGCTTCCAAGGTGTCGAGCGCCTTGCCCAAAGCATTCATCACTTCATCGTTCAATGCATTGAATACCGCGGGGCGATTGATGCGGATCAGGCCGACCTTTCCCTGAGTCTCAACAAGAATGACTGCTTCCATCCACTACCTCTGAATCAAATTGATTAACCGGCTTTGCCGAACTGTTGCGCAACTTCGCGCAGTTTGAATTTCTGAATCTTTCCGCTTGGCGTTGCGGGCAAGGCGGGAAGTATTTCAAGGCGTTCTGGGTAATACTGCTTGGTCATCTGGTTCTGGTCGAAATAGGCAACCATATCCTCGAAGCTGAAACTCTTGCCTGTCTTTAGCGTAACGAACGCACACACACGCTCGCCGAGCCGGTTATCGGGATAACCGACGACCGCAGCGGTTGCAATCGAAGGATGCTTGTAAAGCAGGTTTTCGATTTCCACCACCGGGATATTCTCGCCGCCACGAATCACCAAGTCCTTCGTGCGTCCAGCGATACGAATGTAACCTTCGTTGTCGATGAAGGCACGGTCACCCGTATCGAACCAGCCGTTTTCGTCCGTATTGTTGAGTTGCGGCCGCTTCAGGTAACCGGCAAACAGCGACGCGCCACGCACGTACAGGTCGCCGATCACTCCTGCAGGAAGCGGATTCCGGTTTTCATCGACCACTTTGACTTCAATGCCGGGCACGGCGCGTCCGTCGGAAACGCCTGATTTTTCAAGTGCGCGCGCAGGCTCTGTAATCGTGATCGCACCATTCTCCGTCATGCCCCAGGCGGAGCAGACACGCATCCCCAGCAACTTATAGGCGCGCTCGATAACCACTGGAGGAATCGGCGCACCAGCGCAAGAAAACTTATTGAACTTCGGTGCCGGCTGCGCGCCGGACTCCACCGCGTTGCACATGTCGGCGATAAAGGTGGCAGAAGCCATACTGAACGTCACACCTTCCTTGGCTGCAATCTCCAGTGCACGCTTCGGCTCCCAGATATCCAGAAGCACGGTGGTCGAATTGAGAATCAATGGAAGCATTGCCAGATAGCCGTAACCGGTCAGGTGCGCCATCGGGGATGCGCCGAGGATGATTTCATCCGCGCTCAGTTCCATCGCCTTCATATACGCATGGAGGTTGGAAAACAGCGTGTTCGATGTATGCATCACGCCTTTCGGCTCGCCTGTGGTGCCTGAGGTATACATCAGAAGCAGCACATCATCCGGCCCAATGCCCGGCTGCGTCAGTTGCGGCGTATCGTCACGCAGCAGAGCACGATCGAAACTGTCATCGCCTTCGCCATCCACGACCACGAGCTTGAGCAGGTGCGGCAGGTCCGGAAGCATGCCGCGTGCCATTTCTTCGTAATCAAATCCGCGGTAATTCTTCTGTACGACAAAAACTTTTGACTCGCCGAAGTTCAGCATGAAGTTGAGCTCATGCTGACGGAAGATCGGCATCACCGGGTTTGCCACTGCACCAATGCGCGCACATGCAAGGGCCAGGGCAATGAACTGCCAGCTATTGGGTATCTGAAAGCTCACTACATCGCTGCGCTTGACGCCCATGGCAAGCAGCGCCCGTGCAATGCGATCGACGCGCCCGTCCAGTTCGCGATAGCTCAGGCGTACCGAATCGGCATGACCATCGCGGTAGGAAATTACTGCATTCTTGTTCGGAAAACGCTCCAACGCGCGTTTCATGTACAGGTCAATTGTCTCGTCGCGCCACAAGCCTTGCTGCTTCATCGGCCCCAGGCGCGGGGTAATTAGCACTGGATCGAATTTCATCTCTGTTCTCCTAGAATTTTTGCTTCTGCCAAATCTGTTTGGACGAGACAGCGCACTTATATCCGAAGGGCTGCGCCAAGGCGGCCACGACCATATAGATATTGCCCAACCCGCCTTCCCTTCCTCATCAAGGAAGGGACATCGGAACCAATGTGTTAAACGATGCTAGCGCTGAACCAGCTTGCACTTGGACTCGGCCAGGGGCAGAGCCGCATCAGCGGCCGGAATGATTTTCCGGACATGGTAATAATCCCAAGGCTCCTTCGATTCACTCGGCTTTTTCACTTCCAGCAGCAGCATGTCATGAGCGAACTTGCCATCTGCACGGATGTTGCCCTTGAACAGACCGTCGTCGATCTCAGTCGATTTGAGCGTCTTCATCACAGTCGCCGTATCGTCCGTGCCGGCTTTCTGGACTGCCTTGAGGTAATTGAGAACGGACGAGTAGACACCGGCGTGCGCCATGCTCGGCATTTTTTTCGCACGCTCGAAGAAGCGGCGCGACCAGGCGCGCGTCTTGTCGTCGCGATTCCAGTAGAAGCCTTCCGTCAGCGTCAATCCTTGCGCCGTCTTCAGGCCGAGTGCATGTACGTCATTGATGAACAGGACGATGGGCACGAGCATCTGTCCCGATCCTGTAATGCCGAACTCAGCAGCCTGCTTGATCGCGGTAATCGTGTCCTGCCCGCCATTGGCAAGCGCAATCACATCGGCCTTGGAGGATTGGGCGCTAACGAGGAAGGATGAGAAATCCGGGCTCGGGAACGGATGCTTGACTACGCCGAGCACCTTGCCGCCGCTGCTGGTGACGACCTGGCTGGCGTCCTTGGTCATGGCTGCACCGGCGGCATAGTCGGCGGCGATGAAATACCAGTTCTTTTTACCTGACTGGACCACCGCCTTGGCGGTGCCGGAAGCCAGTCCGTAGCTGTCGTAAACCCAATGAACGGTGTTGGCATTGCAGCGCTCATTCGTGATCGGCAGCGATGCTGCGCCTGATACGAGGGCAATCTTGTTCTTCTGCTCAGCTACGTTCATCACTGATAGCGCCACATGGGTGCTGACCAGCTCGACGATGACGTCGACATTGTCGCGGTCGTACCAGCTCAATGCGCGCTGCGCAGCGATATCCGCCTTGTTCTGGTGATCGGCGCTCACGACCTCGATTTGCTTGCCAAGGATCGTGCCATTCTTGGCGAAATCTTCGACCGCCATTTTCGCCGCTATCACAGCACCGGCTCCAGTGAAGTCGGAATAGGTGCCGGACATATCGGTCAGCACACCGACCTTGACGACATCATCCGAAATTTTTTGCTGTGCTGCTACAGGCGATGCTGCCATCAATGCTGCGAGGCAGCCGGCAATACAGCGTGCCCCTGCCTTCATCAGCCCAAATGGTTTGACTGCGGTGCGGGCGCTGCCCGACTTGAATTGGTTGTGGTGCATGTCTCACTCCTTTTTATATTGCCGTTTTTACGGCCACGGTTGGCGCGAATTCCACATTATCCAAATTGCGCTTTTGAGTCAACATGTTTACCTATAAATCGAACCACAATTTACTTTCCTCATGAACAATATCAATTCCGATAGCTAATATGCCCATGTATAAAGGGATGAATCTATATTCTGCATTTTGCCAACCCGGCAAGGAAATTTAAATTAAATCTGGTATACGACAATATGTTGACATATATTTGAAGCATTCCTAAAATAAGTCCATTCACGAGTCAGGAGAATCATTCATGGAATTCAGCCTTAGTCCAGAACAACAAGCACTGGCGGAAACCGCCAGCCGATTTGCAAAAAACCGCCTGGCACCGGGCTATCGGGAACGGGAAAAAGCACTCCGCGTCGAGCGTGAAGTCGTTCTTGAAATGGGAGAACTGGGTTTTCTTGGACCGGAGTTGCCTGAAGAACATGGGGGCCTCGGGCTGGAGTGCGTCACCAGTGGCTTGTTGCTGGAACAAATCTCCTACGGCGACTTCAACGTTTCCTACGTCAATCTGCTTACTTCGCTGTGCGGGCAGATTGTTGCCTCTCATGCGCGTCCCGAAATCGCCAGCGAGTGGCTGCAAGCCGTTGTATCGGGGAAAAAACTCATCGCCATTGCACTCACCGAACCCAGTGCTGGCTCGGACGCGGCACGCCTGCGCCTGAAAGCAACCCGCGACGGCAATAACTTCATCCTGAATGGAGAAAAGACTTCCATCTCGATGGCTACGCAGGCCGATGTCGCAGTTGTCTTTGCCCGTACCGGCGAGGAAGCGGATGGCGCGCGGGGTATCAGTGCTTTCCTGGTGCCAATGGATCTGCCCGGCATCTCGCGCACAGCCTTCGACGACATCGGCACGCGACCAGTCGGGCGTGGCTCCATTTTCTTCGACAACGTGAAGGTGCCAGAGACATTCATGCTGGGCGATGAAGGCAAAGGCTTTATCCAGGTCATGCAGGGGTTCGATTACAGCCGCGCGCTGATCGGCATGCAGTGCATGGGTGTGGCACGCGCTTCGCTTGACGAGACATGGAAGTACATCCAGGAACGCGAAGCATTCGGCAAGCCGATCGGCGAGTTCCAGGGCGTGACCTTCCCTCTGGCAGAAGCCGAGACTTATTACGAAGCATGCCGCGCGCTTTGCCTGCGCACGCTATGGCTGAAGGATCAGGGTTTGCCGCATACCGCGGAAGCAGCCATGTGCAAATGGTGGGCGCCGAAGCTGGCTTGCGAAATCATCCACCAGTGCCTGCTGACGCACGGTCATGGCGGTTATGGAAGCGATTACGCGTTCGGTCAGCGCTATCGCGATGTGATGGGCCTGCAGATCGGTGACGGCACGGCCAACATCATGAAGATGATCATTGCGCGGCAGATGGCTGCTGCGCATAAATAAAACTGGCAGTCGCCGGAAAAAGGCCTTCAGGCCTTCTTCTGGTGACTGACCATGTTTCGTTGCAAGAGGCTGATGTAATGAATGAATGCCAGCCGGTCGTCAAAGGAAAAACCCTTGAGCGCCTGGTCGTAGAAGTCGTGAATCGGATTGGCAAGAGAGGTCCACAACTTGTCGCCTTTTTTCGTCATCTTCACCTTGCGCGACCGGCGGTCTTCTTCATCGGTGGTGCGTTCGATATAACCGTCGCGTTCAAGACGGGTAAGCAGGCCGGTCATGTTTTGCCGGCTAACAAGCAGGAAGCGGGAGAGCTCGTTGATGCCCATGCCGTTCGCTGCCTGGGGGCGGGACAAGGCACCAAGCACCGACCACTGCTGGGTCGTGACGCCGAATTCATCAAGCGCGCGCGTACCCATGGTGTGAAGGGTATTGGCCGCCTGAAAAAAGCGGAAAAACAGCCGGTTGTTGATTTCGGCTGCAGCAAGGTCCTTTTCAGCGGATAGGTCTTTCATCGACACCGGGGTAGAAGTTAAGTCGGGCCCCTATTTAATCGCAAAGCGTGGCTCATGCGCAATGGGCCGCAACATATTTCGTTTTTTTGAGGAGATGCAGCATGAAAGGTATCAAAGGAAAAGTCGCTATCGTCACCGGTGGTGCAGGTGGAATCGGTTCGGCAATCTGCCGCCGTTTTGCGGAAGAAGGTGCAAACGTTGCAGTGTTCGATATCAACAAGGAAGCAGCAGAGTCGGTTGCTGCAGCCATTCGCAGCAACGGCGGCAGTGCACGCTCCTTCTCCGTTGACCTGACCAGCCAGGAATCGGTCAACGCAGCTGTTGCAGCTGCTGAAAAGGAACTGGGCCCGATCGACGTACTGGTGAATAACGCCGGCTGGGATCGCGCCGGCAACTTCCTCGACACCGACAAAGACTTGTGGGAACACATTGTCGCCATCAACCTGTTCGGTGCGCTGTACATGCACCATGCGGTGTTAAAGGGCATGTCCGAGCGCGGCAAGGGCCGTGTGGTCAACATTGCGTCGGATGCCGCACGCGTCGGCTCCTCCGGCGAAGCCGTATATGCGTTCTGCAAGGGAGGACTGGTTTCCTTCTCGAAAACCATGGCACGCGAACTGGCAAAGAAACAGATCAGCGTCAACGTCGTTTGCCCGGGCCCGACCGATACGCCCTTGTTCCGCGACTTCTGCGGTGAAGGCGAATACGGCGAGAAGCTGCGCAATGGCCTGGCACGCTCGATTCCGTTCGGCCGCCTCGGCCAGCCGGATGACCTGCCGGGCATCGTGGCATTCCTTTCCAGCGAAGACGCCGCATTCATTACCGGCCAGGTAATCAGCGTCTCCGGCGGCTTGACGATGGCAGGCTGACGCCTCCGATAACACCACCAATTCAATCTATCAAGGAAACAATCATGGAATTCCAGGACATCCTCTACACCAAGGTGGACGGCATCGCCACCATCACCATCAACCGCCCGGCATCGTACAACGCGTTCCGCGCCCAAACCTGCGAAGAAATGATCGTCGCATTCAAGGACGCTGACGCAGACCGTGAAATCGGCGTCGTCGTCCTCACGGGCGCTGGCGACAAGGCATTCTGCACTGGCGGCGACCAGGGAACGCAGGAAGGCGGCTATGGCGGACGCGGCATCATCGGCCTGCCGATCGAAGAAGTGCAAAGCGCAATCCGCGATATTTCCAAGCCGGTGATTGCGCGCGTCAACGGCTTCGCAGTCGGCGGCGGCAATGTTCTGGTTACTCTGTGCGATCTGGCGATTGCCTCGGACAAGGCGCAGCTTGGCCAGGTCGGCCCGAAAGTCGGCTCAGTCGATCCGGGCTTCGGCACTGCTTATCTGGCGCGTGTCGTCGGCGAAAAGAAGGCTCGCGAAATCTGGTATCTGTGCCGCCGCTACAACGCGCAGCAGGCACTGGAGATGGGCTTGGTTAACGCGGTTGTGCCGCACGACCAGCTGGATGCAGAAGTGCGCAAGTGGTGCGAGGAAATCCTTGAAAAGAGCCCGACCGCAATTGCTTTTGCAAAACGCTCCTTCAATGTGGATACCGAAATGATTCGCGGCATGTCTTCGCTGGCGATGCACGGCCTGAAGCTGTATTACCAGACCGAAGAATCGGCAGAAGGCGGCAATGCTTTCCGCGAAAAGCGCAAGCCGGAATTCCGCAAGTACGTCAAGTAAGCACAGTAAGAACCGCGTTGCACCCTGCCTACCCAACTGTGGGCGGAGTGCAACGGTCTGCATCCATCTCTCGCAGGTATTCACGATGATATTCAAATGGGACGATCCGCTACTGCTGGATCAGCAACTCACGGAAGAAGAGCGCATGGTGCGCGATGCTGCCGCCGCGTACGCACAAGACGGCCTCGCGCCGCGCGTGCTGGAAGCCTTCCGCCATGAACAAACCGATCCGGCCATCTTCCGCGAAATGGGCGCACTCGGCCTGTTGGGCCCGACCATTCCTGAACAGTACGGCGGCCCCGGCCTGAACTATGTCAGCTACGGCCTGATCGGGCGCGAAGTCGAGCGCGTCGATTCCGGCTACCGCTCGATGATGAGCGTGCAAAGCTCGCTGGTGATGGTGCCGATCTATGAATTTGGCAATGAAGCCACCAAACAGAAATACCTGCCAAAGCTCGCCAGCGGCGCATTCATCGGCTGCTTCGGCCTGACCGAGCCAAACCACGGCTCGGACCCGGGTTCGATGGTCACGCGTGCGAAGAAAGTGCCCGGCGGCTACAGCCTGTCCGGCAGCAAGATGTGGATCTCCAATAGCCCGATTGCCGATGTGTTTGTCGTGTGGGCGAAAGATGACGAGGGAGCGATTCGCGGTTTCGTGCTGGAAAAGGGCTGGAAAGGCTTATCCGCCCCGACGATCCACGGCAAGGTCGGCCTGCGTGCATCGATCACCGGCGAGATCGTGATGGATGAGGTGTTCTGCCCGGAAGAAAACGCGTTCCCCGAGGTGCGTGGCTTGAAAGGCCCGTTCACCTGTCTCAATTCCGCGCGCTACGGCATTGCCTGGGGCGCGTTGGGTGCAG
>DATFAZ010000110.1:0-5711 GCA_035254105.1 Noviherbaspirillum sp. | reverse complement strand
CCATAAGGGCATCAGCGGCACACCATGCAAGATTTGCAAGGAAGGGATTTGCCATACCCCTATGCACACACCGGCAAGGAGAAGCAGCAGCAGTCTCATCTCGCTGAGCGGATCATTCCTAACCCAAATGGGAAGCGAAGCAGCTGGCATTCTAGAAGGGGCAGTCTAAAAGTTGTATTTAGGAAATTCTAAACCAGATTCCCCTACTGCAGTGGCAGGTATTAACCGATATTTCCTTCTCCAACTTCCCGCGAATTAGGAATTCTCCTACCTCGTTTTCTCGTCTTCCCACTGCAAGATAAGCATCCGCCGATTTTGCATTTTGTTTCCACGCGGCATTATTCGTCCGAGCTTACAGATCCATTCGGAAGGAACCGCCATGCAGGAAACCATCACCTCCCCCGTTACAGCCGCGCCGGCCGCGCTGGAATTTCTCTCCTTTACACTCGGCGCTGAAGAATACGGCGTCGATATCCAGAAAGTGCAGGAACTGCGCGGCTATGACGCCGTCACCCGCATCGCCAACGCGCCTGACTACATCAAGGGCGTGATCAACCTGCGCGGCGTCATCGTGCCGATCATCGACATGCGCATCAAATTCGGCCTGAGCACCCCGACCTATGATCAGTTCACGGTGGTCATCATTCTCAATATTGGTAACCGGGTCATGGGCATGGTGGTCGACAGCGTGTCCGACGTCGTGATGCTGAACCGGGAACAGATCAAGCCGGCACCGGAAATGGGTTCCGCGCTGGACACCGATTACCTGACTGGCCTTGGCGCACTCGACGACCGCATGCTGATTCTGGTCGATATCGAGCGCCTGATGAACAGCGACGACATGCAAACCATCGACCGTGCTGCCACCGGCCTGATCCAGCAGGTCGCCTGAAAACAATCCGGCGCCGGCCTCGACATCCGAATACCTGAATTCCCTTTTATGTAGTTGAGTTAAAAAATGTCTTTTGCAAATTTAAAAGTTGGCACTCGTCTTACCGTCGGTTTTGGAATGGTCGTTCTGCTCCTGATCGGCATCACCATTCTTGGCATTACCCGCCTGAGCGCACTGGATCAGGCGACAAACCTGATCGTGGAGGATCGCTATCCGAAGGTGGCGATGGCCAATCGCGTCCTTGAGGGCATCAACGAAACCGCAATCCGGATGCGCAACCTGCTGGTCGTGGCTGATCCTGAAAAAGCGAAGGCCGAGCTGGACGAGATCGTAAAAACCCGTGCACTGGTGGAGAAGGATCTGGCTGACCTGGACCGTCTGCTGACGACGCAAAAAGGCCGCGAAATTTTCAATGCTATTCAGGAAGCACGCGCGAAATACCGCGTGCAGCAGGTGGAATTCCTGCGCCTGACGGCCGAAGGCAAGAAGGATGAGGCGTCTGTATTGCTGCTTACGAATGTGATCCGGGAACAGCAGGCTTACTTTGGAAAAGTAAAAGACCTGATCAAGCTGGTTGGCGAAATCATGGAAGAAGCCGGCGTCGAAGCAACCGCCCAGTATCGCAGTGGCGCGATTGCGATGATGGCGCTGGCCGGGTTTGCCATCCTGCTGGCTTCGGGTTTTGCGCTATGGGTCACGCGCAGCATCACCCGCCCTCTCAATCAGGCAGTACAGGTTGCGCGCACTGTCGCGTCCGGCGACCTGACCAGCCGGATTGAGGTGTCGTCGAAGGACGAAACCGGGCAGCTGATGCAATCGCTGAAGGATATGAACGACAGCCTGGTGCAAATCGTCGCACAGGTGCGCGGCGGCACCAGTTCCATTGCCACCGCATCGAGCGAGATTGCCGCCGGCAACCTCGACCTGTCAGCACGCACAGAAGAACAGGCCAGCTCGCTGGAAGAAACCGCGTCCTCGATGGAAGAACTGACCTCCACCGTCAAACAGAACGCGGATAACGCCCGTCAGGCCAATCAGCTTGCGCAGTCCGCTTCCGAAGTGGCGATCAAGGGCGGCAATGTCGTCTCGCAAGTCGTCGATACGATGGGCGCTATCAACGATTCGTCGCGCAAGATCGTCGATATCATCGGCGTAATTGACGGCATTGCCTTCCAGACCAATATCCTCGCGCTGAACGCGGCGGTGGAAGCGGCGCGTGCCGGGGAACAGGGGCGCGGCTTTGCCGTCGTCGCCAGCGAAGTACGCAGTCTGGCACAGCGTTCTGCAGCCGCGGCACGCGAGGTCAAATCGCTGATCGACGACTCGGTCGAGAAAGTCGATAGCGGCACCCGTCTCGTTGACGAGGCCGGCGGCACCATGCAGGAAATCGTCGAGAGCATCAAGCGGGTGACCGACATCATGGGCGAAATCACTTCGGCCAGCCGTGAGCAGACCGCAGGTATCGAGCAGATCAATGAAGCGATCGCACAGATGGACCAGGTGACGCAGCAGAACGCCTCGTTGGTGGAAGAAGCGGCAGCGGCTGCCGAATCCCTGCATGAGCAGGCAGGCAAGCTCAACGAAGTGGTTACTGTGTTCAAGGTTGACGCCGCCTATGTTAACCAGGCAATGGAACAGGCCGCTTCACCTGTCAAGACCGCCGCGTCGCGTTCCGTAAAGGCCGCAGCGCCTCGCATTCGCCATGTCGCCGGCTCCTCCGCGCCGGCCGAAAGATCAGCTGCACGCAAGCAGGAGAGCGGCGACGACTGGGAACAGTTCTGAAAATGGTTTGTTTCCTCAACCGCCTGACCCACTGAACTGCACAAGAGATACCAACCATGCGCATCAACCAGCCTGTCACAAACAACGAGTATGTGTTGAGAGACGGTGAATCCATCGTTTCGAAAACCGACCTCAAGGGCAAGATCACATATATCAATCCGTACTTCCTGGAAGTCAGCGGATTCACCGAAGAGGAATTGCTCGGTTCGCCGCACAATATCGTGCGTCATCCGGACATGCCGCCGGAGGCGTTCGCCGATTTGTGGCGTACGCTGCGCGAAGGCACACCATGGACAGGCATGGTAAAGAACCGCCGGAAAAATGGCGATTTTTACTGGGTGCTCGCCAATGTCACGCCTATCCGCGAGAACGGCCAGGTCGTCGGCTATATGTCGGTCAGGACCAAGCCCGCCCGCGCACAAATCGATGCTGCCAGCGGACTCTACCGCAGCTTCCGTGAAGGCAATGCTAAAGGTATCGAAATCCGGCACGGCAATGCGGTAAGCACCGGGGTCTTCGCCAAGCTGGGCTCCCTGCGCCACATTCCGCTCACCCTGCGCCTTGGGCTCAATCTGGGCGCGCTCAGCCTGCTGCTTCTTGCAATAGGTGCAAGCACGCTGTCAGGAGGATCGGCGGCTGCATCATGGATCATGCCCGCCACGCTGATCGGCGCAGGAATCACCATGAACCTCTGGCATTCACTGCACCGGACTGTCGTGTTGCCGCTGAAGGAAGCGACCGTGTTCGCGCGCACCATTGCCAGCGGCGACCTCACTCGCCAGTGCACCTCCACCCGCCAGGATGAAGCCGGGCAGCTACTGCGCGCGCTGCAGCAGATGAATGTAAACCTGGTTGCGGCCATCGGCGACGTGCGCCGCAGCGTGGAATCGATCCGCACCGAGACCCACGAAATCGCTGAAGGCAACCGCGATCTGTCGCGGCGTACCGAGTCGCAGGCGGCAAGCCTGGAAGAAACCGCCTCCAGCATGGAAGAGTTTGCCGCCACGGTGAAGCGCAATGCCGACAACGCGGAACAAGCCGACCGCTTTACCGCCTCGACCAGCGAGGTCGCCGTTAAGGGCGGCGCAGTGGTTGCGAAGGTGGGTTCGACCATGCGCGACATCAGCGAATCTGCAAAGCAAATCACCGACATCATCGGCCTGATCGACGGCATTTCGTTCCAGACCAACATCCTCGCGCTGAACGCGGCAGTCGAGGCGGCACGCGCCGGGGAACAAGGCAAGGGATTCGCAGTGGTTGCCGCAGAAGTGCGTCAACTGGCGCAGCGCTCTGCTGGTGCCGCGAAGGAAATCAGGGTCCTGATCGGCGACTCGGTTGCGAAAGTCGAGGCCGGCAACCGCCTCGTCGAGGAAGCAACCGCAACGATGGGTGACATTGTGGGCTCGGTGAAGCAAGTCACTTCCATCATGGGGGAGATCAGGGTCGCCAGCGATGAACAGAGTTTGGGTGTGAACCAGGTGAATCAGGCCATATCGCATATCGACAAGATTACCCAGCAAAACGCCGCGCTGGTCGAACAGGCGGCAAAAGCAGCAGACGGGCTGGAGGAACAGGCGATGAAGCTGGCGCAAGCCGTATCGGTCTTCGGCCTACCGCATGCGCAAAAAACTGCGCCGCTCCGGGTAGTTGCAACCCTTACCGACCGGCTACCGGCACCTGTCACGTCAAGACTTGCTCCGCTGTATCTACTGCAGCGGCCCTAGTCAGGGCACATCTTGCCGATACTACTGATTTAGCAGCTTGTCAGAAGCCGACACCAATACCGACCCCGCCGCCGCTGCGACCACCCCAGCGTCCGACGCCGATTCTCATACGTGCGCCGGGGCCGGGGTAGGTGGGATCGTTATAGACGCTGTTCGGATCGTTCGCTGCCGTGGTGCCATTCGCACCGTTTGGCTGCGACGCGCAGCCGGTGACAAATGCCGAAAGCATCAGCACATATATCAGGTGCTTCATAAAAACCTCCGGAAAGCAGCCAACTATTTTTAGACACCCATCTTTCCGGCCGGTTCGCAATTGCCTCGCGGGCATGTGGCCGTGCTCGACCACCGCTACGGTAATCGCTGTGCCACTTCCTCTCGATGCTTCCCGGTAACCAGAATTCGCATTTAACGAACTTCCGTATATCCGCGATCAGAATCGGGCTCTGCCGGCCTCAGGATGCGAACAACATCATCGACCATGCTACTGGTCGATACCGATGGCTGATACTGGTCCTTGATCATCTGCGCGCCCTTCTCTCCGATCATGATGCTTGGGGCACAGGTATTTCCGCCAATAAGAGTCGGCATGATGGAGGCATCCACCACGCGCAAGCCGGCAATGCCATGCACGCGTAATTGCGGATCAACGACAGCCATGGGGTCGACGCCCATCTTGCAGGTGCCCACCGGGTGATAATTGGTGTCGGCCCGCTCGCGGATGATCGCGCGTATTTCGTCGTCCGTCCTTGCCTTTCCGGTAAAGCGTTCCGCGCCGCGATACCGGTCCAGCAAGGGCGAGGCAATGATGCCGCGGGCGATCCTGACCCCCTTGACGAACAACTCCAGATCGTCCGGGTGCCCGAGGAAATTCGGGTCGATCAACGGCGCGTCCGCAGGATTGGTGCTGGATAAACTGATCTTGCCGATACTCTTTGGCCGCAGCACCGTGACGATCACGCAAAATCCGCGCTCCACCACTTTCTTGCGCCCATGATCGTTGGTAATGCCTCTGGAAATCTCGATCTGCAGATCCGGAATCGGCTGCTCCGGCGTGCTTTTGAAAAAGCAGTTCACCTCGGCGAAATTGCTGGTCCAGATGCCGCGCCGTTCCCGGCGATACGGAAGAATCCCCTTCAACAGCGCGAAGCCGGTCGCTGGCCCCATCCCGATCAGGTCGGGATGGCTGGCGCGGTAATTGAGGTTGATGTCGAGATGGTCTTGCAGGTTGCGCCCCACACCCGGAAGATGATGCAGCACCGGGATGCCGTGCCGACGCAGTTCCTCCGCATCGCCTATCCCGGACAGCATCAGCA
>DATFAZ010000109.1:0-31367 GCA_035254105.1 Noviherbaspirillum sp. | reverse complement strand
TGCTCGATTACGGCAAGCCGATTGCCGAAGGCGTGCCGGCCGAGGTGCAAAGCAACCCGGCTGTGATTGAGGCGTATCTGGGAGGTGGGCACTGATGAGCGACAACATTCTGAAAATCAGCGGCCTGAAAATCGCATACGGTGGCATCCAGGCCGTCAAGGGCATCGATCTCGAAGTCAACAAGGGCGAACTGGTGACGCTGATCGGTGCCAATGGTGCCGGCAAGACCACGACGCTGAAAGCGATTACCAGCACACTGCCGGGCTGCAAGGTGGAAGGCCAGATCCATTACACCGGTCAACCGATCCAGAACGTGAATTCCTTCCAACTGGTCAAGCGCAGCCTGGCGATGGTGCCGGAAGGTCGCGGGGTGTTTACCCGGATGACCATTCTGGAAAATCTGCTGATGGGCGCCTATATCCGCAACGACAAGGCTGGCATCAATGCCGATGTTGAAAAATGGTTCGGTGTATTCCCGCGCCTGAAGGAGCGTTCGGCACAGCTGGCCGGCACTTTGTCCGGCGGCGAGCAGCAGATGCTCGCGATGGCACGCGCATTGATGAGCCATCCGAAGCTGTTGTTGCTCGACGAGCCGTCGATGGGCCTGTCGCCGATCATGGTTGAAAAGATCTTTGAAGTGGTCCGCACTGTTTCTGCGCAGGGGGTGACCATCCTGCTGGTCGAGCAGAATGCGAAGCTGGCGCTGCAGGCGGCGCATCGAGGCTATGTGATGGATTCCGGCCTGATCACGATGAGCGGCAACGCGAAGGACATGCTGGACGATCCGAAGGTAAAGGCTGCCTATCTGGGCGAAGGCTAATCAGAGGATATTCCCGCAATTGCAAAAAAACGCCTTGTTCGCCGAAACGACAAGGCGTTTTTTTTAAACGAAATACACTGAAGAGCAGCTGCCGCTAAACTGGCACCGACATTATTCCGAGATTTCAGGAGCTCCCATGCAATACACTTTTTTGCCTCAAACTGCTGCCGTCCCGGTTGCGGGTAGCAGTACTCTGTTTCCCGTACACCGTATTTATTGCGTAGGCCGCAATTACGTTGAGCATGCAAAGGAAATGGGCGCAACCGGCCGCGAAGCACCATTCTTTTTCATGAAGCCTGCCGACGCGGTACTGCCAGTACCGGAAGATGAGATTGGCGAGATGCCGTATCCCGGCATGACGAATGACCTGCATCATGAAATTGAACTGGTTGTCGCCATTGGCAAGGGCGGCAAGAACATTGCTGCGGCCGATGCAGTCCAATATATCTGGGGTTACGCGATCGGCCTCGACATGACGCGCCGTGACCTGCAAGGCGAAGCCAAGAAGCTTGGTCGCCCCTGGTGTACTGGCAAGGGTTTTGATCACTCAGCCCCTATTGGGCCGATTCATCCGGTTGCGCAAACAGGGCTCATCGAACGCGGTGAGATTCGCCTCAATATAAACGGCATGCCCCGTCAAAAAAGCAATATCGACAAATTGATCTGGAATGTCGCAGAAACGATCGAGCATCTGTCGAAATATTATGAGCTGCAACCCGGCGACCTGATCTTCACGGGTACGCCGGAAGGCGTCGGTGCCGTCAAGCCAGGCGACCTGCTGGAAGGGACGATAGACGGCGTGGGTGAGCTGAAAGTAAAGGTCGTTTGACGCATCTTCAGTAAGGCGAGAAAGGCGGCGCCGCATGAAACTCTACAGCTACTTCCGCAGTTCGGCGGCCTATCGGGTGCGCATCGCGTTGAACCTGAAGGAACTGCCGTACGAAGTAATTCCGGTGCACCTGCTTCGAAACGGCGGTGAGCAACATACGCCTGAATACCGTCGCCTTAATCCTGCCGCCCTGGTGCCGGCCTTGGTCGATAATCAGTCCGGCGATGCAGGAGCCCTGACGCAATCACTCGCCATCCTCGAATACCTCGATGAGGCCTATCCCAAGCCGCCGCTACTGCCGCAGAGCGCACTCGATAGAGCATATGTGCGCAGCATCGCCTTGTCGATTGCCTGCGACATTCATCCTCTGAACAATCTGCGTGTACTGCGCTATCTTGTCCGCCAACTGCATGTCAGCGAGGAAGACAAGAATGCGTGGTATCGCCATTGGTGCGAGCAAGGTTTGGCTGCGCTGGAAACAACGCTGGCCAACGACAAGCGGGTCGGCACTTTCTGCTACCAAGATACGCCGACGCTGGCCGATTGCTGCCTGATTCCCCAAGTTGCGAATGCACAGCGCCTGAATTGCGACTTGTCGCGCATGCCAACCATCATGCGGATCAATACCGCATGCCTTGCGCTTGATGCGTTTATTCATGCCGCGCCGTCACAGCAACCGGACGCTGAATAAATGACACTGCCTAACGAGCCGTCAAAGTGGCCGCAACACAAAGAAAATCAATGAGAGCCCCGCCAGCATGGCGGCTTCCATCAGCATTACGACAATCGGAATTTTCATCATGTCTCTCCTTACGCCGTGATAACGGCAGCATGGTTTGATGACTTTTCTTCCTTATATTAGGCCGACGGACAAGGCTAAAAGTTCGCCCCGCCTCTCACAAGAGGGCTCGCTTCTTCAACGCGCACTGATTTTAATCATGGAAAGAATTCCCTTAAAAATCATTTGACTAGGGAATCTCAAATTGGCTTATCCACATACTTGCTCACATTTTATGTGGACAAGAAAAAAGAAAATTGTTGTCCGAATAACTAAGCTGCACAGGGGGCGTTTTTTGCTGGACGTTCGGAGGCGATCAAGGTTGGGGCGGTGGAATAATCAGTTTTCCCAACAGGCTGATCCGCATCGCGACTTCTGACGGTGTGTCATCTGATGCGTCCTCCTCAAGCATGCTGTTCGGTTCAGAATCGTTGGAGTTGGACGGCGTCAAAGAAGATGCCTCATCATCCGATTGATTATCTGGTATAGACATCTGCGGCTCCCTGCGAGAGTGACGCTTCATCCTACTTTGCGGGTATCCGTCTGTATTGAGACGGATCATTTGCACCAAATATATGAAAGGCTAAAGAATTACGAAGCAGTAATGCTGCCTGGAACATAAGCCGCATTCAGTCTTGCCAGTATTTGCACTAGGTCATAAAGCGGTAACAGTGCGCGGCTATGATGTCTTCATCTGCCGTACACGCAATCGATATGCATGACGGGAGACAGGGGTGCCGCCAGAACCGAATAATAGCGGGGCGGCATACCCACCACCGCCACTCGGCAAGGCAGCATTTAGTTTTTCGCCCTACATCCCCACACTGGAATTCTTTGTGCAATACACGATGCAAATGTGCAGTGAATTGCCGCGACTCTACTAGACTTAAATGCTGCCCTTCGGATTCCATTAAAAAGAAAACCCCGCGTCCTTGCTGGGGAAAACGCGGGTTTTTGGACAATGTTGGATGTTGCTGAATGTGGGGTTGGTCCCGCCGACAGGAGTTTGGTTCCTGCTCCGTGCAACCTAAGTCGTTGATTTACAAGGGTGTATAGTTTTGGGGGAATGGTACTGTGTCACACATTGTGTCACAATCCCTAAGCCCCAATTTTACATCGTCTGTGATTACCATTTGGGGATGTTCAGGAATCGAACCCATTCCTTGAGTCTCAAAGGACACTGAGTACTATTTGCAACTACTCAAAGTCTTTGAGGGGCTATACTTGGGGTCTAGGAGCTTCTAAGGAGCTTTAAGGAGCTTCTGAGGAGCTTTAAGGAGCTTCTGAGGAGCTTTAAGGAGCTTCTGAGGAGCTTTAAGGAGCTTCTAAGGAGCTTTAAGGAGCTTCTAAGGAGCTTCTAAGGAGCTTCTAAGGAGCTTTAAGGAGCTTCTGAGGAGCTTTAAGGAGCTTCTGAGGAGCTTTAAGGAGCTTCTAAGGAGCTTTAAGGAGCTTCTAAGGAGCTTTAAGGAGCTTCTAAGGAGCTTTAAGGAGCTTCTAAGGAGCTTTAAGGAGCTTCTAAGGAGCTTCAAGGAGCTATTGGGTGTTGACATTGGTGAATAGGAGATTTATTCTCTGCCTCGTCTAGATATCTAAACGTTTTGTTTAGATATCTAACTTGAGTCGTGAAGGTTCTTAAAGCGACTCAAGAGTTTGGACAATAAAAAAGACCCCCAACTGCGCGAACAGCTGAGGGTCAGAGTTCAAGTTTTATAGAAACTGACTTGCTACTTTGATTAGTTCGTTGACGATACTTATCAACAAAAGAATCTCTTTAGGTGAGCCAGTCCAGTCCAACTCAAACTTACTGCCAAGTTTTACTCTGAGGTTCATTGCATAAGCACTCCCTTCTGGGGCTGCTTGGAGCCGAACACACACCTCGTTTTGCGAGAACGGGGTGCGTGCCTTGGCTCACACCCCACGCGGATATTACCTGCGCTGTGGCAAGCTTTCAACGTCTTTTTTGCGTAATTGTTTTTTTCGCAAAAATCTGAAAGGCTACACGAGGGTGACCCTACCTACAGCCTCCCCCCTTGCCGTCAGTCTTCCAGTACGTTTTGCAGTGCCAGGATCAACTCCGTGACCCGCGAACGAGGAACGATAATTACGGCGTCGTCGCCGCCCATTGTGTCTTCTTGCCTGATCACGATGTCGCCCTTCGGATTGGTATAAACCGCAGTGGCCTCCACCCTTTCAATTACTACGCTTTCAGTATCTTTCCATGAAAATGGGACGCTATCGTCTTCTGTCGTCATATCAACCCCTTTCTTTTGAGAATGATTTGTCATGTTATCAGACATTATTCCCCTGAATGAGCGTGTCAAATGGGGTGCACCTTATCCTGACAAGTTGATTCCTGACACATTCCGAGCTGAATACGGTTTGAAACGTCAGGATAGGGTTTGAATTTATTTTCTTGACATTTCGTTTCAAGATGTCTAGAGTCCAACCTGACATATCTATAGGAAGACTCACATGACGACTCAGCGCATTGGCTATATTCGAGTAAGCACCATCGAGCAAAACACGGATAGGCAGCTTGACGGGGTTCAGGTTGACAAGGTCTACACCGACAGGGCATCAGGCAAGGATACCAACCGTCCCCAGTTCCAAGCTGCACTCCAAGACCTCCGCGAAGGCGACACGCTTGTTGTTCACTCTATGGATCGCATGAGCCGCTCTGTTGAGGATATGCGGAGAATTGTTAGGGAGTTGACCTCGAAGGGTGTATCCGTCCAGTTCATCAAAGAGAGCATGACGTTCACAGGGAATGACTCTCCGATGAATACGCTCATGCTGACCATGCTTGGAGCTTTTGCAGAGTTCGAGAGGAGCCTGATTAGGGAGCGACAGCGTGAGGGAATCGCCATTGCTAAGGCAAAGAAGGACAGCCCATATAAGGGACGCAAACCGGCATTGACTCCTGAGAAGGTCAAGGAGCTGCGCGAGAAGGCAGCCACAGGAGCCAAGAAGACTGACCTTGCCAAGGAGTTCAAGATCAGCCGTGAAACGCTCTACCAGTACCTCAGGACATAAAAATATTTTCGAGCCGAAATCCCGCGCAAACCCGCATGAATCCTTGGTCACTGTTGACAGCATGGGATAGTTGCTAAGATGGGATTTTAAATGTCTTTGTGGCAACGAAATGCTGTGTTAACTTCCTTTCCCGCAATATCGTATAAACAAATTCCCATGGAAGGAAGCAGCTATGTTTTTCAAAGTCGGCAAGTATCAGGCATGGATTGAGAAGACCAACCACATGGAATGGATGCCCCATGTCGAGCGACACAATGACTCGCTGATGGTCTGGTTCTTGGGGTTCCACATGGTGTACGACAAAGCATAGGTTAACTATCCCCCTATAGAGATGAAGCAGCCGACATACCGCTACTGGATGTCGCCTCACTTCTTCTCATCGAGGATGATCGTCATACGGGGGAATGACCTGATCGCAGCACCTCACAACTACCTACCTACTCATTTTGGGGGGGAAGGGGGGAAACTGAAGATGATCTTAAGATGATCTAAAGTTTCTCGTATCGTTTCTTCTTAGCGTTGTAATCATTGTAAATATCCATCAATGAAAATAACGCTAAGACATCTTATGTGTCTCTGTAGATAAACGCTGAGTGCTATCTCAAGTGTGTCTACAGATACTCATAAGTATCCTTCCTGCTTCACCGAACACGATGCAGAGCTTGTCTTCAAGCTGTGTGTCGCTCCGTTTTGCCAATCCCAACGCCACCTAGAAATCGCACCCACCTCGGTTAGGGTTTGTCGGCTTTCATATCACATTGTCCGAGTTTTCAATCGGCTTGGGATTGGCTCCCCCCTCAGCAGTTATCCAGATGCATGTCTTTTTGTATCTGTACCTCCTATCTTTTTTTCAACTTCAGGAACATCCATGAACAACTCTCATACCACCCTTTGCATCCCCGAAGTCTCTTCCAAGGAAACCTCCAAAGGTCGCCTCTACGCTCTCACCATTCCCAAGGATGGAGACACGCATAGCCAACACATCGATCTAGATCGCGAAGCAACACGGCTACTCCGTGAGGCTCAACATTTGGAACAACTGAAGAGCCAAGAACGCCTCCTCTCTCGTACCGTCCTGATCCGTAGAGCCGTGCAGGTCTATTGCGGCATGTTGACTGATATTGCTGCTGGCAAGGCTCCCCAGCTTCCTGAATTGCAGATCGAGCGGGAGCTGATGCTCTGGATGTCTCGCTCAGCGAAGACCACAGCATGAAGCTCAATCAGGGCTGATTCTTCCCTAACCCCTGCCCAATCAATTTAAACGCCTTGGAGAGGCTATACGAGCCTACTAAGAGCATCACAAGAACAAACATGGATACCACACATATAAAGCACCTAAGGGACATGCAGCGGCACTACGAGCGGCTCCCATCAGCCTTCGCCGGTGAGTTCATACGCAATGTCCATAACAGACGCGAGTACATCGAATCTATGTCACGCCGCTTTGAAGGGCTTACAGGAGTGCCAGCAGCCGACAGCAATCTACAAACGCATTTGGAGGAAACGTAAATGTGTGAACCGATGTCGACATCGACAGCATTGCTTCTCATGGCTGGCGCTTCAGCAGCCTCTACCGTCTACACGCAGAAACAGGCAGCTAACGCACAGGAGGAGTTCAACGACAGGCAGCATAAGAATGACATGGATGCCTACCGGCAGAACCTCGCTCAGACAGGCCTGCAATCCTCACAGGCGGCAGAACAGGCTTCTGAAAAGAAGTTCATGAATAACCGTGCAGCACAGGAAGCACGATCAACGGCACTCGTTCAGGCCGGTGAGAACGGTGTCTCTGGATTGTCCGTAGATTCTCTCCTGGCTGACATCGACATGAAGCGTGGCGAGTACAACTCCAGCGTGGATTCAAACCTCAGGGACACCAATTCTGCCCTTGATGACCAACGCATCAATATCCGAAACAACGCTGCCAGCCGTATCAACCAGCTCCGCACCCCACAGGCTCCCGACTACCTCGGACAGGCGCTGCGTATAGGGACGACTTACTACGGCAACAAACTACTAACGGAGAAGAAGTAATGAGCAAACAGGTAATGACCCAAGAGGAAAAAGAGATGGCCGCACTGTTCCGCAGTTGGCTCAGGAACCCCACCAATCCTCGTGTCATGAAACGACTCGTCTGGAACATGGTGGACTTCGAGCTGAAGTGTCGCCTCAAGAATCCACCCCCACCACATATCCCAAGGCAGACATGGTAATCAACTACGGATTCAAAACGCTGCCAGAGGGATTGACCCCAGATACCGTAATCCGTATTGGACATATCGAAGCGCCAGTCAGGAAATTCATAGAGTGTGGATTGATCTTTCAGTTTGAAGGCACGTTTATCTCGACTACATCCTTATGTGCTCCAACTGACCCACCCACACCGAAGCCCAACCCGTTCTCTATCAGGGAACTCCAAAAGAGGGGCTTCAAGGTCTTGGCAGGAGATACCGAAGCACAAGATCGCGTGATGCTCCAAGCGGGAGCTTATTACCGCATCTCTGATGCCCTGAAAAACGGGCTTCTGAACGAAACAACCCAACCATACAACCCATTCAAGGAGTAACACCATGAGCGATTACCGGCATTACAGCACCTACGTCCCAACCGAAGCAGACGAAACCCCGTACCGTACACCGGCTATCCGTGACGTTGGTGGATCATCCTCAGTCGTCATCCGTGATGGCGTAGCGACGTACTCAGAGAGCGGTGTGTCGAGCATCCGTGCAGACCAGCTCTCAGCCTACGCCGATGATGATTGGCGCAGCACCGCCATCAAGCAGAACGGATTCCGCACCAACGAGATTAAAGCAGAGACCCTTGTAACACTCAACGGGCAGCAAGCACGGGTACAGGATTTTGTTAGTGCGGGACTTCTCCAAGAGACTCCCAACGGCTTTGAACTGGCAAGCACTGATGATGCAGGAGTGGATGAAAATCAGGCCAACCCGCTAGACCATCCAGACGCTGCAGCACACCCCGCAGAGATCGCTCAGACCATCGATAAAGCTCTTGAGCCGTTTGACGATATGACGCTTGATTCAGGACTCGCCTTAGGCATTGCATCAGTATCGGGAGAGGTGGACTTTGAGTCTGTCGTAATGAATGTCGCAAGAAAATCCGGTATGGAACCCAAGGACGCGGAACAGCGTATCCAGTTCACCATGGATGCATATCAGGCTCAGACAGACAAGTACGTCAGCAAGAACGGTATCGCACCGGAAGACCTTCAGGATTTCTATGCGTACTGTCGTGAGAACGGTAAGGAGCTGAAAGCTGTCCTTCAGCAGCAGATGTATCAGCGTGATATGTCGGCTTGGAAGGGGCTGATCAGCAAGTACCAAAAGAACACTGCACCAAGCCTGAAGGTTCTCCAAGAGAACGGCTTTGAAACCCGCACCTTGGGCAATGAAGCAGAGGTCAGGATTAATGGCGTATGGATGACCGTGCCAAGTGCAGCAAGGAACGGACTGATTTAATTCACACCATTTAAAGGAAACAACATGGCAGCTTACAAGGCAGGTGAGACCGTCCCTGCAGCATCACACGATACCGCAGTGACCATCAACGGTACGACCAACACAATACGCGAGTTCATCCGATGTGGAGCAATACGCACCACCAACGGACAGTTCCTGTATGTCGGAGGTTCGGACTTGATCGGAAATATGGCTGTCGGGATCGATTCGACTAGCAACGTGATTTAAACGCTTACAGCCACCTTCAGGAGCCACCCCTGCATTGTCTTCAGGGTGTGGCCTTGACCATACTTCTCGGCGACATTACCGCTTGAATGTCCTTGGATCGCGTCACGAATATCCTTTGGACATCCTGCTTCCCGTAAGCGGTCTTTCATGGCATGCCGAAAGGAATGGCTGGTCAGGTTCCACTTTGACAGGCGTTTATTAACAGCCGCTGATGCAGCGTCATTACCTCGCTGTTTGGCGTATGTCTCGAACAGGCCTTGTCCGGTTCGCGGAAGGGCAAGAGCAGCCTTCAGAGCGGTAAGCCCGACTCCTACAATGGGAACTCTACGTTCGCTCTCGCGGGTCTTGAGCGTCCTCCAAGGCCTGTCCCTGAAGTACACATGGGGGATTTCAGCATCAAGAAATACATCATCAATGCCTAGTCCCGACACCTCACCGATCCGCGACCCAAGCTCCATTTGTATTACGGTCATCAATGCCGTTGCTGAGGTGGTATCCGGTAGGAGCGTCCTGACGATTTCCTGAAGCTGTTCTTGCGTGGCACTCGCTGCCTGTTCTGTGTCCTTGCCTTCGCCCTGAATCTTGATCGACTTAAACGGGTCGGTCTTTTGTAATTCAAGTTCAGTGAGGGTGGTGCGAACAATTGCCCCAAGCGTGTTAAGCGTCCTACGTATGGTTCCTGTTTTGTTGCCCTTCTCGGTCAGGTGTTCAACGAACTCCCGAGCATGGGAGCGGGAGAGATTATCGAAGTGGATGTCTCCCACCAGAGCGGTCAGAGCGTTCCAATCTCGGCTGGTCTTGGTAATGAATGCCTCCTCCGCGCCTCGCTGGTGAATCTTTAAGTACAGCTTCAGGGCATCCGAGAGTTTGAAGGCGTTCGGGTTGGCAAGTATCTGCCAAGCCTCAAGTTGAGCCGGTTTCAGATAGTTAGAGGGATGCGCCTCTTGGTATGTTTCTTCATCGCCATCTGCGAATTTCTCACGAGCTGGATTGATAACATGATCAATGAAATGCTCGAAGTTATGGTCATACTGTTCGGCAAGCATGCGACCAGCCGTAGCGACATCCTGAGGAGTGACTGTCTTACCTTCGGTCAGTAGTTTGAACTCAGCAAGATACTTCCTAGCGTGTTCTTCAGCCAATCTGGAGGCTGTCTTAATGTCGGACGTGCCGAGACTCTTTCGGATGTCAGGTGTTCCATAGTGCTCGATGAGGTGCTGAGGAACACGGATTCGGAACTGGTATGTCTTGTTACGGAGTTGGAGATACTGGACTTGGATTGACAAGGCTGCGCCTAACGGGACGATCATAAGACACCTTTGAGTGTACCCTGTGTCACAGGCTGTGTCACACATTGCAGGGTGTCTTGAGGCTAAGCTCTTGATTCTGTTGAGGAGAATCTGATTTCTTGGTCCCGCCGACAGGAATCGAACCTGTATCTAGCGCTTAGGAGGCACTCGTTCTATCCATTGAACTACGGCGAGACGCTGAGCGTGAGTGCAACGGTTGCATCACGCCCAAGATTATAGCCGAGACGATGAGGAAATCACTTTCTTCCTTCCTCTATCGGTACAATGCGAGCTTCTTCTTGTTTCGTTCCGCACTTCCGGCGGATATCTCCCACAATTCCTTATGGCAGTCATTTCACTTTCCAATGCCCAGCTTGCCTTTGGCCACTTTGCCTTGCTTGATCGCGCAGAATTTTCGCTGGAGGCTGGCGAGCGCGTCGGTCTGATCGGGCGCAACGGCACCGGCAAATCTTCCCTGCTAAAGATTATTGCCGGCCTCTCCAAGATGGATGATGGATTGATCGTCATGCAGCAAGGAATCAAGATTGCCTATGTCGAGCAGGAGCCGCTGTTTGCAGTTGACATGACGGTATTTGACGCAGTGGCCTCGGGCGTGGGCGAGATCCAGAACTTGCTGACCGAGTACAACGATCTGGCGGCAAAGCTCGGTGGCGAGAATGATGAATCGCTGCTGGATCGGCTGCACACGATTCAGGTCAAACTGGATGCAGCAGATGCATGGGGCTTGGCAAACCGTGTCGAGACCATACTCGGGCGACTGAATCTGGACAAGGATGCATTGATGGGGACCTTGTCGGGCGGTACGCAGAAGCGGGTCGCATTGGCGCGGGCGCTGGTGGGCGCGCCCGATGTGTTGTTGCTGGACGAGCCGACCAATCATCTGGATTTTACGGCGATCTTGTGGCTGGAAGGGCTGTTGCGTGATTTCAAGGGCAGTATCCTATTCATTACCCACGACCGTTCTTTTCTCGATAATGTGGCAACGCGCATCGTCGAACTCGATCGCGGAAGGCTCTTGTCTTTTCCGGGAAATTTCAGTGCTTACCAGACGCGCAAGGCGGAGCAGCTTGAAGTCGAGGCGATCGAAAGCGCGAAGTTCGACAAATTTCTCGCACAGGAAGAAGTGTGGATACGCAAGGGCGTCGAAGCTCGCCGTACCCGCAACGAAGGCCGGGTCAGGCGACTGGAAGAACTGCGGCGCATGCGTAATGCGCGGCGCGAGCAGCAAGGGCAGGTCAAGCTTGATGTCTCGGCTGGCGAACGGTCCGGCAAGATCGTCGCCGAACTGCTGAATGTCAGCAAGAGCTACGGGGAAAAGAAGATCGTCCGGGATTTCAGTGCGACCATCCTGCGAGGCGATAAAGTTGGCCTGATCGGTCCGAATGGCGCAGGCAAGACCACCCTGCTGAAACTGATTCTCGGCGAGGAGCAGCCGGATGAAGGCATGGTGAAGCAGGGCTCCCGCCTGCAGATCGCATACTTCGATCAGATGCGCGCCCAGTTGAACGAGGAAGCAAGTCTCGTAGATACGATTTCTCCCGGCAGCGAGTGGGTGGAAATCAACGGCCAGCGCAGGCATGTGATGACCTATCTCTCCGATTTTCTGTTTGCACCGGAGCGTGCCCGATCGCCGGTCAAGTCGCTATCTGGCGGCGAGCGCAATCGTTTGCTTCTGGCACGGCTGTTTGCCAAGCCTGCGAATGTGCTGGTTCTGGACGAGCCCACCAACGATCTCGATATCGACACGCTCGAACTTCTGGAAGAACTGCTGGAGGACTATAGTGGCACCGTATTCCTCGTCAGCCACGACCGCATGTTCCTCGATAATGTTGTGACACAGGTGATCGTTGCTGAAGGCGATGGCATGTGGCGTGAATATGTCGGCGGCTACTCCGATTGGGAGCGCGTGCGTGCGACTCCGTTGCAGGCGCCGGCAAAAGCAGCACAAAAATCCGAAAGCAAGCCGGCATCCAAGGAAATGCCGCCAGCACCAGCCAAACCAAAAAAGCTGAGCTACAAGGAGCAGCGTGAGCTGGAAACCTTGCCTGGCCTGATTGCCGATCTGGAGGCCGAGCAGAAAACCATTACCACGCAACTCGCCGATCCGGAGCTATACCAGCAGCGGCCTGACGAAGTGCAGAGACTGAACGCGCGCTACGCCGAAATCGATTCCTTGTTGCTGGAGAACCTGGAGAAGTGGGAAGCAATCGAAGCGAAAGCAAAAGGCTGAAGCGAGATTAGTTCATGCGTTTGGTGGCTTCGCGCAGTTCCGGCAACTTGCTGCGCAATAGTTCTGCATCCGGCGCATATGGCCGTTCCATGAGATAAGCTTCCAAGTCCAGCAGGGCTGCTTGCGGGCATTCCAGATTTGCGTAGGCCAATCCCCGATCACGCCGCTCGGTAATTTCATCCGGCAACAGAATCAACAGGCGCTGCTGGACGTTCAAGACCCGTTGCCAGCGCATGTTTTCCAAAAATACCGCTTTCAGGTTGCGCAACATGCGCACCAGAATTTCACGTGGATGTGCCTCGTGCAGGTAATAGGATAGCGGCGTCGCGCCGGGATAGCTCTGGTGTTCGAAATACGGCTCCAGCCGTTCTTCGAGTTCCTCCCGGGTCAGGCTTGCTCCATTGAATGGGTCGAGAACGATATCCCCCGACTGCACCGACAGCTTCATCAGGAAATGGCCCGGAAAGGATATCCCTGTTACATTGAGGCCGATTTGCTGGGCCAGCTCCATATAGAGCACCGCTAGTGAAATCGGAATGCCGCGTCGCGTACTGAGCACGCGGTGAAGGTAACTGTTATCCGGATCGTAATAATTGTTCACATTGCCGGCGAATCCCAGCTCCCGGTAGAAGAAGTGATTCAGCAGGCGCAGTTTCTGTATGCTTGAAGCATCCGGCGCAAGTCGACGTTGCAGCCGGGCCGCCAGAATATCGACTTCCGCCTGCGTTGCCGCCAAATCCAGTTGCGGCTCCACGTCCTGAGCAATCGCCAATGCCGCCTCGAACAACGGAATAGAGTCGTCCTGTTGAACCAGCGACGTAAAGTAATCGAGGGCTTTAATGACCATACATGACCATCATAAACCATCGGTTTGGCAAATAAAGGGCAATCGAAAAATGGGCAATGATTTGCCGCTCAGATAGAGACCCGCTTGAAATCCCTGAAACGAAATCCCATTGCCAGCAGCGCCCCGAAATACGTAATACCGCAGGCAGCCATCACGAGAGCCAAGGCGCCGATGCGCTGCAAGGGCCTCGCTTGCATGGCAATCCAGTCGAAGTGCCCGGCAGTCCACAGCGCAACAGCGGCAAGCAGGAACAGCGCTCCTGTCAGCTTGGCCAGGAACAGGCCCCAGCCAGAATGAGGGATATAGATACCTCGTTTCTGCAGGCCCCAAAACAGGAATCCGGCATTGATGCAAGCGCCCAATCCGATTGACAACGCCAGGCCTGCATGGGCGATCCACGGCACAAACAACAAGTTCATCAGCTGGGTGGCGATCAGTACGCCGATAGCAATCTTGACTGGTGTTCTGATGTCCTGTTTCGCATAAAAGCCAGGTGCCAGAATTTTTACCAGGATTAGGCCAATCAAGCCGACGCCGTACGCCACAAGTGCTCGTCCGGTCATTGCGACCGACTGCACATCGAACTTCCCATAATGAAACAATGTGGTGGTAAGTGGTTCAGACAATGTGGCCAGCCCCACCGCAGAGGGCAGGGCAATAAGAAAAGTCAGGCGCAGACCCCAGTCCAGAAGGGCAGAATATTCCGTTTGATTTCCCGTCGCATGGGCTTTTGAGAGGCTCGGTAACAGGATGGTGCCCAACGCAACACCCAGCAGGGCGGTAGGAAATTCCATCAGACGGTCGGCATAGGATAGCCACGATACGCTGCCGTTCTCCAGGCGGGATGCAATATTTGTATTAATAATCAGGCTGATTTGCGCAACAGATACTGCAAAGATGGCAGGTCCCATCTGTTTTAGTACCCGCCGCACGCCGGGATCGCTTAACGCAAACTTCGGGTTCAATCCGATGCGCGGCAACATACCGATCTTGCGCAAGGCAGGGATCTGGATCGCCATTTGCAAAATGCCGCCGACAACGACTGCCAGTGCCAATGCGTATACCGGCTGTTCCATATGCGGTGCAACAAGCAGCGAGGCAGCAATAAACGACAGATTGAGAAGAACCGGTGTAAAAGCAGGGATCTGGAATTGCCGCCATGTATTCAGGATGCCACCGGACAATGCGACAAATGCCATGAAGCCAATGTACGGGAACATAAATCGGGTCATGAGTATCGAGCTGGCAAATGCTTCCGGCTCGGATTTCAATCCTGTTGCAATTAAATAAACGATGATCGGGGATGCGACAATGCCGAGAATGCAGGTTCCGAGGAGCGCCCACATAAGGACGGTAGCGACATGGTCGACCAGATCCTTGGTTGCCGCTTCTCCTTTCTGGTTCTTGTATTCGGCCAGAATTGGAACAAAGGCCTGAGAAAATGCCCCTTCGGCAAATAACCGGCGCAGCAGGTTGGGGATACGAAACGCCACGAAAAAGGCGTCGGTGTAGGCGGAGGCGCCGAATGCGCGGGCAATCAGGAGTTCGCGCAACAAGCCCGTCACGCGGGAGAGCATCGTCATGCCGGAAACAGTGGCCAGCGTTTTGTGCAGATTCATGGGGCGCAATTATAGCCGATTGCTCATTTCCTAAAAAAACGCTATAATCCGCAGCTTTACAGAATTCTGTCTCGCAGTCCGCGAACAAAGTCCGATTTCGATTTAGGAAATATTCATGGCAAATACCGCACAAGCGCGCAAACGTGCTCGTCAAGCAGTCAAGCAAAACGCTCATAACTCCAGCCAGCGTTCCACGCTGCGCACCGCGATCAAAGCCGTTCGTAAGGCAATTGAAGGTGGTGATAAGGCTGCTGCATCGCAAGTATTCCTGGCTTCCGTGTCGACGATCGATCGCATCGCCGACAAAAAGATCATTCACAAGAACAAGGCTGCACGCCACAAGAGCCGTTTGGCTGCTGCCCTGAAGGCGCTGGCCTAAGTCTGTTCTCGCTAACGGCATAGCTGTTAGCGTATAGGAATAAAAAACCGAGTAACAAAATATTGTTACTCGGTTTTGTCGTTTGTGCTTTCTCTTTCTGTGGTTCTGAATGCCTTAAAACGGCAAATCTTATCTTATCTGGGCAAGCCTTCGATCACAGTGCCAGGCTTGATATTTTTCTGTTTGAACCAGCCAAGGTTCATCTCCAGAGCGTAGCGCACCGGCTTCTTCGCGCAGTGAGACTCGGTGGTTTGTGGCTGCATATCTTCAATATTCACGATCTTGCCGCTGTCATCAATGAAAGCGACTGAGAGGGGAATGAGGGTATTTTTCATCCACATGCAGACACCGGCAGGCGCGTTAAACAGAAACACCATTCCTTCATTCGGCCCCATTTTCTCCCGATACATCAAGCCTTGCTGACGTTCAGCTTCCCGTGCAGCCACTTCCGCCTTGATGACATGAATCCCGGCATTCAATGAAATGACTGGGAATTTCACAGCTTGCTGGCTATTGGCGGAAGGTGCCGCAGTAGCAAATGCCGCGGCAAGTATCACTGAAGCGGAAATGGATGATTTGGTGGTCATGCGAGGGTCGGAGATAAGTGAGGAAGTGGCAAAGCTTAACTGATAAATATAAAAAGAAAAGACGTGTAAGCTTTTTCAGGGTTTTGCTTAGGCCAGGTCCGTGGCAGACACTTCTCGCCACTCACCCGGCCAGAGGGGATGGGTCGCAAGCGAAAAAGCGCCGATGGCAATTCTTACTAGCCGCAAGGTCGGCAGCCCAACCGCGGCAGTCATGCGGCGCACTTGGCGATTTTTTCCTTCTGAGAGGGTAATCGCCAGCCAGCTCGTCGCAATATTGGTTCGTTCCCGAATCGGCGGGTCGCGTTCCCATAACCACTGTGGGGGCTCGATTTCCTTTACTGCGCACCCTTGCGTCACAAAATCGCCCAAGTCCAGCGGACGTTGTAATCGTTCCAGCATTGCGTTGTCTGGAATGCCCTCGACCTGCGCAATGTAGGTCTTGGGTTGTTTGCTGCTTGGGTGACTAATCCTGTGCTGGAGTTGCCCGTCATCGGTAAGCAGCAACAGACCTTCGCTATCCGCATCCAGCCGCCCGGCCGGATAAATCCCGGGAATATCAAGATAATCGGCCAATGTCGCCCGTGTAGGATGAGGAGAAAATTGGCACATCACCTGGAAAGGTTTATTGAAAAGAATAAGAGGCATGTGCGAGAAGGGGAAGTGTGGAACTTCCTCTGGGAAAGGTGTTGAATCGATGAGGCGTAATTTTATGCTTTGAATATGAGTTCTTTGAAACTAAGCTGATCGCGTAATGAACTTCGTTGGAATGCTTGTCGCGTCTTCGAAGGTGTAGTTGCCATTCTGGTATTGCTTTTTTCTGGGTCGCAAAAAGTATGGCACAGAGTAAAATACTGGTGCATAATACGAAACGCAGTCTTATGTCTTATATAAGACCGAGTACGCTTTAAAACAAAAATTTGAAGTAAGAACGGTCTCTCTTTTCCTCCTCAACCCCCGGAGCATACGATGTATCAACATATCAAAGTGCCTGCCGACGGCAAAAAAATCACCGTCAATGCTGACTTCTCGTTGAATGTACCCGACAACCCGATCATTCCGTATCTCGAAGGCGATGGTACCGGCGTGGACATCAGTCCGGTCATGATTAAGGTGGTTGATGCAGCAGTGGCTAAGGCTTATGGCGGCAAGCGCAAGATCAGCTGGATGGAAATTTTTGCAGGTGAAAAATCCACCAAGGTCTATGGTCCCGACGTCTGGCTGCCGGAAGAGACGCTGCAGGTTCTGAAAGAATATGTCGTATCGATTAAGGGGCCGTTGACTACTCCGGTTGGCGGCGGTATCCGTTCGCTGAACGTGGCGTTGCGCCAGGAGCTGGATCTGTACGTGTGCTTGCGTCCGGTACGTTACTTCAAAGGTGTGCCATCGCCGGTCCGCGAGCCTGAAAAGACCGATATGGTGATCTTCCGTGAAAACTCGGAAGACATTTACGCTGGTATCGAATGGCAGGAAGGCTCAGACGGAGCGAAGAAGTTGATCGATTTCCTGATCAAGGAAATGGGCGTCAAGAAGATCCGCTTCCCGGGCTCGTCGGGTATTGGCATCAAGCCCGTTTCCCGTGAAGGCACCGAGCGCCTGGTTCGCAAGGCAATTCAGTACGCGATCGACAACGATAAGCCATCTGTGACTATCGTTCATAAGGGCAATATCATGAAGTACACCGAAGGTGGCTTCCGTGATTGGGCTTATGCTTTGGCACAAAAAGAATTTGGTGCTGAGCTGATCGATGGCGGCCCATGGTGCAAATTCAAGAATCCGAGGACCGGCAAGGAAATCACGGTCAAGGATTCGATTGCTGATGCGTTCCTGCAGCAAATCCTGCTGCGTCCGAACGAGTACAGTGTGATCGCTACACTGAACCTGAATGGCGACTACATCTCTGACGCGCTGGCTGCTCAGGTCGGTGGTATCGGCATTGCTCCGGGTGCCAATTTGTCGGATTCGGTAGCGATGTTCGAAGCTACTCACGGCACGGCACCGAAGTATGCTGGCAAGGACTATGTGAACCCGGGATCGCTCATTTTGTCTGCTGAAATGATGTTGCGTCACATGGGTTGGGCAGAAGCGGCTGATCTGATTATTAGCTCGATGGAAAAATCCATTACTTCCAAGAAGGTAACCTATGACTTTGCGCGCTTGATGGAAGGTGCAACGCAGGTATCTTGCTCTGGTTTCGGTGATGTGATGATCGCAAACATGTAAGATTGTTTGGGCCTAATAAAAAGCCGGATCCTGCGATCCGGCTTTTTTATTTGAAGTACAAAAAACACGAGATCTTTTTGTGTCTATAAAGATAACGTGTGGAATATACACTCGTCATGTAACAACCGCACATTGCAACAGTGCGGATTCTCCTAAATTCTTGCAGACAAAAAAGACCCCGCCATGGCGGGGTCTTCTATGCTCTTGCTAATCGCTGTGATTAGGGGGCCTGAATGTTGGAAGCTTGCTTGCCTTTCGGGCCTTGCGTGACTTCGAACGAAACCTTTTGGCCTTCTTTGAGAGTCTTGAAGCCATTCATCTGAATTGCGGAAAAGTGGGCGAACAAATCTTCACCGCCGTCATCCGGAGTGATAAATCCGAAGCCTTTGGAATCGTTGAACCACTTGACGGTACCTGTTGCCATAAAAGCGTCTTTCAAATAAAAACCAATCACACGAGCCGTAAAAGCAAGAAGCCTCGCGACACGCTGCCCCCTCTTATCACTTGCTCACTTCGTATTGACAACACTATAAGTGTGTAACTGTCAATAAATACCATTGTTCCTGCAAAAAATCTAAAAGTCAAGACGCTTTTCCGAGCGTTTTTGAGTTTTTGCAACTATGTTTTCGTCGAGCTTTCCCTTGAATTCGCTACTTTGACCTACATCTGCGAACTGCGCAGAAAGGGGGTAATATCAATATACAGTTGGAATATCCTTTACTTTCACGCATTGGGTGAAAGTTGAACGCTCTAGAATAAACGAATGGCAACTCAGCATGAAAACGGTACGGTACTTGCTAGGCAAGAGCAGAAGCTTAAGCCGCCGCCGATGTACCAAGTTCTGCTTTTAAACGACGACTACACGCCAATGGAGTTTGTTGTTACGGTCATTCAAGAGTACTTTAACAAAGACCGCGAAACCGCGACGCAAATCATGCTCAAGGTTCATCGTGATGGAAAAGGTATGTGCGGCATCTATCCCAAAGACATAGCGTCGACTAAAGTAGAGTTAGTATTAACCCACGCTCGAAAAGCAGGACACCCCTTGCAATGCGTGATGGAGGAAGCATGATTGCGCAGGAACTGGAAGTTAGTCTACACATGGCTTTTGTCGAGGCGCGTCAGGCTCGGCACGAGTTCATCACCGTCGAGCATCTGCTGCTTGCCTTACTTGACAATCCTTCGGCGGCGGAAGTGCTGCGCGCATGTGCTGTCAATATCGAGGATTTGCGCAAGACGCTCACCAATTTTATCGCTGACAATACACCAACCGTTCCCGGAACGAGTGAAGTCGATACGCAGCCTACGCTTGGATTCCAGCGCGTGATTCAGCGGGCAATCATGCATGTGCAGTCGGCATCCAACGGCAAGAAAGAAGTGACTGGCGCCAATGTGCTGGTTGCCATCTTTGGCGAGAAGGATTCGCATGCCGTGTATTACTTGCACCAGCAGGGCGTTACGCGACTGGATGTCGTGAATTTCATCTCGCATGGCGTGCGCAAGGATCAGCAGGCTGATACGCCGAAATCGCCGGAAGGCGCCGAAGAGGCGCAGGCGGAAGCTCAGCAGAAGGAAAGCCCACTTGATCAGTTCACGCAGAATCTGAACAAGTTGGCCGCCGAAGGCAAGATCGATCCGCTGATCGGACGGGAATCCGAGGTTGAGCGCGTGATCCAGACCTTGTGCCGGCGCCGCAAGAATAATCCGCTCCTGGTCGGCGAAGCCGGTGTTGGTAAGACCGCAATTGCCGAGGGGCTCGCATGGCGCGTAACCCAGGGCGATGTCCCAGAGGTGTTGCAGAATGCCGTTGTCTATTCCCTCGACATGGGCGCGCTGTTGGCCGGGACAAAATATCGTGGCGACTTTGAGCAACGCCTGAAAGCGGTACTCAAGCAACTGCGTGACAACCCTCACGGCATTCTGTTTATTGACGAGATTCATACGATTATCGGTGCCGGCTCGGCATCGGGTGGTACGCTGGATGCGTCCAATCTGCTGAAGCCCGCATTGTCCAGCGGTCAGCTAAAGTGCATTGGCGCGACCACCTATACCGAATTCCGTGGTGTGTTTGAGAAAGATCACGCGCTGTCACGTCGTTTCCAGAAGATCGATGTGAACGAGCCGACCGTCGAGCAGACGGTTCAGATCCTGCGCGGCCTGAAGTCGCGCTTCGAAGAGCATCATGGCGTCAAGTATCTGGCATCTGCGCTGACCTGTGCTGCCGAACTGGCAGCACGCTACATCAACGACCGGCATCTGCCAGACAAGGCGATTGACGTGATCGATGAAGCAGGGGCGGCGCAACGCATCCTGCCGAAGTCGAAACAGAAGAAAACTATTGGCAAATCCGAGATCGAGGACATCATTTCGAAGATTGCCCGTATTCCGCCGCAAACGGTCAATCAGGACGATCGTACCAAGCTGCAGACAATCGACCGTGATCTGAAAAATGTTGTGTTTGGCCAGGATCCTGCGATCGAGGCGCTTAGCTCTGCGATCAAGATGGCGCGTGCCGGCTTGGGCAAGACTGATAAGCCGATCGGTGCATTCCTGTTCTCCGGTCCGACGGGTGTTGGCAAGACCGAGGTTGCAAAGCAACTTGCATTCATCCTTGGCATTGAGCTCATTCGTTTCGACATGTCGGAATATATGGAGCGCCATGCGGTAAGCCGTCTGATTGGCGCTCCGCCGGGTTATGTCGGATTCGACCAAGGTGGCTTGCTGACCGAGGCGATCACCAAGAAGCCGCATGCCGTGCTGCTGCTGGATGAAATCGAAAAAGCGCATCCGGATATTTTCAATATCTTGTTGCAGGTGATGGATCACGGCACGCTAACTGATAACAACGGCCGCAAAGCTGACTTCCGTAACGTGATTATTGTGATGACCACGAATGCGGGTGCGGAAAGCCTGCAGAAGCGCTCGATCGGATTCACCGACAAGAAAGAAGCTGGTGACGAGATGGCCGACATCAAGCGCATGTTTACACCGGAATTCCGTAATCGTCTGGATGCGATCATCAGCTTCAAGGCGCTGGACGAGGACATCATTTTGCGTGTGGTCGACAAGTTCCTGATGCAACTTGAGGAGCAATTGCACGAGAAGAAAGTGGAAGCTGTCTTTACTGAAAGCCTGCGCAAATTCCTCGGGAAGAAGGGTTTCGATCCGCTGATGGGTGCACGGCCGATGTCTCGCCTGATTCAGGACATGATCCGCAAAGCACTGGCAGACGAACTCTTGTTCGGCAAACTCGTTTCTGGCGGTCGGGTAACGGTCGATCTGGATGAGCAGGAGCAGATCAAGCTCGATTTTGCGGAAGGTGATGCTACACCACCGCCGGCCCCCGAAGAAACGCTGGAAGTCGAGTAAGCCTCCTCTGACGTTAAAAGCCCGAATTCACGAAAGTGATTCGGGCTTTTTTGTTGATGTCTGCTATTGGCGGCGCTTGCGCCCAGGGTTTATCGATGCAAGGCGTTAGCGGACTCGGCGATCAATCCTGGTCCTCGATAAATGAGGCCGGTGTATAACTGCACCAGGGACGCCCCGGCGTCGACTTTTGCTTTCGCATCTTTGCCGGAAAGAATACCGCCAACGCCGATGATGGGCAGCGCTTCGCCCAACTCTGATTTCAGTGCGCGGATCACGGTATTGGACAGTTCAAATACCGGGGCTCCCGACAGCCCGCCGGTTTCCTCTGCATGACGCAGGCCCTTTACCGCATCGCGCGTGATGGTGGTATTGGTTGCAATAACGGCATCCATTTTGTGGTGCAGTAGTGCGGCAGCAATAGTTTTGATTTGTTCGCCGTCGATGTCGGGTGCAATCTTCAGGGCGATTGGCACGTAACGCTTATGCCGATCGGCGAGGCGTTGCTGCGCATCCTTCAGCGCGGATAACAGTCCGTCGAGTTCTGATCCGCCCTGCAATTGGCGTAGGTTTTTTGTGTTCGGCGAAGAGATATTTACCGTTACATAGCTCGCATACGGATACACTTTTTCCAGACAATGCAGATAATCGTCGGCGGCCCGCTCGATTGGGGTGCTCGCATTTTTGCCGATATTTAACCCGAGGATACCCTCCTTGTTCTGATAGAACCTGGATGCCTGCACATTGGCGACAAAAGCATCGACACCACCATTGTTAAACCCCATGCGATTGATGATTGCGTTCGCTTTTGGCAGGCGAAACAGGCGCGGTAAAGGATTACCCGGTTGCGCGCGCGGCGTTACTGTGCCGACCTCGATAAAGCCAAATCCTAGCGCTGCCAGGCCGTCAATATAGGCGCCATCCTTGTCCAGCCCGGCTGCCAGTCCGACCGGATTGGGAAAGGTAATTCCCATGACGTTTCGGGGATCGGGGCGAGGATGGTCAAGCAGTTTGGTGAGTCCAAGTGCGGTAGCCCGTTTTAACGAAGGAAGGATGAGATTATGTGCCGCTTCGGGATCGAGCGAGAACAGCAGAGGGCGGGCAAGCGCGTAGAGAAGTTTGTCAGACATAAGAGGCCAGAGTTAAACCGGGGTAGTACGGTGGTGTACCGCAACCAAACCCATTATTTTACTCTTGCACTGCGTCAATTCCTCATCATTAACGACTTGCGCCCCATTCCTCCCATTTACCCTGCCTGAGTGCTTGCAGGGGTTTGAAATTCACTTTATAGGCCATCTTCTGACTGTGTTGAATCCAGTATCCTAAATACACATATGGCATTTCCAGGCGTTTTGCCTGTTCGATTTGCCATAGAACATTAAATGTTCCGAAGGATGCCCCGATCACGTCCGGATCATAAAAGGTGTAGACCGACGAAAGGCCATCGTTAAGAACGTCAATGATGCTGACCATGCGCAGGATTTCGTCACTGCTGCGGAATTCAACGAGGCGTGTATTTACTTTACTTTGCAGCAGGAATTGTGCGTACTGATCGCGACTATCCTGATCCATGCCGCCCCCGGCATGTCGGGCAGCCTGATAGCGCAAATACAAATCGTAATGTTCTGGCGCATATGTCAGGGTGGTCACCCAAGTCGTCAGGTCCTGGTGTTTGTTCCAGGCGCGCCGTTGGCTACGATTCGCCGTAAATTCACCTGCTTTTACGCGGACGGGAACGCAGGCATGGCAACCGTCGCAATACGGGCGATAGGTAAAAATGCCGCTGCGACGGAAGCCGTTTCGGACCAGTTCGGAATAAACATCTGCGTTGATCAGATGGGAAGGAGTTGCGACTTGCGAGCGTGCCTGGCGTCCTTCGAGATAACTGCATGGATAGGGCGCCGTAGCATAAAACTGCAAGGTGGAGAAGGGCAGTTCCTGAAGATGCGTCATGGTCGTATTGCCTGGCTGCGATGCTGACACTGATAATTTACACGTTATGACGCACCAGGCCTAAGAATTTTTTCAATGGCCTCAAAACACGCCTATTGGCTGCCAGATTTTAATTTGCGGGTGCTTGATTGCCTCCTGTAGCCGAGCGATGAATTCCTCTCTTGGGATGGGCATCGCGCCCAAGGATGCCAGATGTGACGTTTCTTGCTGGCAGTCGATCAATTCAACGCCGTTTAGACGTAGGAAATGCACCAAATATGCGAGCGCAATTTTGGATGCATCGGTCACCCGGGCGAACATGGATTCACCGTAAAACATTCTGCCAATGGAAACGCCGTATGCGCCCCCTACAAGTCGATCATCAAGCCATACTTCGGAGGAGTGTGCATAACCCTGACGATGCAGTTGGCTATACCCGCGAATGATCTCCTCTGAAATCCAGGTGCCCGCCCCCTCTTTTCGTGGCGCGGCACAGGCGTACATCACTTCTTCGAATGCTGTATTGAAACGAATTTGCCAAGGGCCATTCGTCAATCTGCTTTGCTCGACTTTCTTTAAGCTTTTTTTCAGGCTGCGGGAGACAGCAAAATGTTCGGTAAATAAGACCATGCGTGGATCGGTGCTCCACCACAGCACAGGTTGGCCTTCCGAGAACCATGGGAAGATGCCACGCCGATATGCCTCGAGCAAGCGTTGCGGTGATAGGTCACTGCCTGCAGCAAGTAGTCCCGGCGCACCATCAGTTTCTGTCAATGCGGTTGATACGTCCGGAAAAGGCGTCCCGTGTGTTAGCCAGGGGATCATTGCGCTTCCTTGGGCTAATTGGAGGAATGGTAAGAAAGCAGCGTAAAGCTGAGATCGCTGAACATTTGAGTGCAAAAGTATCAGTTTGAATCGATCTGTTGTCGCGTGTTCATTAACATGGTGTTACTTTCATTCGCTAACTAGCCGCCGATTTCTCGACCGAGAGCGAGGTTATGCTAATGCTCTATGTTGGGGACATCGATTTTCTGAAGTCTCGTGTATGCAACGCATATTCGCCACCTTCTCGCTTGATGCGGGCCAGGTCAGCAAAGAAAAATTTCAAGGTATGACTTACTGTAGGAAAGGCGATGTCGTCCCATGGGATTTCCTTTTCCGAAAACAGTTGCACTTCAAGACTTTCAGTTCCGGCCTGGTAATCTAGATCGAGCAGTGTGGCACGATAGAACATGTGCACTTGATGAACATGCGGCACGTTAAGTAGCGAGAAAAGCTCGTGCAAATCGATGCGGGCGCCGGCTTCCTCCTCCGTCTCGCGTAGAGCCGCCTCGCCCGTGGTCTCGTCATTCTCCATAAATCCGGCTGGTAATGTCCAATATCCATAGCGTGGTTCAATTGCACGTTTGCAGAGCAGGACGAGTGTTTCGCCATTTTGTTCCCATATCGGAATGGAGCCGATCACCATCTTTGGATTCTGGTAATGGACAATGCCACACTGCTCGCACACGTAGCGCGGTCGATTATCGTCTGGCGGAATTAGCACCGATACTGGATGTGCGCATTCAGAACAAAATTTCATGGGAACCGCTACGAAGGTGAAATAACTGGCAAAACCAATTGTAATCGCTGATTGCCGCGCACTTCTTATTGGTGTAAATGAGGATTGCAAGTGTATCACTGCCCCAATAGCTAAGAATTGCATTTGCGTTGCGGGCAGATACCGGATATACTTCATTTCTTCAGACGCGGGGTGGAGCAGTCTGGCAGCTCGTCGGGCTCATAACCCGAAGGTCGCAGGTTCAAATCCTGCCCCCGCAACCAAGTCTTTAGTCTTATTAATTCCCGCCTTCATTACACCTCCAATAAATCGGGCGACGGAATAGCATCAACGGGTTCTCTAACCGGGCGGCATTGTGGAAATGCTTGCTGTTGGCAATAACTTCTGCACATTGTTGGTAGAAAACAAGACGTAAAATGAATACGACTGAGGCCAAGAAAGTCCTCGAAACCGCCTTACTGTGCGCGCATGAGCCATTGTCGATCAACGACATGAAAAAGCTCTATGTGGAAAATGGCGGCAGTTCCGAAGAAATCGGCGCAGACACCATCAAGTCGATGTTGGAAGAGTTGCGCAGCGACTGGTCCGACAAAGGTATTGAAGTAGTTAGTCTATCAACGGGATGGCGTTTTCAGAGTCGACCAGAAATGAAAAAATATCTGGATCGGCTTAATCCTGAAAAGCCGCCCAAGTATTCACGTGCCACTCTCGAAACTCTGGCGATCATCGCATACAGGCAGCCTGTTACGCGCGGGGATATCGAGGAAATTCGTGGTGTAACGGTAAATTCGCAAACCATCAAAATGTTGGAAGATCGTGGGTGGATTGAAGCCATTGGTCATCGTGACGTACCGGGACGCCCGGCCCTGTTTGCGACGACTAGGCAATTTCTCGACGATCTTGGCTTAACATCTCTGGAGCAGCTTCCCCCGCTACAGCAAGTCACAAAAGAAGAGGCGCCAAACGGAAGTTTCTCCGCTACGCCTTCATCGTTGGATCAGGCGGCGCTTATGGAATTTGTAGAGCAAATCCGCTTGACAGAGGTGCAAGATGATATACCCGGTGAATCAGCAGATATCGCTGATGTATCGCAAGAGATTGCCGACGCCGCGAACCCCGAACGCATGTCTTATGCAATGCAGTCTGTCTCCTCAAAATCTGAGGAGGAGGTGCACTTACTCAACGCTGCGGCTGTGACAAATGCACAGAATGACGCAGAACCAAGCCAGAACACTCAAGAATTGAACGATGACTCTGCCAACCCGCAATGACATGTCCGTAGGTCTGTCCACCGATCCTTCTAGCAAATCCGAATCTGAGGATAGCCAGCATCAGGCAAATATCGAAATATCTGCCCAAGGGCAGACTGATGAAGGTGCAAAGAAGCCAGCAAAACGCGGCGTGCGTGGACCGCGCAGCTTGCGGCGGACACGCACTCCTCGTCCAGAGGGGGGCGGAAAAATAGCGGAGGCCGGGCCTGCCGCTGGCAGCCCGGTCGATGCGCAAGTTCCGGTGGGTGAGGGCCTTCCTCCTAAAACGAACAAGCCGCAACGTACTGATCGAAATACATCCAAGCGTGGCGAGCGGCAAAATCAACAGTCAAAAGGCAAGCAGGGGGGGAATGGCAAGGGCCTGCAACCTCGCACAAAAGCGGTGAGTGCGGATGAAATATTTTCCTTCGTTACATCGGATGCATTTGATAGTGCATCAGCCGATGAGGGATCATCTGCTGGTGCAGGACGACGGGCTCAAGTAAAAAATGTGCGCCGTGACTTGACTTCCGATGATGACGCTCCAAAGCTGCACAAAGTATTGGCAGATGCGGGACTTGGGTCGCGTCGCGACATGGAGGAATTGATTATCGCCGGTCGTGTGTCGGTTAATGGAGAGCCTGCCCATATTGGGCAGCGCATCCTGCCTACGGACCAGGTCCGCATCAATGGCAAATTAATACAGCGCAAGATCAGCACGCGACCACCTCGTGTGCTGATATACCATAAACCCGCAGGTGAAATCGTTAGCAACAACGACCCTGAGGGGCGGCCAAGCGTTTTTGAGCGACTACCGACGATGAAGGCGGGAAAATGGCTGGCAGTTGGTCGTCTTGATTTCAATACCGAAGGTTTGCTTCTGTTTACGACTTCTGGAGATTTGGCTAATCGGTTGATGCATCCGCGTTACGAGATTGAGCGTGAATATGCGGTGCGCGTATTGGGAGAATTGGAAGAGGGCATGCGCCAGAGATTGTTAAGTGGCGTTGAGTTGGAGGATGGTATTGCTCAGTTTTCAAAAATTTCTGATGGTGGTGGAGAAGGAGCCAATCGTTGGTATCGTGTGACCATTGGAGAGGGGCGTAATCGTGAGGTGCGGCGCATGTTCGAGGCGGTCGGATTGACTGTGTCACGCCTGATTCGTACGAGATATGGTTCCCTTACCTTGCCGAGTGGTTTGAAGCGTGGGCGCTGGGATGAATTGGATGAGCATGCGGTAAGAGATTTGATGGCGGCGAGCGGACTGGAAAAGAAAGTCGGTCAAAGTCAGGGAAAAGTCAAAGGGGGGCGTCCGGATCGACAGGGGCGAGACCGAAACGGTAATATCGGCTTTGATAAAAATGAAGGGCAAAAACGTGGGTCGGCCCGAGGCAATGGTCGTACCCAAGGCCAGCAGCGCGGCCGCCAGCCTGATCCTTTGCAGACGGCGCTAGGCTTCCCTGATATCGGCCAGTCTCGCAACAATGGTGGCCGGCCGCGTATTGGTGTGGCGGCGCTGGGAGTGGGGCGTCGGCGGACACGTGGCTAAGGTTGCAAATTTTCTCCCGACTCTGCATTACCAGGAAATATTCCGGTTCGCCCGCTTTTTTGAAGGGGCTATTGCCATTGCGGTGGGTCAAATATTTGTTTATAATTAGTGAGTTAACAAATCGACCTGCGAGAAAATAGTGGGGCCACCGTGTGTTGGTCGGGGCGATAAAAAGATGGGCGGATGCCCATTTTTTTTTTCTTAAACGGTTTGTATAGGTTGTGTCGTACGGAGAATTGTTTTGCGGTTGCTGGAATTAATTGAAAAAACGGTCGTTGGCATGGGCTATGAGCTAGTGGATTTCGAGCAGGCGGCCCATGGTTTGTTGCGCGTGTATATCGATTTCCCGCCGGAAGATGCTGAAAAGGGAAATATTACTGTTGAGGACTGCGAAAAGGTCAGTCATCAGCTATCGCATATGCTGACGGTCGAAAATGCCAACTATGAGCGACTGGAGATTTCTTCGCCAGGCCTGGATCGGCCGCTGAAAAAAATATCCGATTACATGCGTTTCATCGGGCAGGAGGCAACCGTAAAGCTGCGCCTGCCAATGCCTGGAACGCCGAATCGCAAGTCGTTTCAAGGCGTGCTGCACGCACCCGAAGGCGACATGCTGAAACTGGAATTTGAGGGAAAAGAAGGGCCGGCGATGCTGGAATTTACACTCGCCGATGTGGACAAGGCACGTTTGGTGCCAAAAGTGGACTTTAGGAGTCGCAAAGCATGAGTCGCGAAGTATTGTTGTTGGTCGATGCGCTAGCACGAGAGAAAAACGTCGATAAGGAAATCGTATTCGGGGCGCTCGAGCATGCGCTTGCGCAGGCGACCAAGAAACGCTACGAAGGCGAAGTGGATGTTCGCGTCTCCATCGATCGGGATACCGGCGAGTTCGAATCTTTCCGTCGCTGGCATGTGGTTCCCGACGAGGCGGGCTTGCAATTGCCCGACCAGGAGGTGCTGCACTTCGAAGCGAAAGAGCAGATCCCTGATATTGAGGTTGATGACTATATCGAGGAGCCAATCGAGTCAGTCGATTTCGGCCGTCGGTTTGCGCAAGATACAAAGCAAGTGGTTCTCCAGCGCATTCGCGACGCTGAGCGCGAGCAAATTCTGGCTGACTTCCTCGCGCGTGGTGATGCCCTGGTAACTGGCACTATCAAGCGTATGGAACGCGGCGATGCGATTGTCGAGTCCGGTAAAATCGAAGCACGCCTGCCGCGCGACCAGATGATCCCGAAGGAAAACCTTCGTATCGGAGATCGAGTTCGCGCCTATATTCTGCGTATCGATCGCAATGCACGTGGCCCTCAGGTGATTCTGTCGCGTACAGCTCCGGAATTCATCATGAAGTTGTTCGAGTTGGAAGTGCCGGAAATCGAACAAGGTTTGCTTGAAATTAAATCTGCTGCACGTGATCCCGGCGTACGGGCAAAAATTGCTGTTTTCACTAATGACAAGCGTATCGACCCTATCGGCACGTGTGTGGGTATGCGCGGTTCCCGCGTACAGGCTGTAACTGGAGAGTTGGGCGGGGAGCGCGTTGATATCGTGTTGTGGTCCGACGATCCGGCGCAATTCGTAATTGGCGCGCTTGCGCCAGCAAACGTGTCATCGATCGTCGTGGACGAAGAGAAGCACGCGATGGATGTCGTGGTCGACGAAGAAAATCTGGCGATTGCAATTGGCCGTGGTGGACAGAATGTCCGACTTGCCGCAGAACTGACTGGCTGGCAGATCAACATCATGACTGCGGAGGAGTCGGCAGACAAGTCCGCAGCGGAAAGAGCTGCAACGAGTGCCTTGTTCATGGAGCGGCTCGATGTTGATCAAGAGGTCGCAGATATTTTGGTGGACGAAGGCTTTTCCAGCCTTGAGGAAATTGCCTATGTGCCTATTACTGAAATGCTCGATATCGAAGCATTTGATGAAGACACGGTAAACGAACTGCGCAATCGTGCTCGTGATGCGCTGGTAACTGAAGCCATTGCTTCCGAAGAGGGGCTTGAGGGCATGGAAGATGCTCTTGTGAATCTCGATGGGATCGATCGCATTACGGCGGGTAAATTGGGACTGGTGGGTGTCAAGACGCTGTCCGCATTTGCCGGTCTGGCTTATGATGAGTTTGGCTCCATTCTGGCTCTGCCGAGGGAGCGTGCACAGCAGTTGATTGAAAACGAATTTGCAGATGTGACCGATGATGAGATGCAGCTCATTGACGCCAAGTACGATGACCGTGCCCGGGCATTGCAAGCCAAGGCTCGCGAGTTGACTGAGGCGAAATGACTCGCACCGCACTAATATCATCTGTGTCACATAGAAAAGAGGACTGAATGGCGAGTAACAACGTAGCCCAATTTGCCACCGAACTGAAGATGCCAGCAGACTTGCTGCTCACGCAACTGCGCGCTGCTGGCGTTGACAAGAGTTCGGCGTCCGATCCATTGTCAAAGGAAGACAAGGATAAGCTGTTGAATCATTTGCGCCGTGCACACGGTGCTGCCCCGGATGGCGAGAAGAAGAAAATCACGCTGACCCGTAAAGAGACGACAGAAATCAAGCAAGCTGACGCAACCGGCAAGTCGCGTACGATTCAGGTGGAGGTACGCAAAAAACGCACGTTCATCAAGCGTGACGAGCCTGCGGTTGAAGAGGTGACAGCGAAAGAGCCGGTTGCACCCGTCATCGACGAAGCGGAAGCCGCGCGACGTGAGGATGAGGCCAAGCGCCAGGCAGAGCTGATTGCGCGCCAAGAGGCGGATCTGCGTGAAAAGCAGGAGCGTCTTGCGAAGCTGGAAGCCGAGAAAGAGGCGCAAGCCAAGGCGATGCGCGAAGCTGCTGCCGAGGCGGAAAAAACGGCTGCTGCCAAAGCGGCTGCTGCGAAGGCTGAAGTTGCGGAAAAAGCAGAACTGTCTGCTGCTGACGAAAAGAAGCGAGCTGACGCAGAGGAAGCCAAGAAAAAGGTAGTAGAGCAAGATGCAAAAGTGGCTGCCGACAAGGCTGCCGCAACCGAGCGCGCGCGCAAGATGGTTGCGGACGAAGTGGCACAGATCAAAGCCATGATGAGTGCGCCGCGTAAGGTCATTAAGGCGCCTGAACCTGCACCGGCCGCGCCCGCGGCAAAGGCCGCAGAAGGCACCTTGCACAAGCCAACGGACAAGAAGGTCGCAGAGAAAAAAGACGAGAAAAAACCGGCAGTAGGTGATAAAAAATCGATCAAGTCTGCCAATGTATCTTCTACGTGGCAGGACGACGCTGCGAAAAAACGCGGTGGCATCAAAACCCGCGGTAACGGTGCTGCTGCTCCGACGGGTGGACGAGATGGATGGCGAAGTGGTCCTAAAGGCCGTCGC